>NZ_JBFABE010000007.1:50189-237744 GCF_040640155.1 Streptosporangium sp. NPDC023615
GGCCGGTGCCGCGGGGGCCTCGGCGGGAGCCGGTGCCGCGGGGGCGTCGGCGGCCGGGGCCGGGGTGTCGAGGGTCGGGGCCTGAGCCTCGGCCGGGGTGTCGGTGGGGGCGGAGGCCTGGGGGGCTTCCGCGATCACCGGGGTCCGGGCGGACTCGGCGTCGGCCGGGGCGGCCTCAGCCGGGGCCGGGGCGGGTGCCTCGGCCGGGGCCTCAACGTCGGTAGGGGCAGGAGCCTCGGCGTTCGCCGGGGTTCCGATCTGCGGCCGGGTCTCGTCAACGGCGGCCGGGGCCTCGGCGGGTGCCGGGGCCATGACTGCCGGCGTCGCGCCGGCCGGCGCCTCCGCAGAAGGTGCCTGAGCGGAAGGTGCCTCGGCGGAAGGTGCCTGGGCAGAAGGTGCCTCGGCGTTCGCCGGAGTCCTGGTCTCCCCGCTCGCCGGCGCCTCGGGCTCGTCGCCGGGCGGAGGAACCTCGTCACCGGCGGTCGCCGTGTCACCGGTGACCGTGCTCTCCAGGATCACGACCTCTTCACAGGCGCCCGAAGCGGTCCCGGGCGTCTGGGACGTCCCCACCGCGTCCGGGTCGGCGCAGGGCGCCATTCCCGCCGCGGCCGGAGCGACCATCGTCCATCCTGCACCGGCCGTGAGCACCGCCACCGCGAGAAATCCTCGGATGTTCCGTGATGCGTTCGACATGCACATCCCCCTGTTGCGTTCGGTAATCCGACGAATGCCGAACGTAACAGGGGGGTCTCGACGGGGAGCCGGCTTGGCTCAATGCTGGTCAAGCCCTTACCGGTCCTCAAACGCTCGCGACCGGTCGTCTGGTGGGCCTCACTCCCCCGTGGTCAGCCTCTTACCGCGCCGATCGTCAGGCTGTCGCTCGCCGGGTCCAGGTCGACCAGCACCTCGTCACCGTCCTGGACCTCGCCGGAGAGCACCTTCCTGGCCAGGCTGTCGCCGATCGCGGACTGCACGAGGCGGCGGAGCGGACGGGCGCCGTACAGGGGGTCGAAGCCCGTCAGCGCCAGCCAGTCGCGTGCCGCCGGGGTCACGGTGAGCGTGAGCCGCCGGTCGGCCAGGCGCCTGGCCAGGTGGGCCACCTGCAGATCAACGATCTTGGACAGTTCCTCCGTGCCGAGCGCGTCGAACTGGATCACGTCGTCGAGCCGGTTGAGGAACTCCGGCTTGAAGGCGTTCCTGACCGCGGCCATCACGGCCGTCCGCTGGGCCTCCTTGGTCATGCCCGGGTCCACCAGGAACTGCGAGCCGATGTTCGAGGTGAGGATCAGGATCACGTTGCGGAAGTCGACCGTGCGGCCCTGACCGTCGGTGAGCCGCCCGTCGTCGAGCACCTGGAGCAGGATGTCGAAGACCTCCGGGTGGGCCTTCTCGACCTCGTCCAGCAGCACCACGGTGTACGGGCGGCGCCGTACGGCCTCGGTGAGCTGGCCGCCCTCCTCGTAGCCGATGTAGCCGGGAGGGGCGCCCACGAGCCGCGAGACGCTGTGCTTCTCGCCGTACTCGCTCATGTCGATGCGGACCATCGCCCGCTCGTCGTCGAACAGGAAGTCCGCCAGCGCCTTGGCCAGCTCGGTCTTGCCGACGCCCGTAGGGCCCAGGAACAGGAAGCTGCCGGTGGGCCTGTCCGGGTCGGAGATGCCCGCCCGCGCCCGCCGTACGGCGTCGGAGACGGCCTCGACGGCCTGCCGCTGGCCGATCAGGCGCCTGCCGAGCTCCTCCTCCATGCGCAGCAGCTTGCTGGTCTCGCCCTCCAGCAGGCGTCCCGCGGGGATGCCGGTCCAGGAGGAGATGACCTGCGCGATGTCGTCGGAGCCGACCTCCTCCTTGACCATGGCGTCCTCGGGCTGGGCGGTCTTGCTGGCCTCGGCGAGCTCGGCCTCCAGCTTGGGCACCTCGGCGTACATCAACCGGGAGGCGTTCTCGAAGTCGCCGTCGCGCTGGGCCCGCTCGGCGGCGCCGCGCACCTCGTCGATCTGCTTCTTCAGGTCGCCGACCCGGTTGAGCCCGGCCTTCTCCTGCTCCCAGCGGGCGACCAGGGCGTTGAGCTCCTCCTGGCGGTCGGCGAGCTCCTTGCGGAGCCGCTCCAGCCGCTGCAGGCTGCTCTCGTCGGTCTCCTTGGCGAGCGCCAGCTCCTCCATCCGCATCCGGTCGACGTTCCGCTGGAGCTGGTCGATCTCCACCGGGCGGGAGTCGATCTCCATGCGGAGCCGGGAGGCGGCCTCGTCGACGAGGTCGATCGCCTTGTCCGGCAGGAACCGGGAGGTGATGTAGCGGTCGGAGAGCGCGGCGGCGGCCACGAGCGCGCCGTCGGCGATCTGCACCTGGTGGTGCGCCTCGTAGCGTCCCTTGAGGCCGCGCAGGATGGCGATGGTGTCCTCGACGCTGGGCTCGCCCACGTAGACCTGCTGGAAGCGCCGCTCCAGCGCCGGGTCCTTCTCGATGCGCTCGCGGTACTCGTCCAGCGTGGTCGCGCCGATCATCCGCAGCTCGCCGCGGGCCAGCATGGGCTTGAGCATGTTGCCCGCGTCCATCGAGCCCTCGGCCGCGCCCGCGCCGACCATGGTGTGCAGCTCGTCGATGAAGGTGACGACCTGGCCGTCGCTCTCCTTGATCTCGCCGAGCACGGCCTTGAGGCGCTCCTCGAACTCGCCGCGGAACTTGGCGCCGGCGACCATGGCGCCCAGGTCGAGCGCGATCAGGCGCTTGTCGCGCAGGCTGGAGGGCACGTCGCCGGCCACGATCCGCTGGGCGAGCCCCTCCACCACCGCGGTCTTGCCGACGCCGGGCTCGCCGATGAGCACCGGGTTGTTCTTGGTACGGCGGCTGAGCACCTGGACGACCCGCCGGATCTCCGAGTCGCGGCCGATCACCGGGTCGAGCTTGCCCGCCCTGGCCTGCTCGGTCAGGTCGATCCCGTACTTCTCCAGCGCCTGGTAGGTGTCCTCGGGCGTCGCGCTGGTCACCTTGGCGTGCCCGCGCACCTTCTCGAAGGCGTCCAGCAGGGCGGCCGGGCTCGCGCCGGCGGAGGTGAGCAGCCGGGCGATCGGGCCGCCGTCGGTGGCCAGGCCGACCAGCAGGTGCTCGGTCGAGACGTACTCGTCCTCCAGGCTGCGGGCCCGCTGGGCGGCGGTGTTCAGCACGGTGAGGAGCTGCCGCGAGCTGGAGGGCGCACCGACCGTGGAGCCCTGCGCCTTGGGCAGGGCGGCGAGCTGCGTCTCGGCCTCGGTCCTGAGCTTCTTCCAGTCGGCGCCCACCGCCTCCAGCAGGGGCACGGCGGTGCCGCCGGTCTGGGCCAGCAGCGAGGTGAACAGGTGGGCCGGGGCGACCTCGGGGTTGCCTTCGGCGGCTGCCCGCCGGATGGCGGAGGAGACCGCCTCCTGGCTCTTCTGGGTGAGCTTGTAGTCCATGCTTACCAGGCCTTAGTGCAGAGGGCGACGCTGCGCGCCGCGGTTCGGACGCTCGTGCCCGGTCCGACGACGGCGCCGTGCGCCGCGCGCGTTCGCTGTGGAACGGGACCGGACGGGACTCTCAGGCGGGGGGCAGCTGGTATTGGATCAGGGCGCGGATCATGTTCATCTCCGCGCGGAGACGGTGGTTCTCGTCGCGCAGCCGCAGGGCCTCGTTCTCGAGGGCCAGGATGCGCTTGATGCCCGCGAGGTTGATGCCCTCCTCCTGGGAGAGCCTCTGGACCTCGCGGAGCATCACGATGTCGCGGGTGGAGTACAGGCGCCCGCGTCCGGCCGTACGGCCCGGACTGACCAGACCGAGACGGTCGTACTGGCGCAGGGTCTGCGGGTGCAGACCGGACAGCTGGGCGGCCACTGAGATCACGTAGACGGGTGTGTCGTCCGACAGATCGAAGTAGTTGGCTTCCATGGCTACTCGCTCCTGGCCTGTGCTATCAGGTCAGCCCGCGGGTCACCTCCCGAGGTGGCGTCGCGGAACTCCTCCAGGGCGCCTCGCGCCTTGTCCTCCAGCGTCTGCGGCACCAGGACCTCGATCGTGGCGAGCAGGTCGCCCTTGGTGCCGTCCTTGCGGGTCACGCCCCTGCCGCGCACCCGGAAGGTGCGGCCGTTCGGTGTGCCCTCGGGGATGCGCAGGGTGACCGGCATCCCCTTGAGGGTCGGCACCTTGATCTCGGCGCCCAGCGCGGCCTCGGTGAAGGTGACCGGGACGGTGACCGTCAGGTTCTCACCCGTCCTGCCGAACACGGAGTGCGGCTTGACGTGGATCTGGACGTAGAGGTCGCCGGCCGGGCCGCCGTTCTCGCCGGGCGCGCCCTTGGCCTTGATCTTGATGCGCTGGCCGTCGCCGACACCGGCCGGGATGCGGGCCTGGATCGTGCGGGTGCTCTTGCCCCGCCCGCTCCCGTCGCACACCGGGCACGGGTCGTCCACCAGCAGCCCGCGGCCCTTGCAGTCGCGGCACGGCTCGGAGAAGGCGAAGTTGCCCAGGTTGCGGCTGGCCGCCCCGGTGCCGTCGCAGGTCGGGCAGACCCGCGGGGTGGTGCCGGCCTTGGCGCCGGTGCCCCCGCACGCGGTGCACGCCGACGAGCTGGTCAGGCGGAGCGAGACCGTGGTGCCCTCGACCGCCTCGGAGAAGCTGAGGGTCACCTCGGACTCGATGTCCTGGCCCCGGCGCGCCCTGGTGGTCGTCCCGCCGGGGCGGCCCGCGCCGCCCCGGTTGAACAGGCCGCCGAAGATGTCGCCGATGCGCTCCCCGGCGCCGCTCTGCTGCTGGTTGGTGCCCCCGAACAGGTCCCCCAGGTCGAACGGGAAACCGCCCGCGCCCGGCCGCGGTGCCCCCGCGCCCCCCGGGTAGCCGCCGATGCCCGATCCGAACAGCGTCCGCGCCTCGTCGTACTCCTTGCGGCGCTTGGTGTCGGACAGGACGTCGTAGGCCTCGGAGACCTCCTTGAACTTCGCGGTGCTCGCGGAGTTCTCCGAGCTGCCGGGGTTGGCGTCCGGGTGGTACTGCCTGGCCAGCTTCCGGTACGCCTTCTTGATCTCATCTGCCGTGGCGGACTTGGGCACACCAAGGACGGCGTAGTAGTCCTTCTCCAGGTAGTCCTTGGTGCTCATCCATCTTCCTTCTCAGAGATCAGACGTGGGGGTGTCAGTTGTCGTCCGCGGCGGGCGTCTCGGGCTCGGCCACCGCGACGCGCGCGGGGCGGAGCACTCGCTCGCCGATCCGGTAACCGGGCTGCAGGATCTCCACACAGGTCGCTTCCGTGACCTCGGAGGAGTAGCTGTGCATCAGCGCCTCGTGCACCATCGGGTCGAACGCCTCGCCCTTGGTGCCGTAGGAGCTGAGCCCCAGCTTCCCGGTGGCCGCCTCCAGTGACTCGCTCACCTTGGCGAAACCGCCGGTCAACTCCCCGTGGTCGCGGGCCCGGCCGATGTCGTCGAGGACCGGCAGCAGCTCCGACAGGACGCCGGCCACCGCCTGCTCCTTGACCGCGACCCGGTCCCGCTCGACCCGCTTGCGATAGTTGGAATACTCGGCCTGAAGGCGCTGCAGGTCCGCGGTGCGCTCGGCGAGCTGGGTGGCCAGCTCGATCGAGGCCAGGTCGGACGTCAGGGAGGACGGCGTGTCGCCCTGCTCCCCGACGTCCTGGCCGGTGGCCTCCGCCGGGTCCGCCTCGCGTGGCCGGCCCGTCTCCGGGTCGATCTTCCGGTTGTCGCGGATCACCGGCTCCTCTCCGGAACCGTTCTCGCGCGTGCTCACGCTGGTGCTCCCCTCGGCTTTCCGGCCGTCACTTGGCGCCGTCGTCGCGCTTCGGCTCGTCGTCCACGATCTCGGCCTCGACCACGTCGTCGTCGGTCTTCTGCTCGTTCGTGGCGCCCGCGTCCGCGTCCGGCGTGCCGGTCGGGGTCTCGGACCCCTGGGACTGAGCGTAGATCGCCGAGCCCATCTTCTGGCTGACCGTGGCGAGCTTCTCGGCGGAGGCGCGGATCTCGGACGAGTCGGTGCCCTCCAGAGCCTTCTTCAGCTCGGCGACGGCCTCGTTGACCTCGTTCTTGATGTCGTCCGGGACCTTGTCGGCGTTCTCGCCGAGGAACTTCTCGGTCTGGTAGACGAGCGAGTCGGCGTTGTTGCGCGTCTCGGCCTCTTCGCGGCGCTTCTTGTCCTCCTCGGCGTAGGACTCGGCCTCGCGCATCATGCGCTCGATGTCGTCCTTCGGCAGCGCGGAGCCGCCGGTGATCGTCATCGTCTGCTCCTTGCCGGTGCCGAGGTCCTTGGCGGAGACGTTGACGATGCCGTTGGCGTCGATGTCGAAGGTGACCTCGATCTGCGGGATGCCGCGCGGCGCCGGGGCGATGCCGGTCAGCTCGAAGGTGGCCAGCTTCTTGTTGTACGCCGCGATCTCGCGCTCGCCCTGGTAGACCTGGATCTGCACCGACGGCTGGTTGTCCTCGGCCGTGGTGAAGACCTCGGAGCGCTTGGTCGGGATCGTGGTGTTACGCTCGATGATCTTCGTGAAGATCCCGCCCTTGGTCTCGATGCCCAGGCTCAGCGGGGTCACGTCGAGCAGCAGGACGTCCTTGACCTCGCCCTTGAGCACGCCGGCCTGGAGGGCGGCGCCGATGGCCACGACCTCGTCCGGGTTGACGCCCTTGTTGGGCTCCTTGCCGCCGGTCAGCTCCTTGACGAGCTCGGCCACGGCGGGCATGCGGGTCGAGCCGCCGACGAGCACCACGTGGGCGATGTCGGAGACCTTGATCCCGGCGTCCTTGACGACCTGGTTGAACGGGCCCTTGCACCGCTCGAGCAGGTCGGCGGTGATCCGCTGGAACTCGGCGCGGGTGAGCTTCTCCTCCAGGTGGAGGGGACCCTCGGCCGAGGCCGTGATGTACGGCAGGTTGATGGAGGTCTCCGACTGGCTGGAGAGCTCGATCTTGGCCTTCTCCGCGGCCTCGCGCAGGCGCTGCAGGGCCATCTTGTCCTTGGTCAGGTCCACGCCGTGCGCGTTCTTGAACCGGTTGGCCAGCTCGTCCACGACGCGCTGGTCCCAGTCGTCGCCACCGAGGTGGTTGTCGCCGCTGGTGGCCTTGACCTCGACGAAGCCGTGACCGTCCTCCTGGCCGACGTCGAGCAGGGACACGTCGAAGGTGCCGCCGCCGAGGTCGAAGACGAGGATGGTCTCGTCCTTGTCCTTGTCGAGGCCGTACGCCAGCGCGGCGGCGGTGGGCTCGTTGATGATGCGCAGCACGTTGAGGCCGGCGATGGTGCCCGCCTCCTGGGTCGCCTGGCGCTGGGCGTCGTTGAAGTAGGCGGGAACGGTGATCACCGCGTCGGTGATCTTCTCGCCCAGGTAGGCCTCCGCGTCCTGCTTGAGCTTCTGCAGGACGAACGCGCTGATCTGCTGCGGGTTGGACTTCTTGCCGTCGATCTCGATGGACCAGTTGGTGCCCATCTCGCGCTTGACCGAGCGGATCGTCCGGTCGACGTTGGTGACGGCCTGCCGCTTGGCGACCTCACCGACGAGGACCTCGCCGTTCTTCGCGAACGCGACCACGGACGGGGTGGTCCGCGAACCCTGAGCGTTGGCGATGACGGTGGGCTCACCGCCCTCAAGAATCGAGACGACGGAGTTGGTCGTCCCCAGGTCGATACCTACCGCACGTGCCATGAGTACGTCCTTGTAGTCAAAGTTGAGTCGATGAGACTCATAGTGGAACCTCGAGCGAGGTTTGTCAAACGACTTGAGTCTATTGGGCTCAACCCTGAATCGCGCGCGAGCATTCCCGATCTCCCGTAAACGGGCAGGGGACGCCCACCCCCTCTGACGAGGGAACACCCGGGGATCGTTCCCGGCGCGGCGACCGGGGACCGTCCGGCCGCCACGGGCAGGACGGGAGGCGTTCGGGGCGCGGGAGGGAGTCCTTCGGGGGCGGGGGCGGAACGTGCCCGGTGTTCCGAAAAGGGCGCCCCCTTCCCGTACCGCCGGGACGTGGACGGCGGCGCGGGAAAGGGGCGCCCGGAGGTACGGGGCGGGCGTCAGCGGGCGCCGTCGACGACCTTGCGGGAGCCGAGGGGCTTCTTGAGCTTGACGGTCGTCACCTTCTTGATGGCGATCTCGATGCAGGCGACGTTCTGGGCCTTGCTGCTCGGCCCCTCCCAGAGGGTGACGGTCACCCGCTTGGAGGTCTGCCGCACGGTGACCCGGTCGAGGACGTTGCACGGCTCGACGCCGGACCACCAGACGACCCGCAGGCTCCGGCCGTCCTTGGAGGGGGTGGCCTTCAGCCACCTGATCTTGCGCGGGTTGTCGGTGTCGCCCTCGGGCCTCGTGGGCTTCGGGGAGTCGCCGGTGGGCTCGGTCCGGGGGGCCACGGTCCCGCCCGCCGGCTGTGAGGGGGCGCCGGAGACGGCCGTGTCGTGGCTCGCCGGCTGCGAGGGGACGCCGGTGGCGACCGTGGCGCTGGGTTCGGTGCCGCAGCCCAGAACCAGCAGCAGGCTTCCGGCCAGGATGGGGTTCGCGATCATACGCATACCCCCAAGACGGATCGGGACCCCGGACGGTTCAGGCGTTCCGGCGGAAGGCCGTGTCCGGCGGGGTGCCGGCGGGGTGCCGGTAGGGTTCGGGGGTTCGGTCCCCGACCTCGAGGTGCTCTCATGATCGCGATCCTTGGAACCGGCAAGATGGGGGAGGCCCTGCTCTCCGGGCTGCTCAGGGCCGGGTTCAAGCCGGGTGACGTGCTGGCGACGGCGCGGCGCGCCGAGCGCCGCGAGGCCCTCGCGGAGCGGTACGGGGTCCGGGTGGTCTCCAACGACGAGGCCGCCAAGACCGCCGACACGATCATCCTCGCGGTCAAGCCGCAGGACATGGGGACCCTGCTGGCCGAGATCGCCCCCCACCTGCCGACCGACCGCCTGGTCGTCTCGGCCGCGGCGGGGATCACGACCGCCTTCGTCGAGTCGCGCCTGGGCGCCGAGATTGCGGTGGTCCGGGTCATGTCCAACACGCCGGTGCTGGTGGACGAGGCGATGAGCGTGATCTCGGCCGGGGCGCACGCCTCCGAGGAGCACCTGCGGCGCGCCGAGGACCTGTTCAGCCCGGTGGGCAAGGTGCTGCGCATCCCCGAGTCGCAGCAGGACGCGGCCACCGCCCTGTCCGGCAGCGGCCCCGCGTACTTCTTCTACCTGGTCGAGGCCATGGTCGACGCCGGCATCCTGCTCGGCATGCCCCGGGCCGCCGCCCTCGACATGGTCACCCAGTCGATCGTCGGTGCGGCGATCATGCTCCGCGACTCGGGCGAGCACCCGGTGATCCTCCGCGAGGCGGTCACCTCGCCGGGCGGCACCACCATCGCGGCCATCGCCGAGCTGGAGAGGCACAGCGTCCGCGCGGCCTTCCTGGCGGCCATCGAGGCCGCCCGGGACCGGGGGCGCCAGCTCGCCGAGGGGTGACCGCCGGGACCCGTTCGGACCGGCACTCGTTCAGACCCGTATCCGCCCGAACCGGCCATGTCCGGGCCGGTGCCGCTTGAACCGGCGCCCGCCCGGGCCGGGCACGCTCGGAAAACAGGGCGTCGAACAGCAATAAATCCCCATGTTTCGGTTAGATGAAAAGCATCGCTCCTCCAAGACGCCTGGGTAAACGCCCTTCCGCGCACGTGCGGTAACGTCGAGCGGGGAGCAGGCGGATCCGGCCGCGGCGCGCGGCGCCGCGACCAGACAGGGAGTGCGCATGAGCCGGTCCGTACGGGTCGTCTGGGACGATGCGCTCACCTCGTACGACTTCGGCCCCGGCCACCCGCTCGCGCCCGTGAGGGTCGAGCTGACGATGGCGCTGGCCAGGGAGCTCGGCGTGCTGGACCTGGTGGAGATGAGCGGCTGCGCCCCCGCCACCGACGACGAGCTGGCCCTCGTGCACGAGCGCGGTTACATCGAGGCCGTCAAGCGGGTCTCCGCCACCGGGCGGCCCGACGTGACCCACGGCCTGGGAACCGACGACAACCCCGCCTTCCCCGGCGTCCACGAGGCGTCCGCGCTGATCACGGGCGCCAGCCTGGCCGCGGCCCGCGCGGTGTGGACCGGTGAGGCCGAGCACGCGGTCAACGTCGCGGGCGGCCTGCACCACGCGATGGCCTCCTGGGCGAGCGGCTTCTGCGTCTACAACGACCCGGCCGCCGCCATCGCGTGGCTGCTGGCGCAGGGCGCCTCGAGGGTGGCCTACGTGGACGTGGACGTGCACCACGGCGACGGCGTCCAGGCGATGTTCTACGACGACCCGAGGGTTCTCACCATCAGCCTGCACGAGAGCCCGCGCACGCTCTTCCCCGGCACGGGCTTCCCCGAGGAGCGCGGCGCCGAGGGCACCGCGGTCAACGTGGCGCTGCCCGCCGGATGCGGTGACGGCGGCTGGCTGAGGGCCTTCCACGCGGTGGTCCCGCCGCTGCTGCGGGAGTTCGCCCCCGAGGTCCTGGTCACCCAGCACGGCTGTGACAGCCACGCCCTCGACCCCCTGGCCAACCTGATGCTCAGCCTGGACGGCCAGCGCGCCGCGTACGCGGCCCTGCACGAGCTGGCCCACGAGACCGCCGGCGGCCGCTGGGTCGTGACCGGAGGCGGCGGGTACGAGCTGGTGCAGGTCGTCCCCCGTGCCTGGACGCATCTGATCGCCGAGGTGGCGGGCCACCCGCTCGACCCGGCGACCGCCACCCCCGAGGCCTGGCGTACGTTCGTCAAGGAGCGCACCAACCAGTCGGCCCCCCTGACGCTGACCGATGGTCGCGACCCGGAATTTCGTGATTTCTCCGCTGGTTATGATCCAGCAGACCCGATCGACCGAGCCATCATGGCCACGAGGAACGCCGTCTTCCCTCTTCATGGCCTTGATCCCCTCCCGTGACGCGGGGACTCACCGGTCCCTCCCCGACGACGAAACGGCCCGGCCGGTATCCCGGTGAACAGGACCGAGGAACAAAGGTGCGCCGATGACACACGCCGAGCTTCGCGAGCACCTGGTCCGGACCAGGATCGCCGGGGACGTGGCGACCAGCCGGGAGAACAACCTGGATCACTACCGGTCGCTGGCCAACCGTGATCCGCACTACATGTTCGGGCTGACGCTGGACGGCCCCTGGGCCTACCGGGACATCCTCGAGCTGATGGTCAAGTCCGCGGGGGTCGTGGCCGACCGCGATCACCGCGAGGGCCAGGACACCATCGACCCCGACCGTACGATCGAGGCCGTCGAGAGGATGGGGGACACGATCGCGGGCGTGCTCCGGCAGGAGAGCCCCCGCATCCTGATCGCCACCGGTCACCCCACCGGCCTGCTCACCATCCACATGGCCCTGGCGCGGATGATCAGGGCGCGGGGCCTGACCCTGATGAGCCCGGCCGAGGGCTGGTCGTACTGGGGAAGCGGGTTCGGCCGCAGGCGCAAGATCCGTTACATGGACGACGTCGCGATGCTCGACGACAAGGGTTCCTTCGTGCACACCCACGACCCGGCCCCGATGCGGGCGATGCTCTCCGAGCTGGGGACGGACCGGCCCGATCTGGTGATCGCCGACCACGGCTGGGCCGGAGCCGCCGGAGAGGCGGGCGTCCTCACGGTGGGGTTCGCCGACAGCAACGACCCGGCGCTCTTCGTCGGCGAGGCCGAGGGCAAGATCGCGGTGACCGTGCCGCTCGATGACAACGTGCTACCCCGCTATTACGAGCCGCTGACGCGCCACCTGGTCGAAAGGGTCCTGCGGGACCTCTGAGACAGGGGATGCGTGAATTGGGACATCCCTATACGGGCATTTCGCGCCTGCATTCCACGGAGCTCGCCGACCGTTTGCCAACTTTTTGAGGATTGTGGGCGACTCTAATGGGAGACAGTTGGTCCGTTCCATGATCGAGTCAAGGGGCACGGTCAGGCTGCTGGCCAGCGATTTCGTCAGTTTCGCTGACGTGGGAGACCGCGGGCTGAGAAAATAGGGGGTTTGCGTGCCCGGGGTCGAGACTTACGCTGACAGCAGTACACGTGCGTGAGCAATGGCACCAGTGGGGATAACCCGGATACACGTGCGGAAGAGGCGTCCGATGGGTGCAGGCGAAAGACCTCTCAGTGAGGTGAAGTTCCTGACGGTGGCAGAAGTGGCCACTGTCATGAGGGTGTCCAAGATGACTGTGTACCGACTCGTGCATTCGGGCGAGCTGCCGGCCATCCGGGTCGGTCGATCCTTCCGGGTGCCGGAGCAGGCGGTGCACGATTATCTCAGGGACGCCTACATCGAGGCAGGCTGAGGCAGGGGCGGCCCGGTGCGCCGCGCCGAGCGTCGGGGATGACCCGGTCGCGAGGCGAACCAGGCGCATCGGCCGGCTCGTGACCTGTTCGTTCCGGTCTGACCGGTGAGTGATTTCCGGTAAGCCCGGCATTGGGTGGGTCTCGGCCTCGTCGGGGTAGCGACGCGGTCACCGCGTCGTGAGTTCACGCGCCCGGGGTCCCCCAGGGGCGATCCACCACGGATCGCCGGTAGTCTGTTGTGCCGGTGTGCTCTCGCGTACCGGTTCGACATTCTCGGCTACCAGCTACCTGGGGGTCCCGTGGGCTCTGTGATCAAGAAGCGCCGTAAGCGCATGGCGAAGAAGAAGCACCGCAAGCTTCTCAAGAAGACCCGCATCCAGCGGCGTAACAAGAAGTAGTAGCGCGGTCTGCGAGGCGCCGATGACCCATATCGTGCTTGTCACCGGGGTCTCGCGCCACATCGGCGCCCGAGTGGCGAGCGCTCTCGCGGATGACCCGGGCATCGACCGGGTCATCGGAGTGGATACGGTGCCGCCGCCCTCGCTCTCAGGTGATGGCGGCGTACCTCTCGGGCGGATGGAGTTCGTCCGCGTCGATCTGCGCGGTCCCGACATCTCCCGGGTGATCGCGGACGCCGACATCGACACCGTCGTTCACATGAGCCTGGTGAGCGCTCCTCCCCGGAGCGGTGGCCGGATGCTCATGAAGGAACACAACGTCATCGGCACCATGCAGTTGCTCGGTGCCTGTCAGCGATCCGCGACGGTCCGCCGTGTCGTGGTGCGCTCCACCACCGCCGTCTACGGTTCCTCCCCGCGCGACCCGGCCGTCTTCACCGAGGACGCCGAGCCGGGGGAGCCGCCCGGCCGCGGCTACGCCAAGGACGCCTCCGAGGTGGAGGGGTACGTCCGGGGCTTCGCCAGGCGGCGGGGGGACGTGGCCGTGTCGACACTGAGGTTCGCCAACTTCATGGGACCCGGCGTCGACTCCCCGCTGACGCGCTACTTCACCCAGCCCCTCCTGCCCACCGTGCTCGGCTTCGACCCGAGACTGCAGTTCGTCCACGAGGACGACGCCGTCGAGGTGCTGCGCCGGACGGCGACGAACGATCACCCCGGCACGTTCAACGTGGCCGGGGACGGCGTGCTGCTGCTGTCGCAGTGCGCGCACAGGGCGGGTCTGCTCCCGCTGCCCGTCCCCTCCCCGCTGTTCCGCCTCGTGGGCGAGGCCGCCCGGGGGGCGCGGCTGGTCGACTTCTCCCCCGAGCAGCTCCGCCTGATGTGCCACGGGCGCGTGGTCGACACGGCCCCGCTGGCCGCCGCACTGGGCTGGAGGCCGAAGTTCTCCACGGCCGCCGCCTTCGAGGACTTCCTGCGTGCCCGCGACCTGGCCGGCGGCCTTCCCGCCGCCCTGCTGGAGGTCTTCTCCCGGGCGGTGAAGAGGTGAGCGGGAGCGCGGAGGAGCCCGGGGACGCCGACGAAGCGGATGCGACCGGCGGGACCGACGGGGCGGACACGGCCGGCGGGGCCGACGCGACCGGTGGGGCCGAGGATCGTCTGGCCGAGCTGCTGGCCTTCCTGCGACGTCGCCTGGCGGGGGAGTACGAGGTCGACGAGTTCGGCTTCGACGCGGAGCTCACCGACAGGGTCGTGCTGGAGCTGCTCCGCCCGCTCTACCGCCACTGGTTCCGTACCGAGACCGTCGGCATCCACAACGTGCCCGGCGACTCCGGCGCCCTGATCGTGGCCAACCACTCGGGAACCCTCCCGCTCGACGGGCTCATGCTCCAGG
This sequence comes from Streptosporangium sp. NPDC023615, assembly GCF_040640155.1. Classification (NCBI taxonomy): domain Bacteria; kingdom Bacillati; phylum Actinomycetota; class Actinomycetes; order Streptosporangiales; family Streptosporangiaceae; genus Streptosporangium; species Streptosporangium sp. NPDC023615. The sequence continues at coordinate 64,252 of NZ_JBFABE010000007.1, forward strand.
TGGCCCTTCACGACGACCATCCCGATCGCCGCGCGCTCCGCCTCCTGGGGGCGGATCTGGTGTATCGGCTCCCGGTGCTCGGACACCTGTCGCGCAAGACCGGCCACACCCTCGCGTGCCGGGAGGACGCCGACCGGCTGCTCCGGAAGGGGGAGGTCGTGGGCGTCTTCCCCGAGGGGTTCAAGGGGGTGGGCAAGCCGTTCTCGGAGCGCTACCGGTTGCAGCGCTTCGGACGCGGAGGTTTCGTCGCCTCCGCCATCCGGGCGGGCGTGCCCGTGATCCCCTGCGCCGTCGTGGGCGCCGAGGAGATCTATCCCAAGCTGGGCGACCTGCCCTTCCTGGCGAGGGCGCTGGGGCTCCCGTACATGCCGGTCACGCCGCTCTTCCCGTGGTTCGGCCCTCTCGGACTGGTGCCGCTCCCGTCCAAGTGGATGATCGGCTTCGGGGAGCCGATCCGCACCGACCGGTTCGACCCGGACGACGCCGACGACCCTATGGTGGTCCTCGACCTGACCGACCGGATCCGGGAGGCCGTCGGGCAGCGGCTCGACGAGCTCCGGCTCCGCCGCGGCCCCGCCTTCCCGCCCCTCTTCTGACCGCGCCACCCGCGCCACCCGCGCCACCCGCGCCACCGGCCCGCCACCGGCTCGCCGCCGACACGAGCTCCTCGTTCGAGCTCCTCGGCCGGGCCCTCCGGCGGGACTCCTCGTTCGAGCCTCTCGTCCGCGCCCGGCGCGACGGCCGAGGCCGCCGAAGTCGCCCGGGCGATCGGAGGCGTCGACGTCGTGCGCATCCCGGCGACGAAGGACGCGATTTTTATTGTCCTCAGCGTCTAACAGTGTGGGTACGCGCTGGATAGGGTGTGCGCGGTGCCGGGCTCACGGATGCGGAGGTGGTCATGGACGCGGGGCGTACGGCGGCCGTCGCCGGGCTGGCGGCGGGCACGGTGCTCGGGGTGGTCGCGCGACGGCGGCGGGCGGCCGCGGGAGACCCCGGCGGGGGTCTCAACGCGGGTCCCACCGGGGGTCCGGGCGGGCACCTCGGCGCGCACGGCGGCAGGCCGGTCACGGTCACGACCGACGACGGCGTGCGGCTCGCGGTGGACGTGGAGGAGGCCGCCTCACCGGGGGTGGCCGTGGTCTTCACCCACGGCTGGGTGATGAACCGGCACTGCTGGCACTTCCAGCGCGAGGCGCTGGCCGGACGGGCCACCCTGATCTTCTACGACCAGCGCGGGCACGGTGACTCCTCGGCCGGCGCGCTCGACGCCTGCACGGTCGACCGGCTCGGTGACGACCTCGCCGCGGTGATCGAGGCCGCCGTGCCCGGAGGGCTGCCGGTGGTGCTCGTCGGCCACTCCATGGGCGGTATGACCATCATGGCCTTCGCCGAGCGGCATCCGCAGACGCTGGCCGCCAGGGTGGCCGGGGTGGCGTTGCTGAGCACGTCCCCGGGCCGGCTGCGCGACAGCACGTTCGGGCTTCCGGGGCCGATCGGGCGGCTCGCGCCCCGCGTCACGCCCGTCATGTTCGAGCGCATGCTGGCCAGGGGCGCCCTCATCGACCGCAGGCCCGCCCTCAGGTCGCGCACCAACCTGCCGGTGACCCGGTACGTCGCCTTCGGGCCGCGCGCACCGCGCGAGCACGTGCGTTTCGTCAACGACATGGCCGTGGCCACTCCGACGGAGGTGATGGTCGGTTTCTTCCGTGCCTTCCTCGTCCACGACAAGCTGGCCGCACTGGCCGCGCTCGGTCCGGTGGAGACGCTCGTCATGGTCGGTGAGCGGGATCGTCTCACCCCGGCGGAGCACAGCCGCCGCATCGCCGACGCCCTGCCCGGCGCCCGGCTGCTCGTCCTCCCGGGTGCCGGACACATGATCGGCCTGGAGCGTCCCGTGGCCGTCAACCGGGAGCTGGTCGCCCTGCTCGACCGGGTCGTGACCGGCGGGACGGGACGCCCCGGGCACTGAGAGCCGGGGCGCCGCCGCGGAGGCCGGGAAGCCGCCCGGCGGGGTCAGTGCTCGGTGCGGTAGTGGCGGCGCAGGGCGATGGCGGCGGCGATCCCGCCCGCGAGCGCCCCGGCGCCCACGGCGATGGGAACGCCGACCATGGTCGCCTTGCGCCCGGTACGGAAGTCCTTGACGTCCCACCCGTTCTCCCGGGCGAAGTCGCGCAGATCGCCGTCCGGGTTGACCGCGGTGGCGTGACCGACGACGGAGAGCAGCGGCAGGTCGTTGGCCGAGTCGCTGTAGGCGTGGCAGCGGGCCAGGTCGAGGCCCTCCCGGCGGGCCAGGGCCCTGACCGCCTCGGCCTTGGCCGGGCCGTGCAGCAGATCGCCCACCAGGCGGCCGGTGTAGACGCCGTTCTCGGTCTCCGCGACGGTGCCCAGGGCACCGGTCAGGCCGAGCCGCTGTGCGATCACGCGGGCCAGCTCCACCGGGGTCGCGGTGACCAGCCAGACCCGCTGGCCGGCGTCGAGGTGCGCCTGGGCGATGGCTCGCGTACCGGCCCAGATGCGGTCGGCCATCACCTCGTCGTAGATCTCCTCGCCGAGGCGGACGATCTCCTCGACCGAGTTGCCGGCCGCGAAGGCCAGCGCGGTCTCCCTGGCCTCGGCGATGTGGGCGGGGTTCTCGTCGCCGCGGACCCGGAAGACCACCTGGCCGAGGGCGAACCGGAACAGGTCCCCGCTGGTGAACAGGCCACGCGAGGCGAGGCCTCGGGCGAAGTGGTAGATGGAGGCGCCGCGCATCATGGTGTTGTCGACGTCGAAGAAGGCGGCGGCCACCGGGTCGGGCTCGGCCATCGGCATCGCCACGGCGGCCGCTGCGGCGACCTCACCGGCCATGACCTCTCCGGCCGTCGCCTGCCCCGCCGTTCCCGCCTCGCCACGCCGTCGTAGTAGCCGCCTCATAGCATCTCAGCTTAACCGGGACACAGGGGTGAGATCGGTAGCCGCCGTATGAGCCGGATGTGACGATCCGGCGTCGTTCCAGAGGTGGTGTGCCCGTCGGAACGACTCTTCGAGGCGGCCCGAGACCACCCTCGCGATTCCCTGGAGAACGGCCACCCGGCCCTGCCGGAACGGCGCGGCGGACCGGTCCGGAACGGCCGGGGACGGCCGGGGACGGCCGGGGACAGGTCGAGAACGACCGGGGGCGTGCGGGGACAGGCGGGAGCGGCCGGGGGCGGCCGGAGAACATCGGGGGGCGGTCCGCCCGGCTGGGAGCGTCAACCGGGCGGGGCCAGCCCGTCGATGTAGTCGAGGTACCCGTGGGCCCTGCGCTGGTCCTCGGCGTCCATCTTCGGGAGCATCCCGGTGATCTGGGTGCGCTGTTTCCGCACGAAGTGCTTGAGCTCCTCGAACTCCTCGAGCTCGACGGCGACGGCGCCGTGGGCGTCGCGGCGCCGTACCTGCTCCAGGGAGGTCACCGCGGAACGAGTGGTGTCCTCCATCGCCTGGAGGGTCTCCCCGATCATGTCCTTGCGCTCTCCGGAGCCCAGGAGCTCCTGGACCTCGCGGGCGCGGGTCTCCGCGTACCCCAGGGAGCGGTTCGCCCGTTCGGCCTCGTCGGTACTCAGGTGGAACAGGGTGCTCTCGGCCGCTCGCTTGAGCGGGTAGAAGGTGTCGCCGGGCATCGAGCGGTACGTCCAGACGCCGGACAGGACCATCGAGGCCACCAGGACGGTGCTCAGCAGCCGCGGGAACAGCGAGCCGCGTGATCTCCGCCTGGAGTGGCGGGGGCCCGTCGTCCGCGGTTCGGGACGCTCCTGCTCGGGCAGGGGCCGGGTGAGCTGCTCGCGGAGCGTGGCCTGGAACTCGGGGCGGGGACTGGCCGTCATCCGGGCACCGAGTCGCGACACACGGTCCTGGATACGGGCCTGCGATCTCCGTGAGATTCCAGGCAGCCACTTCCCCATGAACGCTCCCCGCCGCCCCCAGCTCATGATCCAACGGTGTCACTTGCCTAACGACGACTCCGCACGCCAGGTTACGCGGTACACCGGCATCGGCATGGTGAACATCGTCACGGGCGCGGCACCGGTCGCCGGACACCGGAAGGCTCGGCGGGAACACGGCCCGGAGGCGGCCCGTCCGCGCCGGTCCGCGCCGGTCCGGGCAGGGGCGCGCCGGTCCGGGCAGGGGCGGACCGCCGCGAACGCGGCGGGAGGCGGACGGGGGAACCGGCGGGGAACCGGCGAGAGGCGCCGTCAGCTCAGGTCGGGGGGGAGCGCCCGGCCCAGGGCGCGGATCGCGCGGAACTGCAGCGCCTTGATCGCGCCGCTCTTCTTGCCCATGATCAGCGCGGTCTCGGCCAGCGACATGCCGTGCAGGAAACGCAGCACCACGCACTCCTGCTGCTCGGGGTTGAGGTCGCGGACGGCCCCGAGCACCCGGTCGCTGATCATCGCGGTGACGACGGCGTTCTCCGGGATGTGCGGGCCGTCGAGCGGGGTGTCGATCACCTCGGCGGTCGTGACCTCAAGGCGGTACCTGCCGGACTTGAAGTGATCGGTGATCAGGTTCCTCGCGATGGTCACGAGCCAGGCCCCGAAATCACGCCCTTGCCATGTGAAGTCCGTGATCCGGCGGAGCGCGCGGAGAAAGGTCTCGCTCGTGAGATCCTCTGCCAGCGGGTGTGAGCCGACCCGGAAGTAGACGTAGCGGTACACGAGCGTGAGGTAGCGGTCATAGAGCGTGCCAAAAGCATCCGTGTCTCCGGTTTTGGCACGCAGAACCAGCCTCCGGAGCTCGTCGGAGGCATCCTCACGTACGGTGAGGTCACTACTGCGGACGGGCTGGGCCACCCCGGCGGTCGTGGGGAGGTGCCCGGCGAGCGGCCACGTTTCAGGCATCCGGTATCCCTGAGGGGAAGGGGGTACGGCGTGCTCGATCACTCTAGAAATCACCGCCTAATTCCACAATCTACTTTGAAACATCGTGACTGGGGGTAATCGCCGGATACGGTGTGGAGCCGGTCCTCGTCGGACCGGTCCCGGGAGCGGAGCACAGCTTCGGCTACCGGTTAGGGGGTAATGTCCGGCAGCATTGGAGACACCATGGAAGTCCTCGTCGCTGTCATCGCTTTCGCCGGTGCATTGCTCGCAGCCATCGCCACCGGTGCCCTCGTCAGCCGTCTGCGTGGTGAGCCCAAGGGCTGGCTGATCGCCTGGAGCATCACGACGGCGTCCCTGTCCGTTTCACTCGCAGTAATCGCCACCGGTCACCTGATCGGTTTTGGACCAGGCACGTTCCGCATTTACCAACTGACCGGATCCATGCTGGCCCCGCTCTGGCTGGCCGTGGGGGTCATCCAGCTCCTGGCCCGCAAGAGCACGGCCCGCTTCGCCTCGTGGCTGCTGGGGATCGCCCTCACCGTCATCGCCGCGGTGATCCTGGCGATCGACCCGATCCTGCTGGAGAAGGACTTCGCCAAGACCCTCCCGCCGGGGGGCACGCACTGGGGCCTGTTCGCGACGTCCCTGCTCCTGGCGGTGCACGTGATCGTCGCGGTCGTGCTGCTGGGCGGGACGGTGCTCGCCGCCCTCCGCAACCGGGGCGGCGACGACTACGACGCCGACAACCTGCACGCGCTCCTGGTGCTCGGTCCCACCGGCCTCGCCCTCGTCGGTGCCGTCAGCTTCGCGGTGCCCGGCATGTTCACCGTGCTCCTGTTCCTCGTCACGGCCGCGGCGGTCTGGTACGTCCTGCTCCGCCCGCTCGCGCCCTACGAGGACGAGGACGAGGACGCGGCGGACGACGACTGGGAGAACCGGCCGCCGACGCTCAGGCCCCCGGAGCGCGAGCCTCGCGACGTGCAGGTCGCGGGCCGCCGGATCACCCCCGAGGAGGCGCCCCGCGCGGTGGCGGCCGAGGAGGTGCCCCGGCGCTCCGGCCTCGGCGACCTGGTGGCCGAGTACCGCGCGGGCGAGCAGGACGTGGACTACGCGGCCCGCATGCGGCAGCAGCAACCCGCCCCGGCCGACGACCCGTTCGGCGGGCCCGCCACCGGAATGTTCATGGCGGGCGAGTACGGCATGCCGCTCCCCGGCCGGCCGCCCGGCGGGGATCCCGGCAGGCGCGGTGGCGACCACGGCGCGCAGCCGCCGGTGACCGGCCAGTTCGGCATGCCCCCGGCGGGCCCCTCGACCGGCGAGTACGACATCCCGGCCAACGAGTTCGGCAGGCACGGCGCTCCCGGCTCCAGGTCCTCCGCTCCCGGCAGGTCGCCGGGACCGGCGACCGGGGAGTTCGGCCGGCCGGTGGGCACGGGAGAGTTCGGCATGCCGCCCGGCCCCGGTGCGGGCGGCCCCGGCACCGGTGAGTTCGGCCGCCCGGCGGGTTCCGGAGAGTTCGGCATGCCGCCCGGCCCCGGGACAGGGGAGTTCGGCCGCCCGGCGGCCCCCGGTGACTTCGGCAGGCCGGCCGGTCCCGGGACAGGGGAGTTCGGCGGGGCGGGCAGCCTGCGGCCCATGCCCGCCGAGCAGGCGTTCGGCGGCGCGCCCGCCCAGGGACCGGGGCTCGGCGGTCCCGCCGGCCACGACCGGAGCGGTTCCCGCGGGCCGGGGTCCCCGGCCGGTGCCCCGCCGTCGGCGGGTGCCCGGTATCCGGGGACGACAGGGCCGGGCGGTGGCCTGCCGGGCGGTGGCCTGCCGGGCGGCGGGCTGCCGGGTGGTCCCGGCCGTCCCTCGCCGGGCATCTTCGGGATGCTGACCGTCTTCACCCTGCTCGACGGCACCGGCGAGAGGTTCGACCGGCTGGCCGAGGAGACCGTGGAGGCGGTCCGCGGCTCCGAGCCGGACACGCTCGTCTACTCCTGCCACTCGGTGAAGTCGGCGCCGCTCCAGCGCATCGTCTACGAGCTCTACCGGGACGAGGTCGCCTACAGCGAGCACCAGCGACGGCCGCACACCGAGCGCTTCGTCACCGAACGCCAGTCCATGGTGCTCGCCACGAATGTGATCGAGCTCACCCTGAACGCCGCCAAGGTGATGCCGCTCCCCACGGCCTTCGGGCCGTGACCGGGTGCGCGGGCCCGTGCCCGTGCCCGCGCACCCGGCCGCCGCGGCGGCCTCCGTGCCGCGACCAGGACCACGGCCGCGACCAGGACCACGGTCTCGATCGCGGCCGGGACCGGGACCGGGGTCGCGGTCCCGGTCAGGCGCCGAGCGCGGCGCGCAGGCGGTTCTCGTCGACGCGCCAGAAGTCGTGCTGGACGCCGTCGACGAGGGTGACCGGGATCATCTCCCAGTAACGGGCCTGATCCTCTTCCGATGCCGTGATGTCGCGTTCCTCCCAGGGGACGCCGAGTTCCGCGGCGACCCTCTCGATCACCGCCCGCGCGTCGTCGCACAGGTGGCAGCCGGGTTTGCCGAGCAGGGTGATGCGATGGTCTCGCGGTGACATGACCGCCACCGTAGCCGAGCGGGAGCAGGGCGCGCGGGGCCGGGCGGGAGGGCGGGGGAGGGGCCGGGGAAGGGGCCGGTCGAGGGACCGACCCCGGGCATGACCAAGATTGTGAACACTGACTTTGTGCATCGGTTCACAAAAGGACTAACCTGAATGACAGTGGCCTCACCTCGTCATCCGTCGCGTCCGGGCCGCGCCGGCCGCCTGTCCCCCTGGAGCTCCGGCACGTGATCCGCCGTATGTCCCAAGCCCGCGAACGCGGCATACCCGAGGCGACCGTCGCCCGGCTGCCGCTCTATCTGCGCGCGCTGAACGGCATGGCCGAGCGTGGTCTGGCGACCGTGAGCTCGGAGGACCTGGCCGTCGCGGCGGGCGTCAACTCCGCCAAGCTCCGCAAGGACCTCTCCCACCTGGGCTCGTACGGCACCCGCGGCGTCGGCTACGACGTCGAGTACCTGATCTACCAGATCAGCCGGGAGCTGGGTCTCACCCAGGACTGGGCGATCGCGATCGTCGGGGTGGGAAACCTCGGCCGCGCGCTGGCCAACTACGGCGGGTTCGTCTCCCGCGGGTTCAGGATCGCGGCGCTCCTCGACGCCGACCCCGAGGTGGTGGGCGACCACATCGCGGGGTTGAATGTGGAGCACATCGACGAGCTGGAGGCCGTGATACGACGGCGGGGAGTGTCGATCGTGGTGCTCGCGACGCCGGCCGTGGCGGCCCAGCAGGTGGCCGACCGGGTCGTCGCCGCGGGGGTCACCAGCATCCTGAACTTCGCCCCCGTCGTACTTTCCGTGCCTGATGGCGTCGATATCCGTAAAGTCGACCTATCTATCGAACTGCAGATCCTGGCGTTCCACGAGCAACGCAAGACGGATCGGATGACGGGGGGGCCCGCGATGGCCGAGGAGTGGCCCGAGGCGGTGGACCTGTGACGGGGAACCCGAGAGGACAACGCGCAGGAGCCCGCGGCGACCGTGCCCGCGCACCGCGCGGGACGGATCACCTCCTCCCCGCCGGGACCGGGGAGGGCCGATGAGCGTCCTCGTCGTCGGCCTGAGCCACCGGACGGCGCCGGTGGCCCTGCTGGAGCGGGTCTCGGTCTCCGGTGACTCGCTGGTCAAGCTGCTCCGGGACGTCCAGCAGGACGCCCACGTCGCCGAGGTCATGGTCGTCTCGACCTGCAACAGGGTCGAGGTCTACGCCGATGTCGACCGGTTCCACGCCGCCGTGACCTCGATCTCCCGGCTGCTCGGCACCCACTCCGGCGTCCCGGTGGAGCAGCTCGCCTCCCACCTGTACGTGCACTACGAGGACCGCGCGGTCGAGCACCTGTTCTCGGTGGGGGCAGGGCTGGACTCGATGGTCGTGGGCGAGGGGCAGATCCTCGGCCAGGTGCGCGCGGCCCTCAGGCTGGCCCAGCAGGAGGGCACGCTCGGCCCGACGCTCAACGAGCTCGTCCAGCAGTCGCTGCGGGTGGGCAAGCGCTCCCACACCGAGACCGGTATCGACCGGGCCGGCGCCTCCCTGGTCGGCGTGGGGCTCACCCTGGCCGAGCGCGTCCTCGGCCCCCTGCCGGGGCGGCGGGCCCTGGTGGTCGGCGCCGGCTCGATGAGCGCCCTGTCGGCCGCGACCCTCCAGCGGGCCGGCGTGAGCGACATCGTGGTGGTCAACCGGACCCACGAGCGCGCGGTGCGGCTGGCCCAGACGGTCGGGGGCCGGGCGGCGGTGTTCGGCGACCTGGCGGCGGAGCTGGCCGGGGCCGACCTGGTCGTCTCCTGCACCGGTGCCACCGACGTGGTCGTCACCGCCGACATGGTGACCCCCCGGGAGATGTTCCTGCTCGACCTGGCCCTGCCGCACGACATCGACCCCGCGGTCCGGCGGCTGCCCGGGGTGACCCTGGTCGACCTGGAGACCATGCAGGAGGGCGAGGCCGAGACCGGCGACGACGGCCGGGCCGAGGCGGTCGCCGCGGTGCGCGCCATCGTCACCGAGGAGGTCGACGCCTACCTCTCGGCGGAGCGGGCCGCGCGCGTCACGCCGACCGTGGTCGCGCTGCGCAGCAAGGCGGCCCGGGTGGTCGAGGCCGAGCTCGAACGGCTCGTCTCACGGGTCCCCGAGCTCGACGGACGCGTCAGGGACGAGGTCGCCCAGACCGTCAGGCGGGTGGTCGACAAGCTCCTCCACGAGCCCACCGTGCGTGTCAAGCGGCTGGCCGAGTCCCCCGCGGGTGATCATTATGCGGAGGCGCTGCGAGAACTGTTCAATCTTGACCCGAAGGTGCCCGAAGCGGTGCGGCGTATCGAGACGATGGACGTCGAGCCGGGTAGGAACACCGAGCCGAGCAAGAAGGAGGCAGGCCTGTGAGCAGCGTTTCCCCTCCGCTCCGGCTGGGAACGAGGCGGAGCGTCCTGGCGACCACGCAGTCGGGGACGGTCGCCACCCGCCTGACCGAGCTGACCGGCCGCACCGTCGAGCTCGTGGGCGTCACCACCTTCGGCGACGTGACCAGGGCCGACCTCACGCAGCTCGGCGGCACGGGCGTCTTCGTCAGCGCGCTGCGCGACAAGCTGATCGAGGGGACGATCGACTTCGCGGTGCACTCCCTCAAGGACCTGCCCACCACACCCGACCCGCGCGTGGTCATCGCGGCGATCCCGCCGCGCGAGGACCCCAGGGACGCCCTGGTGAGCGTCGCCAAGCTGGCCGACATGCCGCCCGGCGCGAGGATCGGCACGGGCTCCCCCCGGAGGATGGCCCAGCTCCGGATGCTCCGCCCCGACCTCGACTACGTGCCCATCCGCGGCAACGCCGACACCCGGATCGGCAAGGTCACCTCGGGCGAGCTGGACGGCGTCGTGCTCGCCGCCGCCGGGCTCGGAAGGCTGGGCCGCGAGGCCGAGATCTCGCAGATCTTCGAGGTCACCGAGATGCTGCCCGCCCCCGGGCAGGGAGCGCTGGCCGTGGAGTGCCGCGCCGACCGCGCCGACCTCGTCGACCTGCTGGGCGTGCTCGACGACGCGCCCACCCGCGCCGCGGTCACCGCCGAGCGCGCCGTGCTGGGCGCCCTGGAGGCGGGGTGCGCCGCCCCGGTGGGCGCGTACTCGGCCTGGCGTGGGCACGACCTGATCCTGACCGCCGCCGTCGTCGCCGTCGACGGCGGGCGAGCGGTACGCAAGTCCGCCGCCGGTGGCTCTTCCGCGCCCATGGATCTCGGCCGCGACCTCGCGGCCGAGATGATCGCGGAAGGGGCCGGCACGTTGATAGGGGAGCAGGCACATTGAGCTCCGGAAGCACCACCTTCGAGCACCCGTCCGGGTTCGTCGCCTTCGTCGGCGCGGGGCCCGGTGACGAGGGCCTGCTCACGCTCCGCGGCGCCGACCTGCTCTCCCGGGCCGACGTCGTCATTCTCGACCAGGAGACGTACGGGCCGCTGTTGCGCCACTGCCGCGAGAACGTCGAGATCGTCGGCACGGCCGACGACGGCGCCGTCTCGCTGAAGGTCGTCAAGACGGCCAAGGGCGGCAGCGTCGTCGTGCGCCTGTGCGCCGGCGACCCGATGTTCTTCTCCTCGATCACCGAGGAGGTCGCGGCCTGCGTCAAGGCGGAGGTGGACTTCGAGATCGTGCCCGGCGTGCCGCCCGCGACGGCGGTGCTCACCTACGCCGGGATCCCCGCCGCGGTGTCGGTGCCCGAGTTCCGGGTGGTGGACGCGGCCCAGATCGACGACTGGTCGGCGTACGCGGGCGGGGCCGGCACCCTGGTGATCTACAACGGCGTCGCCGAGGCCGCGGCGATCGGCAAGGCGCTGATCGCCGCGGGCCGCCGCGACTCGACGCCGGTGGCGATCAGCGCCGCGGGCACCACGACCGAGCAGCACACCGTGGTGACCACGCTGGGCCGGATCGCGCCCGACCTCAAGCACGCCGGGATGGCCGAGCCCGCCCTGATCGTGGTCGGCGAGGCCGTCGGCATGCGCGACCGCCTGTCGTGGTTCGAGACCAAGCCGCTGTTCGGCTGGCGGGTGCTCGTCCCCAGGACCAAGGAGCAGTCGGCCGACCTGGTCGAGCAGCTGCGCTCCTACGGCGCGGTGCCCGAGGAGGTCCCCACGATCTCCGTGGAGCCGCCCCGCACCCCGCAGCAGATGGACCGCGCGATCAAGGGCCTGGTCACCGGGCGCTACGAGTGGGTGGCCTTCACCAGCGCGAACGCGGTCAAGGCGGTGCGCGAGAAGTTCGAGGAGTACGGCCTGGACGCCCGCGCGTTCGCCGGCCTCAAGGTCGCGGCCGTGGGCGAGAGCACCGCCCGCGCGCTGGTGCGGTTCGGCGTCAAACCCGACCTGATGCCGTCGGGCGAGCAGTCCTCGGAGGGTCTGCTGGCCGAGTGGCCGCCGTACGACTCGATGCTCGACCCGATCAACCGGGTGCTGCTGCCGCGGGCCGACATCGCGACCGAGACGCTCGTGGCCGGGCTGACCGAGCTCGGCTGGGAGTGCGACGACGTGACCGCCTACCGGACGGTCCGGGCCGCGCCGCCGCCCGCCCCGACCCGTGAGGCGATCAAGGGCGGCGGGTTCGACGCGGTGCTCTTCACCTCCTCCAGCACCGTGCGCAACCTGGTGGGCATCGCGGGCAAGCCGCACAACGTCACGGTCATCGCGGTGATCGGCCCGCAGACCGCCAAGACGGCCGAGGAGTTCGGGCTGCGGGTGGACGTCATGGCCGAGAAGCCCTCGGCCTCCGCGCTCGCGACGGCGCTGGCGGCGTACGGCGCCGGCCAGCGGCAGGCCGCGGTCACCGCGGGCGACACCCCCCGCAGGCCCTCGCAGACCCGGCGGGGAGCCCGGCGCCGGGCGAAGTGACCCCGGCCGCGACGGCCGCGACGTAGCCTGGAACGCGGCGGCCCCGGCACCCGGGCGGCGGGTGGCGGGCCGGACCACACAGACGAGTTCCTCCGGCCGCGTTCCTCTACCGGCCGGAAAGAGGGGGAGACACCATGACGGCCCAGTTCCCTGCCGCGCGTCCGCGCAGGCTCCGCCGCAGCGCGCCCGTGCGCCGGATGGTCGCCGGCACCCGCCTGCACCCGGCGGAGCTGGTGCTGCCGGTGTTCGTCAAGGAGGGCATCACCGAGCCGAACCCGGTCGGCTCGATGCCCGGGGTGTTCCAGCACACCCGCGAGTCGCTGCGCAAGGCCGCCTGCGAGGCGGCCGAGGCCGGGGTGGGCGGCCTGATCCTGTTCGGCATCCCGGCGGTGAAGGACGCGCGCGGGTCGGCGGCCGACGACCCCGACGGCATCGTGCAGCTCGCCCTCGCCGACCTGGTCTCCGAGGTGGGCGACGCGCTCGTCGTGATGGCCGACACCTGCCTGGACGAGTTCACCGACCACGGGCACTGCGGCATCCTGACCGACGGCGGCGAGGTCGACAACGACGCCACCCTGGAGCGCTACGCGGCCGCGGCCGTCGCCCAGGCGCGGGCCGGGGCGCAGGTCGTCGCGCCGAGCGGCATGATGGACGGGCAGGTCGCGGCCATCCGCGCCGCGCTGGACGGCGACGGCTTCGAGCAGATCCCGATCCTGGCCTACTCGGCCAAGTACGCCTCGGCGTTCTACGGCCCCTTCCGCGAGGCGGCCGAGTGCGCCCCGCGCTCCGGGGACCGCAACGCCTACCAGCAGGACGCGGCCGGGCCCGTCGGGGAGGCGCTGCGCGAGGTGCGGCTGGACCTCGCCGAGGGCGCCGACGCCGTCATGATCAAGCCCGCGCTGGCCTACCTCGACATCCTGCGCCAGGTGCGCGACGCCGTGGACGTGCCGGTGGCGGCGTACCAGGTCAGCGGCGAGTACGCGATGGTCGAGGCCGCCGCGGCGAACGGCTGGCTCGACCGGGACCGGGCGATCATGGAGTCGCTGGTGGCGATCCGCAGGGCCGGCGCCGACCTGATCCTCAGCTACTGGGCGACCGAGGTGGCCGCGAAGCTGCGCTGAGCCGGTGGCGCGCACCCGGTCGCGGCAGGACCGCCGGTGGTGAGGTCGCGGCGAGGCCGGTGGCGCGTGCCCGGGAGCCGAGAACCGGAGGTTCGCCACCTGAGGAGGAAGCGTGTGCGTTAGAGTGCGATGACCGGTGCGGATGTGTCCCAGGTGGCGTAGACCCTGGGCGGTTTGACGTTCCCCACTGACCAGAGTGTGGACAGGTCCTCGCATCCGGACGGCACGCGGGATGCGGGACGACGGAGGACGCGATGGTCGGGGTACCGCTGGTTCGTCGAGGCAGACGACACGGCCGTCCGAGGCAGGTGATCGACTCCGTGCTGGAGTACGCCGCCCTGGGCTGGGCGAGCTGCCTGGGCGCCCGGCCGCTGACCGCGGGGTCGCGCTCGTGCTCCTGTGACCGCGTCGGCTGTCCCGATCCCGGCGCGCACCCGCTCTCGCGGACCTGGCAGATGGAGGCCAGCACCGACCCGGCGCTGCTGGCCGGCTGGTGGCGGCACGACCCCGAGGCGAACGTGGTCCTGCCGACGGGGCGGGTGTTCGACGTCTTCGACGTACCGCTCGCCGCGGGGCGCACCACCCTCGCGGCCATGGACTCCGCCGGAGTCGTCCCGGGCCCGGTCGCCGTCAACGGCGACCGGGCCCTGTTCTACGTGGCCACCCGCAACGCCTCCGAGGACGAGGACGAGTGGTGGTCCTGCGCCCTGGACGCCGGCCCCTCGGTCATCGACGACATGCCCGGCCTGCGCTGGCACTGCCGTGACAGCTACGTGCTGGCCCCGCCCTCGCTGCTGCCGACCGGCCTGACCGGCTCCTGGCTGCGTCCGCCGGACCGCGGCCCGCTGCCCGACCCGCTCCGGGTCCTGGACCTGCTCGCCGACGTCTGCGACTGAGCGGGCACCCGGGACCCGTCACGGGGAGCCGCCCAGCCCGGCCACCGGGTCACGGCCACCGGCCAGCGTGTCGATCAGCCGGGACGGCTCGGAGTGGAGCACGCCGACGACCGCCGCCAGGGTGCCGTTGACCAGGACGCCGTTGACCACGGTGCGGACGCCGGGCGGCCAGGTCCTCGGCCGCCCGGCGGGACGTGTCGTCACCGCTGTCCCCGAAGGATTCCGTACGCGGTGTCCCGTCGTCCTGGGACCGGTGTCCCGTGCGTGCGGGTCCCGCACCGGGACCGGTGGTCCGCCCGGTGGGACGGATTCCGCGGGGCCCGCGCCGGGAGGGCGGCTCGCCCGGGGGACGGACCGGGCGTTTCCCTGGCTACGCTTGGGGACGTGAGCCGTACCGAGAACTCCGAGGACCTGTTCGCCCGCGCCCGCGAGATCGTCCCGGGAGGCGTCAACTCCCCGGTCCGCGCCTTCGGCGCCGTAGGCGGCACGCCGCGCTTCATGACCTCGGGCCAGGGCCCCTACATCACCGACGTGGACGGCAACCGCTACGTCGACCTGGTCTGCTCCTGGGGGCCGATGATCCTCGGTCACCGGCACCCCGCGGTGATCGAGGCGCTGCAGGAGGCGCTGCGCGACGGCACCTCGTTCGGCACGGCCACCCCCGGCGAGGTCGAGCTCGCCGAGGAGATCGTCGCGAGGGTCGAGCCGGTGGAGAAGGTCCGCCTCGTCAGCTCCGGCACCGAGGCCACCATGTCGGCCGTACGGCTGGCCCGCGGCTTCACCGGCCGCTCCAGGATCGTGAAGTTCGCCGGCTGCTACCACGGCCACGTCGACGCGCTGCTCGCCTCGGCGGGCTCCGGCGTGGTGACCTTCGGCCTGCCCGACACCCCCGGCGTGACCGGCGCCTCGGCCGCGGACACCGTGGTGCTGCCCTACAACTCCACCGAGGCGGTCACCGAGGCGTTCCGCGCGTTCGGCGCCGACATCGCCTGCGTGATCACCGAGGCGTGCCCGGCCAACATGGGCGTCGTGCCGCCGTTGGACGGGTTCAACGCCACGCTGCGCGAGCTGTGCACCGAGCACGGCGCCCTGCTGATCGTCGACGAGGTGCTCACCGGCTTCCGCGTGTCGGAGTCCGGCTGGTACGGGCTCGACCCGGTCGAGGCCGACCTGATGACCTTCGGCAAGGTGATGGGCGGAGGCCTGCCCGCCGCCGCGTTCGGCGGGCGCGCCGACGTGATGGCCCACCTCGCGCCGGAGGGCCCGGTCTACCAGGCCGGCACCCTGTCGGGGAACCCGCTGGCCTGCGCCGCGGGCCTTGCCACCCTGCGCGCCTGCGACGAGGGGGTCTACGACCAGGTCGACGCCGCCGCCCTGGTCATCGGCCGCGCCGCCGCCGACGCCCTGGCCGCGGCCGGGGTGCCGCACCGGCTGCAGCGCGCCGGGAGCCTGTTCTCGATCTTCTTCACCGAGGACCCGGTCACCGACTTCGCGGCCGCCCAGACCCAGGACACCGCCGCCTACCGGGCCTTCTTCCACTCCATGCTGGACCAGGGCGTCTACCTGCCGCCGTCGGCGTACGAGGCGTGGTTCCTGTCGTCGGCCCACGACGACGAGGCCCTCTCCCGTGTCGCCGAGGCCCTGCCCGCCGCCGCCAAGGCCGCCGCCCAGGTCCTCTGAGGCTCCCCGAGATCCCGACCTGCGGGGCGCGGGCGGGACCCTACCCGGGCAGGTCGCCGAGGTCGATCGTGATCGGGAAGGGCACCGGCACGGTCAGCCGGTCGTGGTGGATGCCGGTGAGCGCGTACATGCGCGTGGCGGGGTCGAGCTCGTAGACGTAGACCACCGGGGCGCCGTCGTTGTTCTCCACCCGCCAGAAGTGCGCGATGCCCGCCTCGGCGTACCGGGACGGCTTGGTCTTGCGGTCCCGGTCCTCGGACTCGGGTGAGACCACCTCGACGACGAGGTGCACCTCGTCGGGGGTGTAGAACGTCCGGTCGTCGTCCTCGGCGGCCCCGGCGTCGATGACGACGACGTCGGGGCAGGGGCGCATCCGGTGCCCGAGCCTGACGTCCATCTCCATCACGGCGGTGACGTGCTCGGGGGCCTGAGCGTTTAGGGCGACCCGAAGGCCGAACAGCATGCGCTCATGGAAGCGCTTCTGGGGGGACATGAAGACGAGGGCTCCATCGATGAGTTCGACGTGCTTGAAGAAGTCGGGCTCGCCGTTCGGTCCCTCCAGCGGAAGACGATCGAGGTCGTCGGCGGTCCATCCCCACGGGGGAGGGGAGGGCCAGTACTCGAGTGCGGCGCTCACGTCGGTCACCGTAACATCGTCTCCGTCACCGTGTGTGTTCATTCACATCATCTCCGTTGCCCTCACCTTATTCTCTCCCGTTTCCCCCTCGGAGGAAGCCGGAGCCGGGGATGTGGAGGTCGTCGGAGCGGGGGTGCGGCGGGGGCGGGTGCCGGCGTACAGGACACCGCAGATGATCAGGACGCCCGCGGCGAGCCTGAAGGGGGTGATCTGCTCGCCGATGAACAGCGCCGCCGACGACATGCCGAACACCGGGACCATCAGGGCGGTCGGGGAGACCACCGAGGCGTCGTAGCGCTTGAGCAGGAAACCCCAGACGGCGAAGCCCGCGAGCGTGGAGATGAACGCCACGTACAGCAGCGCGAGGCCGCCCTCCACCGAGAACTCCAGCCGGGGCACCCCCTCCACCGCCAGGCTGAACGCCAGCATCGGGGGGGCGGTGACCGCGCTGAGCCAGACCATGAAGCGCAGCGAGTCGGGCGGCGAGGCCTTCCTGACCACGATGTTCCCCACGCTCCAGAAGAACGCCGAGCCGACCACCAGCAGGAACGCGCCGACGGGGCCTCCTGGCCCCAGGTCGGTGGCGATCAGCGCCAGACCGGCGAACGCGACCACCATGCCGACGATCCGCCGCCGGGTGAACCGTTCCCCCAGCAGCGTGACGGCCAGCACGGCGGTGAAGACCGCCTGAACCTGGACGACGAGCGAGGTCAGCCCGGCGGGCATGCCGGCCCGCATGCCCGTCAGCAGCAGGGCGTACTGGCCGGCGCCGAGTGTGGCGCCGGCCAGGAGCACCTTCCGCCAGGGCACCCCGGGGCCGCCGACGAACAGCAGGGCCGGGAAGGCGGCCAGGGCGAAGCGGGCCGCCACGAAGAACAGCGGGGGGAAGTGCCGTAGCCCTACCTCCATGACCACGAAGTTGAGGCCCCACACGAGGGTGAGGCCGACGGCCAGGAGGATGTGCCGGGTACGCATTCGCCCATAGTGGTTGATAACGACATTTCAGAACAAGTTAGTATTTCTTGCTCGGGTCGTTTAGGCTTGCTACATGCTGGATCTCAACCGTCTCAAGGCCCTGCACGCGGTCTCCGTCTACGGCTCGGTGGGCGCGGCGGCCGAGGCGCTCATGGTGACCCCCTCCGCGGTCTCCCAGCAGCTCGCCAAGCTGGAACGGGAGACCGGCGCGACCCTGCTGGAACGCAGCGGGCGCGGCGTGCGGCTGACCGACGCGGCCGGACTGCTGGCCGACCACGCCGAGCGCATCCTCGCGCTGGTCGAGACGGCAGAGGCCGACTTCGAGGCGCTGCGCGGGCAGGTCGTGGGGCGGCTGAGCATCGGCGCGTTCCCCACGGCGGCCCGGGGGCTGATGCCCGCCGCGCTGACCCTCCTGCAGACCCGTCACCCGGACCTGCGCCTGGAGCTCACCGAGCGCGAGCCCGAGCGGCAGGTCCGCGAGGTGAGCAGGGGCGAGCTCGACCTCGGGGTGATACAGGACTGGATGAACCGCCCGGTGGCGATCCCCGAGGGGCTCTCCCGCGCGACGTTGTTCGACGACATCGCCGACGCGATCCTGCCCGCGTCACACCCGCTGGCCGACCGGGCCGAGATCGAGCTGGCCGAACTCTACGGAGAACGGTGGATCAGCTCCACGCCCGGCACCATCTGCCACGACTGGCTGGTCCACACGCTCCGCTCGGCCGAGCTGGAGCCGGACATCGCCTGCATGGCGGACGAGTGCCCCACCCAGATGGCCCTCGTCGCGGGCGGGCTGGGCTGCGCGATCATCCCCCGGCTGGGGCGCGACTACGTCCCCGCGGGGGCGCGGGTGGTGCCGATCAGGTCCCGTCCCACCCGCAGGATCTACGCGCTGTGGCGGACCGACGCCGCGCGACGCCCGGCGATCCGCGCCGCGGTCGAGGCGTTGAAGGTCGTCGCCGCCGACTTCCAGTGCCCCGCCTCCCCGGGCGGGCCGCCGGCGTCCGAACGGTCCCCGGGATCCCCCGCGACGGTGCTCCCGGCGGTGTCGCCGGTGTCACCCTGACGGGTTCCCCGCGCCTCGCGCGGTCCCGCGGGCCCCGTCCGTCCGCCCCGCTCCATCGGCCCCGGCGGGCCCACCTGCCCTGTCACCGGCCCGGTCCCTGTCGGTAGGCTGGCGGCACCATGGCTGAGACCACCGTCGTCCACCTCCTGCGCCACGGCGAGGTGCACAACCCCGACAACGTCCTGTACGGCAGGTTGCCCGACTACCACCTGTCCGACAACGGCAGGCAGATGGCCGAGACGGTCGCCAAGACGGTCGCCGGCCGCGACGTGACCGCGATCTTCTCCTCCCCCCTGGAACGCGCGCGGGAGACCGCCGTCCCGCTCGCCGAGGCCTTCCGGCTGGACGTCACGATCGACGAGCGGCTCATCGAGGCCGAGAACATCTTCGAGGGCCTCTCCCTCGGCAGGGGGGACGGCCTCTTCCGCAACCCGCGCTTCTACCGCTACCTGTGGAACCCGTTGCGCCCCTCGTGGGGGGAGCGCTACACCCATCTGGTCAGGCGCATGAGCGCCGCGATCGTCGCGGCCCGCAGGGCGGCGCGCGGCCATGAGGCGATCATGGTCAGCCACCAGCTCCCGATCTGGACCATCCGGCTCGCGGCCGAGGGCAGGCGCCTGCCGCACGACCCGCGCCGCAGGCAGTGCGGGCTGGCCAGCCTCACCACCTTCTCCTTCGAGGGAGACCGGCTGATCAGCGTCGGATACAGCGAACCGGCCGCCGCGCTCGTCAAACGCCCCACTGTGCCGGGCGCCTGAGGCCGCCGGTAGAGTTACCGCTCTACCGGTTGTAGTACAGGGAGCCTCCGTCACCCATGCGCGCCACATCCTTCGCCGCCGCCGCGCTGCTCGTCGCCGTGGCCGGGTGCGCCGGAAACCAGGGATCGCAACCCCAGACCGGTGACACCCGTTTCGTCCCCGGTGACGGCAAGGTCACCATGTTCCAGGCCGCCGACCGCAAGGTCGCCCCCGAGGTGAAGGGCGAGACCCTCGACGGGGGCACCGCCTCGCTGGCCGCCCACCGCGGCAAGGTCGTGGTGATCAACTTCTGGGCCTCCTGGTGCGCCCCCTGCCGGGCCGAGGCGCCGGTGCTCAAGGAGATCTCCGCCGCGAAGAAGGCAGACGGCGTGGTGTTCCTCGGCATCGACTTCAAGGACCGCAAGGCCGACGCCCTGGCGTTCGAGCGCGGTCACGAGCCCGGCTACCCGAGCATCTTCGACCAGCCGGGCAAGGTGGCGCTCTCGTTCCAGGGCACGGTCCCGCCCGCGGCCATCCCCTCCACGCTGATCATCGACCGCCAGGGCCGCATCGCCGCCAGGGCCCTGGGCGCGGTCACCTACAGCGACCTGCTGAACGCCGTCACCAAGGTCGGCGATGAGCGTTGACCTCGTGGGCACCGTCGCCGGCGGCTCCCTGGCCCTGGCGCTGCCGATAGCGGTCGCGGCCGGGCTGGTGTCGTTCCTGTCGCCGTGCGTGCTGCCGCTGGTGCCGGGCTACCTGTCGTACGTGACCGGCATGAGCGCCGACCCCAGGCGAGGGCGCATGGTGGCCGGGATCGTGCTGTTCGTCCTGGGGTTCGCCTCGGTCTTCGTGGCCGGAGGCGCGCTCTTCGGCGGGCTCGGCGCGGCGCTGTTCGAGAACGCGGGGATCATCACCCGGGTGCTCGGCGGTCTCACGATCGTGCTCGGCCTGGCCTTCATGGGGGCCGTCCCCGGCCTGCAGCGCGACGTCCGCATCCACCGGGTCCCGGCCGCGGGCCTGGCCGGGGCGCCCCTCCTCGGCGTGGTCTTCGGTCTCGGCTGGACCCCCTGCATCGGCCCCACCCTCGCCGTCGTGCTCACCCTGGGCCTGAACGAGGGCAGCGCCGGCCGTGGCGCCGTGCTCGCCTTCGCGTACGCGCTCGGTCTCGGCCTGCCGTTCGTGGCGGCGGGACTGGCCTACAGCAGGGCACTGCGGACCTTCAAGGCGGTACGGCGGCACTCGCAACTGATCACGCGCGTGGGCGGCGTCATGCTGGTCGCCGTCGGGGTGCTGCTCGTCACGGGGCTCTGGGAGCAGCTCGTCGCGGCCATGCAGGGCTGGGTCGGCGGATTCGAGCCGGTGATCTGATGGAGCGCATCGGCTCGGGAACGGGAGATCCGGCGATGACGGAGGCCGTGGATCGGCAGAGCGGACGGGCCCGGACCGCCACCGGGTCGTCGCGGACCGGCGGCGGAGACCGGGGCCGTCCGGCCGGGCTCGGCGTCGTGGGATGGGCGCGCTGGTTCTGGCGGACGCTCACCTCCATGCGGACCGCGCTGATCCTGCTCTTCCTGTTCGCCCTGGCCTCGGTGCCCGGCTCGATCTGGCCGCAGCGCGGCGTCTCGGACGCCAAGGTCGCCCAGTACTTCGCCGACGACCCCGCGCTGGCCGGATGGCTGGACCGGTTCTGGCTGTTCGACGTGTTCCAGGCGCCCTGGTTCGCCGCGATCTACCTGCTGCTGTTCGTCTCCCTGATCGGCTGCGTGCTCCCGCGCACCGCGGTCCACCTGCGGGAACTGCGCAAGAAGCCGCCTCCGGCGCCGCGCAACCTGAGCAGGCTGCCGCACCACGCCTCCTTCTCGTCGCGTCTGACCGCGGACGAGGTGGCCGGGCGGCTGCGCGCGCGGCGGTTCCGGGTGACCACCGGCCCGGGGTGGGTCGCCGCGGAGAAGGGCTACCTGCGCGAGAGCGGCAACCTGCTGTTCCATGTGGCCCTGCTCGGCCTGCTGGTCGCGGTCGGCGCCGGTGCGCTGTACGGCTACCGGGGGAACGTGCTGGTCGTGGAGGGCGAGGGGTTCGCCAACACGGTCGCCGCCTACGACCGGTACATGCCCGGCCAGCAGGTGAGCGCCGAGTCGCTGGAACCGTTCTCCTTCACCGTCGAGGACTTCCAGGCGACCTACATCGCCAAGGGGGAGAAGGCCGGCCAGGCCCTCGACTACGCGGCCAGGCTCAGGGTCGAGGACGCCCCAGGGGCGGCCGGCCGCGAGCACCTGCTGAAGGTCAACGAGCCGCTGGATGTCAACGGCACGCTGAGCTACCTGATCGACCACGGTTACGCGCCGACCTTCAAGATCACCGACGGCAAGGGCCAGGTCGCCTTCGAGGGGCCGGTGGCCTGCCTGGTCGCCCAGCCCGCCACCTTCACCTCCGAGTGCGTGATCAAGGTCCCGGACGCGCGCCCCGAGCAGCTCGGCCTGCTGGTCGCCTTCCTGCCCACGACCGTGCCGATGGGCTCGGAGTGGGTCTCGATCTTCCCCGGCGCCGCCAACCCCACCGCGCAGGTGTACGGGGCCTTCGCCGGTGACCTCGGCCTGAGGAGCGGCCGGCCGCAGTCGGTCTACGAGCTCGACCCGGCGAGCCTGAAGAAGATGAAGCCGCTCCTGATGAAGGCCGACCCGCTGCGGGTCGGCGCGAGGCTCGCGCTGCCGGGCGGGGCCGGCTCGGTCGAGTTCACCGGGGTCAGGGAGTGGATCGCCCTGCAGATCACCTACGACCCGGGCAGGATGCCCGCCCTGGTCTCCGCGGTCCTCGCCGTGGCCGGCCTCGTGCTGACCCTGACCGTCCGCCGCCGCCGGGTGTGGGTACGGGTCCACGACGCCTCCCCGGGCGGGGAGGGCGGAACGGACGGCGGCGGCCCGTACCGTGTCGAGGTGGGCGGCCTGACCCGTACCGAGGGCGGCGACTTCGGTGAGGAGTTCGCCGAGATCGTCTCCTCCCTCGACACGGCTTCCCCGGCCCAGGCTTCCCCGGACACGGCCGCCACGAACACGGGCGTCCCGGACGGGGAGCCCTCGGGCGCGAGGCCCTCGGACGGGGAGTCCTCGGACGGGGAGTCTCCGGACGAGGAATCACCGGCGGGGCGACCGGCCGGCGGAAAATCACCGGTCCGTGAACCGGCGGACGAGGAACCACCGGACGCGGGACGTCCGGACCGGGGACGTCCGGATCAAGGACCTTCGAACCCAGGAGTGCAGGATGCCCGCTGAGGTCGATACCGGCCTCGCCACGTTGAGCGACCAGCTCATCCTGGCGACGGTGCTGCTCTACGTCTTCGCAATGATCGCCTACGCCCTCGACCTGGCCTTCGGCCGCTCCGCGGGGACGGCGGCCGGCGCCGCGCGCCCCGTGCCCGCCGCCGTCGGGGCCGGCGTCGTCGGGGCCGGCGTCGCGCGGGACGGGGCCGTCCCCGCGCGGGACGACGAGCCGGCGCTCCGCCCGGCGGACAGGGAGCCTCCCGCCTGGACCAGGTGGGCGGGACCGGCGGGCGTCGCGCTGAGCTGGCTCGGCTGGGCCGCCAACCTCGCCTCCCTGCTCACCCGCGGCCTGGCCGTGGGCCGCTGGCCGTGGGGCAACATGTACGAGTTCGTGGTCGCCATGTGCTTCGCGGCGATGAGCGCGTTCCTGTTCATGCAGCTCCGCTACCGGATCCGCTTCCTGGGCGCGTTCGTCGCGGTCGCCGCCGCCCTCGGGCTCGGCTTCGCCGTCCGCTACCTGCACGTGCAGGCCGGTCCGGTGGTGCCCGCGCTGAACTCCTACTGGATCGCGATCCACGTGTCGGCGGCGATCATCGCCAGCGGGCTGTTCATCCTGGCGGGCGTCTCCGGCATCCTCTACCTGGTCAGGAAGGACGGCTCGGTCCGCCTGCCGTCCCGGCCGGACCTGGAGCGGGTCGCGCACCGGGCCATCGTCATCGGTTTCCCGATCTGGACCTTCGCCGTCATCGCCGGGGCGCTCTGGGCCGACAAGGCGTGGGGCCGTTACTGGGGCTGGGACCCCAAGGAGATCTGGGCGTTCATCACCTGGATCGCCTACGCGGCCTACCTGCACGCCAGGGCCACCGCGGGCTGGAAGGGCAAGGCGGCCATGATCGTTCAGCTCGTCGCCTTCGGATGCCTGCTGTTCAACCTGGTCGGGGTGAACATCTTCCTGGGGGGCCTGCACTCCTACGCCGAGGTCCCCGGCTGAGCCCGGTCGCCGGGGGCAGGCCGTCCGGCGGCGCGACCCCCGGCCGCCGCGGCACCCGGTCGGATGCCGGGCCGGGACGACGGTCCCCTCAGTCCTCGTCGCGGAGCCTGCGGTCGAGGTCCTTGAGGAAGTCGGGGTCGTCGTCGGGGCCCTTGGGCGCCGCGGGGCGCGGGGGCCTCTCCTGCAGGGGCAGTGATCGGGGTGCCCGAGGGCCGGTCGGACGGCCGAGCAGGAGCCAGAAGACCCCTCCGACGACCGGCATCAGCACCACGATGACCGCCCAGAGCAGCTTGGGCAGGTTCCTTGACTCCTGGTCCGGCGTGGTGATGACGTCGAACAGGCAGTAGAGCCAGAAGGCGAGTATCGCCAGACCGACAAGCATGGGCATGCCCGAACTGTAAGCCATCGCGAGAACCACTGCGGTCGGCCCGAGGTTACGGGTGACCGGCGGGGGGCGCACCCCGTACCGTAGAGGCGTTGCCGCTTCCCCAGGGGGTGCGATGGCACATTCGGGCGACAAGGGCCGCCATCGACGGCGGTGGTGGCAGCGGAGTCCGGCTCCGCGTGCGGAGAGTCCCCTGCGGGGGACTCCGCGTGAGGTCCCTCGCGAGGCCGAGGGCCGGGTGGGCACGGTCACCGCACCGGTGGTCGACCGCCCGCAGTACACCTGGAAGGACTTCGAGCTCGACGACGAGCGTCCCCGGGCGCAGCCCAACTCCCCCGACACCCCGGGCCTGGGCGACGGCCTGCGCCACTGCGGGCGGCTGGAGCGCATCCTGCACCGCCAGTGGGACTCGCGGCGCGAGGTGCCGACGCCGGAGGTCGTACGGGCGGTGGAGAGCCTGGCCAGGTTGCCCGAGGCGCTCAAGGAGAAGCTGGCCGACGGCCTGGACGGGATCTACATCGGCGCGGGCGGCGTGCCCGACCTGGACGACATGGGCTACCTGCGCGGGGCCCCGCTCCCCTCGGGCCGGGCGACCTGGGACGTCTGCGCCGGCGCGTACGGCGACCGCAAGATCGTGGTGGGGGACCGGCCCTCACCCACCCCCGACGTGATGATGCACGAGGTCGGACACGCCCTGGACGACGTGGACGCCCCGTACGGAGACTGGGTCTCCGACTCCCCGGAGTTCGCCGCCCTCTACGAACGGTGCGTCCCGATGCTGGCCTCGGGGTTCCACCTGCAGTCCGGTGACCTGGGGCGCAAGGAGTTCTTCGCGGACGCCTTCGCCGCGATCGTCTCCCGTCAGCGTCCCGCGCTGGTCGACATGCTCGGCGGGGACACGCGGATGGCGCTCGACGTCATGCTGTTCTTCAACCGGCGCTACGGAATCTAGGTGATCTGGGATGTACGTCGTCAGGCTCGCCGACGGGACATTGCGTGTACCGCAGACCCTGGCCAGCGAGGACGGGCGTCTGATCGGCAATGCCTACGTGGAGGTGTCCCCGGGGGACCCCGACTACGAGCGCTGGCTGGCCGAGTCGCTCACCGAGGAGGAGTGGGCCGATCGCCGCAGGCGCTGGCTGAAGGAGAACGACGAGCTCGAACGGGAGTTCCTGGCCTTCAAGGCCGAGCAGGAGACCTGAAGGCGAACAGGACACCTGAACGGGCCGGGACCGCGGGCGGGGACGAGAAGGATCGCTCCGGGCGGCGCCGGGTGGCTCCACGGACGTGACGCGGTGAGGGGGGAGGTCACCGTCGTTGTCGATCGATGCCGTTCGATGCCGCTCGCTTTTTCGCGGTGTTTCTCGGTGTTTTCCGGTGTTTTCCGGTGTCGCGTGAGGCCTCGGACGACTCCACGGTGACCCTGCGGCTTCCGGGTAGGGCGCGCAGGATCACCGATGGTGTGACGTCCTAAGTCGTCAGACGCGCGGGGACTCGCCAGCCGGCCGTTCGGCCGTCAAGACGTCCTCTCCACGCAGAAGGGCGTGCACTTCCGACTCGCGGAAACGCCGGTGCCCTCCGGGGGTACGGATGCTGCTGATGCGGCCTGCCGCGGCCCAGCGTGTAACCGTCTTTGGGTCGACCCGAAAGAGGGCGGCAACCTCTCCGGGCGTCAGCAGACGCTCGCTGCTACTCTCCACAATCTCTCCCCCTCGCATCCCGCTTCCTGCCAGCGGGCGGACAGGTAACCAGTGTGCCGAGCGAAGCCTGATTTATCCGTGGTTTTCAACAAAGATCACGGGTTGTTATCGACTGCCTGCCCGATTGTTATATGATAGAGCCTTTTTGAGACGCTCGTGGGTGTTTCTTTACGAAACTGATCTCTTGTGAAGACTAGCAGTGCTCGCAGTCGATGCGAAGGGTGTCGGCCAGGCCGCCCACGATCGTGCCTGGAGGAACGGGTGGCGTAACCTCGATGGCGTGCATCCCGTCATCGTTTACACCGCGTCCCGGGCCGGCCTGCTGATCGTGAGCCTGGGAGTGCTCTATATCCTCGGCCTGCGCCAGCCCCTGGTCCTGCTGGTCGCCGCATTCCTGGTCAGCGGGGTGGCCAGTTACGTCCTGCTCTCGAAGCAGAGGGACGCGGTGAGCGAGCGAATCGCTAAGAATCGGGAGTGATCGGCAACGGGAACATGCCGACTCGGGCATGGTACTCGTGACCAAGCCGGGTTGTGTCACTACCAACGAGTAATCCACCCCGATGGGCCAGGAATGCCTTGACTCCGATTCCTGGATCACGGGTGGGGTTCCATGTCAGCGCCCTGCCGGTGCGCGGATGGATCGCCCCGATCCCCGGTCGCGCCACCGCGCCGGGGCCCGCGGAGTCGCGTCCGCGTGGATTGTCCAGCCAGCGCTGGTGCCCGCCGACGTAGACGGCCGCCCCGGTCGCGGCCACCGCGTAGAGCGAGTCGCCGCCGGTGTGGTTCACCCAGGTCGGCCGGACCGGCCCGGCCGCGCCCGTCTCGAAGCGCGCGGCGGTGTCGCACATCGTCCGCGGGCCCATGGGCCCGCCGGTCGTGACGACGGCGAGGTGGTCCCCGCCGGGGGAGAAGTCCAGGCCCCGCAGGTAGCCGGGGAAGTCCGACCGGCACCTGCCCCGGTAGGCGTCGGTCCGCCAGGGCGCGACCGCGGCCGGTGAGGCGGTCACGTCGACCAGGGCGAGCTGGGGACGCGACCGGCCGCCGAGCGTGCCGAAGTCGCCGGCCACCGCCAGCCTGGTGCGGCTCAGGGCCAGGGCGTGCACCCTGGTGCGGCCGCCCCTGGGCGCGGCCGGTTCGACCGTGAACGCCGGATCGGCCACGCCGGTCACGGCGTCCAGCCTGGCCAGCGCGGTACGCGGGACGTCCCCGACCGCGGTGAAGTCGCCGCCCGCGTACAGGGCGCGGCCCGACCTGACCAGGGAGGTGACCGTGCCGCCCCGCACCGGCGCGCCGAAACGGGCCACCGCCGAGCCGTCGGAGAGCCGCAGCAGGACCAGTCCGCGCGCCCACCTCCCGCCCGCGGAGGTGAACCGGCCGCCCGCGTGGACGGTGCCGTGCACCCCCGCGGCGAGCGCCTGGACCGGGCGGTCGGGCTGCGGCGCGAAGCCGGGCAGCACCCGGCCGGTGGCCAGGTCGTAGGCGAAGAGGTTGCGGTGCCGGAACGTCGCGGAGCCGCCCGCCTCGCGCACCCCGGTGAACGAGCCGCCGACCACCACCGTGCCGCCCACCAGCGCCAGGGCGTTGACGATCCCGTCGAGCACGTGCGGGGTGGTGTCCACCGGGTCGGCCGAGACGACCCGGCCGTGCCCGACGCCGCCGGCGGCCGAGACCGGGGCGGCGGACGGAACGGCGGGGAGGTGCGGAGCGGTGACCGGGACGGCGACCGCAGGGGCGGCCAGGGGGACGACCAGGGAGACGACCGGCACGGAGACGCTGCTGGCAAACATTTGACAATATTTAGCACGCGGAGGGTGATCGGTCGCCTACTTTCCGTGGATCGTCCGCGCGGGCCTAGTCTTGGTCCATGACGCGCGCTTCTCTGGACAAGCAGCCGCACGAGGTCGCCGCGATGTTCGATCGCACGGCCCGGCGGTACGACCTGGTCAACGACGTGATCTCACTGGGGCAGGTCCGGCTCTGGCGCAAGGCGGCCGCCGCGGCCGTCGACGCCGGGCCCGGTGAGCTGGTCCTCGACCTCGGCGCGGGCACCGGCACCTCCACCGACTCCTTCACCGCCCTGGGCGCCCGCGCGATCGCCTCGGACTTCTCGCTCGGCATGCTGGGCACCGGGGTCCGGCGCCGGGGCGGCTCGGGCATCCGGGGCGGCGGCGTCCGGGGGGTCAGCTTCATCGCCGGGGACGCGCTCCGGCTGCCCTTCGCCGACGACGTCTTCGACGCGGTGACGATCTCCACGGCGCTGCGCAACGTGCACGACACCGCCGGGGCGCTGCGCGAGATGTACCGGGTGGCCAGGCCGGGCGCGCGCCTGGTCATCCT
This sequence comes from Streptosporangium sp. NPDC023615, assembly GCF_040640155.1. NCBI lineage: Bacteria > Bacillati > Actinomycetota > Actinomycetes > Streptosporangiales > Streptosporangiaceae > Streptosporangium > Streptosporangium sp. NPDC023615. Next base: position 92,311 of record NZ_JBFABE010000007.1, read on the forward strand.
GGAGTTCTCGCACCCGACGCCCAGGTCGTTCGACCTCGTATACTCGCGGTACCTGATGAAACTGATGCCGCGGGTCGCCAAGGTCCTCGGGTCCAACGACGACTCCTACGAGTATCTGGCGGAGTCGATCCGGGCCTGGCCCGACCAGGCCGGCCTGGCGAGGATCATCCAGGGAGCGGGCTGGGAGCGGGTGGCCTGGCGCAATCTCAGCCTCGGCATCGTGGCTCTTCACCGGGCATACAAGCCCGAGCGCGAGCGCGCGTAGAAGGTTGCCGATCCGTAGCCGCACCCACCTGACACTTTGCTCCGCAAAGGCGTTAGACTTCGGCGCGACAAGTTTGTGAAGACCTTCACAAAGGAACGAAAGGCCCCTCACCCCGAGGCCCCCACAGCGTGTAGGACAGGACAGGTCCCGTGACCGTGCCAGCCGTCGTACAGCGAAAGATCGCTGAGGCTGACGCCGACGTCATCGTCGTCGGCGCCGGGCCCGCCGGTTCGACGACCGCATTCCATCTCGCCCAGGCCGGACTCGACGTCCTGCTGCTCGAGAAGACCGTCTTCCCCCGCGAGAAGGTCTGCGGCGACGGCCTGACCCCGCGCGCGGTCAAGCAGCTCATCGCCATGGGGATCGACATCGACGCCCCCGGCTGGGTCCGCAACAAGGGCCTGCGCGTGGTCGGCGGCGGCATGCGCTTCGAGCTGGACTGGCCCGAGCTGGCCAGCTACCCCGACTTCGGCCTGGTCCGCACCCGCCAGGACTTCGACGAGATCCTGGCCGACAACGCGGTCAAGGCGGGCGCCCGGCTCCTGCAGGGGGTCAACGTCACCGCCCCGGTCCTCGACGACCGCAGCGGGCACGTGGTCGGTGTGGTCGCCAGGCGCGACGGCGAGGAGGTGACCTACCGCTCCCGGCTGGTGGTCGCCGCCGACGGCAACTCCACCCGGATCTCCCTGGCGATGGGGCTGCACAAGCGCGAGGACCGCCCGATGGGCGTCGCGGTGCGGACCTACTTCGAGAGCCCCCGCCACGACGACGACTACCTGGAGACCTGGCTGGAGCTGTGGGACGGCGACACCCTGCTGCCCGGCTACGGCTGGATCTTCGGCGTCGGCGACGGCACCTCCAACGTGGGCCTGGGGCTGCTCAACACCAGCGAGTCCTTCAAGGGCATGGACTACCGCGACCTGCTCAAGCGCTGGGTGAAGGGCATGCCCCCCGAGTGGGGCTACGTCGAGGAGAACATGACCTCCCCGATCAGGGGCGCCGCCCTGCCGATGGCCTTCAACCGCCAGCCGCACTACACCCGGGGCCTGGTGCTGGTGGGCGACGCGGGCGGGATGATCAACCCCTTCAACGGCGAGGGCATCGCGTACGCGATGGAGAGCGGGCACATCGCCGCCGAGTCGGTCGTCCAGGCGCTCGGCAGGGTGACCCCCGCCCAGCGCGAGCGGGTGCTGCGGGCCTACCCTCAGACGTTGAAGGACGCCTACGGCGGCTACTTCACCCTGGGCCGGGGGTTCGTGGAGCTCATCGGGCACCGCGGGGTGATGAACTTCGCCACGCGTCACGCGCTGCCGCACCCACGCCTGATGAGGTTCGCGCTCAAACTCCTTGCTAATCTCACCGACCGGCGGGGAGACGCGTCCGACCGCATCATCAACGCCCTGTCGAAGGCGGCGCCACCGGCATGATCACTGATCGGCGGGCCCGACGGCACCTGCGACCCGGGGCGATCATCGCCCTGCCTAGACTTTCGGAACACACCGACATGCAGAGCTACGCGCCGGCGCGCGTGGAGATGGGAGAGGAGGCGTAGCGATGGACCTTTACGCACCCATCCTGGTGCTCGCCGTGCTCGCGGCGGGATTCGCGATCTTCTCGGTGACGATCGCGCCCTTCACCGGTCCCAGGCGCTGGAACCGCGCGAAACTCGACGCCTACGAGTGCGGTATCGAGCCGACGCCGCAGCCCGTGGGCGGAGGACGTTTCCCGCTGAAGTACATGATCACCGCGATGCTCTTCATCGTGTTCGACATCGAGATCATCTTCCTCTACCCGTGGGCGGTCGCCTTCGACCAGCTCGGGATGTTCGGGTTGGTCGAGATGCTCCTGTTCATCGTCACCGTGCTCGTGGCCTACGCGTACGTGTGGCGCCGCAAGGGTCTGGACTGGGACTAGATATGGGTCTTGAAGAGAAACTTCCGAGCGGATTCATGCTCAGCACGGTCGAGCAGGTGGCCGGCTGGGCGCGCAAGAACTCCGTCTGGCCGGCGACCTTCGGTCTGGCCTGCTGCGCCATCGAGCTGATGTCCACCGGTGGACCCAAGCACGACCTGGCGCGCTTCGGCATGGAGCGCGCCTCGGCGTCTCCGCGCCAGGCCGACCTGATGATCGTCGCGGGCCGGCTGTCGCAGAAGATGGCCCCGGTGCTGCGCCAGATCTACGACCAGATGGCCGAGCCCAAGTGGGTCATCGCCATGGGCGTCTGCGCCTCCAGCGGCGGCATGTTCAACAACTACGCGATCGTGCAGGGCGTCGACCACGTCGTGCCGGTGGACATCTACCTGCCCGGTTGCCCGCCGCGTCCCGAGATGCTGATCGACGCGATCGTCAAGCTGCACGACAAGATCCAGAACACCAAGTTCGGCGCGCACCGGGCCAAGCAGATCGACGATCTCGAGCTGCAGGCGCTGCGGACGCTGCCGCTGATCGACCAGGGAACCGTCAAATGACGACCGAACCCACCGGCGGCAACCTTCCCGAGGTGCCCGAGCAGCCGGTGACCCGCCTGGGCATGTTCGGCGCCAAGGACAGCGGCGACACCTCGGGCTACGGCCGCCTCGTCGTGCGGCGCAAGCCCGAGCTGTCCAGCGTCCGCCCCTACGGCGGCTACTTCGACACGATCGCCGACGAGCTGGAGCGCGCCCTGGGCACCTCCTTCGGCGAGGCCGTCGAGCGCGTGGTCGTCGACCGCGGCGAGCTGACCTTCCACGTCAGGCGCGAGCGCCTGCCGGAGGTCATGCGGGTGCTCCGCGACGACCCGCAGCTGCGCTTCGAGCTCTCGCTCGGCGTCTCCGGCGTGCACTACCCCGAGCGGGAGGGCGAGGAGCTGCGCGCGGTCTACCACCTGTGCTCGATCACGCACAACCGCAGGATGCGCGTCGAGGTCTCCTGCTCCGACGCCGACCCGCACATTCCCTCCACGGTCTCGGTCTACCCGACGCACGACTGGCACGAGCGCGAGACCTGGGACTTCTTCGGCATCGTCTTCGACGGCCACCCGGCGCTGACCCGGATCATGATGCCCGACGACTGGGACGGCCACCCCCAGCGCAAGGACTACCCGCTCGGCGGCATCCCGGTCGAGTACCGCGGCGCCGAGATCCCCGCGCCGGACCAGAGGAGGTCTTACACATGAGCGCCCCCTACGAGGAGGCCACCGAGGGCAAGGTCTACACCGTCTCCGGCAACGACTGGACGGACCTGGTCGAGACCCTCACCGGCCAGCAGGACGAGCAGCTCGTCATCAACATGGGCCCCCAGCACCCGTCCACGCACGGCGTGCTCCGGCTGGTGCTGAACCTGGACGGCGAGACGGTCACCGAGGCCCGCACGGTCATCGGCTACCTGCACACCGGCATCGAGAAGAACCTCGAGTACCGGACGTGGACCCAGGGCCCGACGTTCGTCACCCGGATGGACTACCTCTCGCCGATCTTCAACGAGACCGCGTACTGCATGGCGGTGGAGCGGCTGCTCGGCATCACCGACCGCGTGCCCGAGCGGGCCCAGGCCATCCGCGTGATGATGATGGAGCTCACCCGCATCTCCTCGCACATGGTGGCCATCGGCACCTTCGGCATGGAGCTCGGCGCGACCACCCCGTTCCTGTTCGGCTCCCGCGAGCGCGAGATGGTGCTCGACGTGATGGAGTACATCACCGGCCTGCGGATGAACATGGCCTACGTCCGGCCGGGCGGCGTCTCCGTCGACCTGCCGGCCGGCGCCGTCGACAAGGTCGGCGAGCTGCTCAAGATCATGCCGCAGCGGATCAGGGACATGCGCAAGATGCTCGACGCCAACCCGGTCTACCTGGCCCGCACCAAGGACGTCGCCTACCTCGACCTCACCGGCTGCATGGCGCTGGGCATCACCGGCCCGATGCTGCGGGCCGCGGGCCTGCCCTGGGACCTGCGCAAGTCACAGCCCTACTGCGGCTACGAGACCTACGAGTTCGACGTGCCGACCGAGAAGAGCGCCGACGTCTACGGGCGCTACCTGGTCCGGGTGGCCGAGATGGAGGAGTCGCTCAAGATCATCGAGCAGGCCCTCGACCGCATCTCCGGCCCGCTCAAGAACGACCGGGTCATGATCGACGACAAGAAGATCGGCTGGCCCGCGCAGCTCGCGCTCGGCCCCGACGGCCTGGGCAACTCGCCCGACCACATCGCGCACATCATGAGCGGCTCCATGGAGGCGCTCATCCACCACTTCAAGCTGGTCACCGAGGGCTTCAGGGTCCCGGCCGGGCAGGTCTACTCCCCGGTCGAGTCGCCCCGCGGCGAGCTCGGCGCCCACGTGGTCAGCGATGGGGGCACCCGCCCCTACCGCGTACACTTCCGCGATCCGTCCTTCACGAACCTGCAGGCCGTGCCCGCGACGTGCGAGGGCGGAATGGTCGCCGACGTCATCTCGGCGGTGGCCTCCATCGACCCGGTGATGGGAGGTGTCGACCGATGAGCGCGAGCACGCGACCGGCCGGCGCGCCGGACAACACCCCGCGCGGGGAGCCCGTCGCGTCCACCGGCACCGGCCTGACGGGCGAGACCGCCCTGGGCACGAGCACCGGCACGGGCGGCGAGCCCTCGAACGCGGCCGTCCCCGGGACCGACCCGGGGCGGGGCGCGGTCCAGGAGGGGGGGTACGCCCCCGAGGTCCGCGAGCGCCTGGAGCGCGACGCCAAGGAGATCATCGGCCGCTACCCCAGGCCGCGCTCGGCCCTGCTGCCGCTGCTGCACCTGGTGCAGTCGCAGGACGGCTACGTCTCCGACGCCGGCCACGAGTTCTGCGCCGAGATCCTCGGCCTGAGCAAGGCCGAGGTGGTGGGCGTGTCCACCTTCTACACCATGTACAAGCGCAAGCCGATGGGCCAGTACCACGTGGGCGTGTGCATCAACACGCTCTGCGCGGTCATGGGCGGCGACCAGATCTGGGACGAGCTGAGCGAGCACGCCGGCATCGGCCACGACGAGACCACCCCCGACGGCAAGGTCTCGCTGGAGCGGCTGGAGTGCAACGCCGCCTGCGACTTCGCCCCGGTGATGATGGTCAACTGGGAGTTCTTCGACAACCAGACCCCCGCCTCGGCCAAGCAGCTCGTCGACGACCTGCGGGACGGCAAGGAGATCTCGCCGACCCGCGGCCCGAAGAAGCTCTGCACGTTCAAGGAGGCCTCGCGGGTGCTGGCCGGTCTGCCCGACGGCCTGGCCGGCGACGGCCCCTCGGCGGCGGGTTCCTCCCTGGAGGGGCTCACGATCGCCAAGGCCAACGGATGGAAGGCTCCCGAGGCGTGAACGGGCGCAACGAACGAGCCGGCATGCACGGCGCGACCCCGTCGCCGGGCGGCGGGCTGCCAGGCGAGGAGACGACGTGACCACTCTCACCCCGGTTCTCACCGCGAACTGGGACCAGCCGAACTCCTTCACCCTGGAGGGCTACGGCGACTACTCGGCCGCGAAGAAGGCGCTGGGCATGGACCCGGACGCCGTCATCCAGGCGGTCAAGGACTCCGGCCTGCGCGGCCGGGGAGGCGCGGGCTTCCCCACCGGCATGAAGTGGGGCTTCATCCCGCAAGGGGACGGCAAGCCGCACTACCTGGTGGTCAACGCCGACGAGTCCGAGCCGGGCACGTGCAAGGACATCCCGCTGATGATGGCCAACCCGCACGCGCTGGTCGAGGGCGTCATCATCACCGCGTACGCGATCCGCGCCAACCACGCGTTCATCTACGTGCGCGGCGAGGTCGTGCACGTCGTGCGCCGCCTGCAGGCGGCCGTGGCCGAGGCGTACGCCAAGGGCCTGCTCGGCCGCGACCTGTTCGGCTCCGGCTTCGACCTGGAGCTGGTCGTGCACAGCGGGGCCGGCGCCTACATCTGCGGCGAGGAGACGGCGCTGCTCGACTCGCTGGAGGGCTACCGGGGCCAGCCCCGCCTCAAGCCGCCCTTCCCGGCCGTGGCGGGCCTGTACGCCTCGCCCACCGTGGTCAACAACGTCGAGTCGGTGGCGAGCGTCCCCTCGATCATCGCCAACGGCGCCGACTGGTTCGCCGGGATGGGCACGGAGAAGTCCAAGGGCTTCGGCATCTTCTCGCTGAGCGGCCACGTCACGCGCCCCGGCCAGTACGAGGCGCCGCTCGGCATCACACTGCGCGAGCTGCTGGAGATGTCCGGCGGCATCCGCGAGGGCCACACGCTCAAGTTCTGGACCCCCGGCGGGTCGAGCACCCCGATCTTCACCGCCGAGCACCTGGACGTCCCGCTGGACTTCGAGTCCGTCGGCGCCAAGGGCTCCATGCTCGGCACCCGGGCGCTGCAGATCTTCGACGAGACCACCTGCGTGGTGCGCGCCGTGCTGCGCTGGACCGAGTTCTACGCGCACGAGTCCTGCGGCAAGTGCACCCCCTGCCGGGAGGGCACCTTCTGGCTCAAGCAGGTGCTCAAGCGGCTGGAGAAGGGTCAGGGCACCGAGGAGGACCTGACCACGATCACCGACATCGCCGACAACATCCTGGGACGCTCCTTCTGCGCCCTGGGCGACGGTGCCACCAGCCCCATCCACTCGTCGGTCAAGCACTTCCGCGACGAGTACCTCAAGCACTTCGAGATCGGCGGCTGCCCGTTCGATCACGCCCCCTCCAGAGCGTGGGCGGCGAAGTGAGCGCGCGCAGGCAGCCAACCGGCAAGCACAGCACCGTCTCGGTCACCGGGCCGACGGAGGAGACGCCATGACCGTCGAAGCCACCACCCCGGCGCAGACGCCGGTGGACCTGGTCACCGTCACCATCGACGGGTTCCAGGTGAGCGTCCCCAAGGGCACGCTGATCATCCGGGCGGCCGAGCTGCTCGGCATCCAGATCCCCCGGTTCTGCGACCACCCGCTGCTGGAGCCGGCCGCCAACTGCCGCCAGTGCCTGGTGGACATCCCCGACGCCGGCAACGGCCGGGGCTTCCCCAAGCCGCAGCCCTCCTGCGCGATCGAGGTCGCGCAGGGCATGGTCGTGCAGACCCAGCTCACCTCCCCGGTCGCGGAGAAGGCCCAGCGCGGCGTCATGGAGATGCTGCTGCTGAACCACCCGCTGGACTGCCCGGTCTGCGACAAGGGCGGCGAGTGCCCCCTGCAGAACCAGGCCATGTCCAACGGCCAGGGCGAGAGCCGCTTCGTGGAGACCAAGCGCACGTTCGAGAAGCCCGTGGCGCTCTCCACGGAGGTGCTGCTCGACCGTGAGCGCTGCGTCCAGTGCGCGCGCTGCATCCGCTTCTCCGACGAGATCGCCGGCGACCCGTTCATCGACTTCTTCGAGCGCGGGGCCAAGGAGCAGGTCGGGGCCGCCGACGGCGAGCCGTTCGAGTCCTACTTCTCGGGCAACACCGTGCAGATCTGCCCGGTGGGCGCGCTGACCGGCGCCGCCTACCGCTTCCAGGCCCGCCCGTTCGACCTGGTCTCCACCTCCACCGCCTGCGAGCACTGCGCCAGCGGCTGCTCGCTGCGCACCGACCACCGCCGCGGCAAGGTCACCCGCCGCCTGGCCGGGGACGACCCCGAGGTCAACGAGGAGTGGAACTGCGACAAGGGCCGGTGGGCGTTCACCTACGCCACCCAGCCCGACCGGCTGCGCACGCCCCTGGTCCGTGACGAGCGGGGCCACCTGGTCCCGGCCTCCTGGCCCGAGGCGTTCGCCGCCGCGGCCAAGGGCCTGGCCGCCGCCCGCGGGCGCGCCGGCGTGCTCGTCGGCGGCCGGGTCACCGTCGAGGAGGCCTACGGGTACGCCAAGTTCGCCCGGCTCGCGCTCGGCACCAACGACATCGACTTCCGCGCCCGGCCGCACTCGGCGGAGGAGGCGCTGTTCCTGGCGCACGCCGTGGCCGGAAAGGGCATCGAGGTCCGCTACGCCGACCTGGAGAAGGCCCCGGCGGTGCTGCTGGCCGGGTTCGAGCCCGACGAGGAGTCGCCCATCGTCTTCCTGCGGCTGCGCAAGGCGTGGCGCAAGAAGGGCCTGAAGGTCTTCTCGGTCGCGCCGTTCGCCGGCCCCGGGCTGGCCAAGATGGGCGGCACGCTGATCCCGGCGGTCCCGGGCACCGAGACCGCGGTGCTCGACGATCTGGCCGCCACCGACCCGGCCGCGGCCGCGGCGGTCCGCCTGCCGGGCGCGATCATCCTGGTCGGCGAGCGGCTCGCCACCGTGCCGGGCGCGCTCTCGGCGGCGCTGAGGCTCGCCTCCGCCACCGGTGCCCGCCTGGCCTGGGTGCCGCGCCGCGCCGGTGAGCGCGGAGCCCTGGAGGCAGGCGCGCTGCCGAACCTCCTGCCGATCGGCCGCCCGGTCGGCGACGAGGACGCCCGCGCCGAGATGGCCCGCGCCTGGGACGTCGCCTCCCTGCCCGAGGCCGAGGGGCGCGACACCACCGGCATGCTGGCCGCCGCGCTGGACGGCGAGCTGGACGCCCTGGTGGTCGCCGGGGTCGACCCCTACGACCTGGCCGCCCCGCACGCCGCCCTGCTGGCCATGGAGAACACCCCGTTCATCGTGAGCCTGGAGCAGCGCGCCAGCGCGGTCACCGACCGCGCCGACGTGGTGTTCCCGGTCGCCGTGACGGCCGAGAAGTCGGGCACGTTCGTCGACTGGGAGGGACGCGGGCGCACCTTCACCGAGGCGCTCACCGTCCCCGGCGTCATGAGCGACCTGCGGGTCGTCTCCGCGATCGCCGACGCCATGGACGTCCACCTGGGGCTGCCCGACGCCGCCGCGGCCCGCCGCGAGCTGACCGTGATCGGCGCCTGGCGCGGCTCCCGGGCCGCCGCCCCCGACGCCGCCGGCCGCCCCGCGCCCCGCCCGGAGGCCGGGCAGGCCGTCCTGGCGAGCTGGCACCTGCTGCTCGACGACGGACGCCTGCAGGCCGGTGAGCCGTACCTGGCCGGTACCGCCCGCCCGGCCGTGGCGCTGGTCTCCGCGGCCACCGCGGCCGAGGCGGGCCTGGCCGACGGCGGCGAGATCACGGTCGGCACCGAGCGCGGCTCGGTGAGTCTGCCGGTGCGGATCGCCGACCTGCCCGACCGGGTGGTCTGGCTGCCGGCCAACTCCGCCGGCCGCTCGGTCACCCGCGACCTGCGCGCGGTCGCCGGGGACGTCGTCACGATCGGCGCCTCCGCGCCCGGCGCGGCGGCGGGGTCACGGCGGGTCGCGCCCGCCGCGGCGAGCCCGGTCACGCCCGCCGCGGTGAGCACCGTCGCGGGCGCCGGCACCGGTCCTGACGAGCGTGCCCCCGGCACGACGGCCGGCGAGGCACGTGCCGCCGGCGAAGCCAACGAGGAGCGGTAATGAATGCCCGGACTCTTCTAGCGGCCGATCCGACCCTCGCCGACTTCGGCAAGGACCCGCTCTGGATCAGCATCATCAAGGCCGCCGTCATCTTCATCGTCCTGATGCTGGGCGTGCTGTTCGGCGTCTGGTTCGAGCGCAAGCTCATCTCGCGCATGCAGAACCGGTACGGCCCCAACCGCGCGGGCAAGTTCGGGCTGCTCCAGTCGGTGGCCGACGGCCTCAAGATGGGGCTCAAGGAAGACCTGATGCCCCGGACCGTCGACAAGGTGATCTACTTCATCGCCCCGGTCGTCCTCGCGGTCCCCGCCTTCCTGGCCTTCTCCGTCATCCCGATGGGCCCGATCGTCTCGATGTTCGGGGTCCAGACGCCGCTGCAGCTCACCGACCTGCCGGTCGCGGTGCTGCTGGTACTGGCCATGGCCTCCATCGGCGTGTACGGCATCGTGCTGGCCGGCTGGGGCTCGCGCTCGCCGTACTCGGTCCTGGGCGGCCTGCGCGCCAGCGCCCAGGTGGTCTCGTACGAGATCGCGATGGGCCTGTCGTTCGTGGGCGTGTTCCTGTTCGCCGGGACGCTGTCCACCTCCGAGATCGTCGCGGCCCAGGCCACGGGCGGGGTGTTCACGCTGGGAGGCGTCGACATCCCGATGCCCTCCTGGTACATGATCCTGCTGATCCCGTCCTTCCTGATCTACATCGTCACGATGCTGGGCGAGACCAACCGGGTCCCCTTCGACCTGCCCGAGGGCGAGGGCGAGCTCGTCGGCGGCTTCCAGACCGAGTACTCCAACTCGCTGAAGTTCGCGGTCATCATGCTCGCCGAGTACGTCAACGTCTTCGTGGTCTCCGCGGTCTCCATCACCCTGTTCATGGGCGGCTGGCGGGCACCGTTCCCGATCTCGATGTGGGACGGGGCCAACACCGGCTGGTGGCCGCTGCTGTGGTTCTTCCTCAAGATGGTGCTGGTCTTCTCCTTCTTCGTCTGGTGCCGGGCCTCGCTGCCGCGCGTCAGGTACGACCAGCTCATGGCGCTCGGCTGGAAGATCCTCATCCCGGTCAACCTGGCGTGGATCCTTCTCGTGGCCACCGTCAAGGCCCTCCGCCTGCCGGAGGTCGACCGGTCGCTGGTGCTCATCCTGGCCGCGCTGGTGCTGGCCGCCTGCCTGGGCATCTGGTGGCGCTTCGACAGCGTGCTGCAGAGGCGCAAGGAGGCCAAGGCCGCCCAGGTCGAGGCCGAGTTCGAGCAACTCCAAGCCGAGCCCGCCGCGGGCGGCTTCCCGGTTCCGCCGCTCGACCTGCCGCACTACCACGGGGTAGCGCGCAAGGAGGTTCCCAGTGGGAGCAACTGATTGGCTGAACCCCATCAAGGGGTTCGGCGTGACCTTCCACACGATGTTCAAGAAGGTCGAGACGGTCAACTATCCCGAGGAGCACAAGCCCACGGCTCCGCGCTTCCACGGCCGGCACCAGCTCAACCGCTGGCCCGACGGCCTGGAGAAGTGCGTCGGCTGCGAGCTGTGCGCCTGGGCCTGCCCGGCCGACGCGATCTTCGTGGAGGGGGCCGACAACACCGACGAGGAGCGCTTCTCGCCCGGTGAGCGCTACGGACGCACCTACCAGATCAACTACCTGCGGTGCATCCTGTGCGGCCTGTGCATCGAGGCGTGCCCGACACGGGCGCTGACGATGACCAACGAGTACGAGCTCGCCGACACCAGCCGTGAGAGCCTCATCTACACCAAGGAGATGCTGCTCGCGCCGCTCGGTCCCGGCATGGAGATCCCGCCGCACCCCATGCGTCTCGGCGAGACCGAAGAGGACTACTACCGGCTGGGACGCAAAAATGGGTGAGACCATCACGTTCTGGGTTCTGGCCGTCGTCTCCGTGGCGGCGGCCCTGGGGCTCGTCTTCAGCCGCAAGGCCGTCTACTCGGCGCTGATGCTGGGCGTCGTCATGCTCTCGCTGGCGGTGCTCTACGCGGTCCAGGAGGCCCCCTTCCTCGCCGCGGTGCAGATCATCGTCTACACCGGCGCGGTCATGATGCTCTTCCTGTTCGTGCTCATGCTGGTCGGCGTCGACTCCGCCGACTCGCTGGTCGAGACGATCAAGGGGCAGCGCGTCTGGGCGGCCGTGGCGGGCCTGTCGTTCGCCGCCCTGCTCGCCCTGGGCGTCGGCAACGCGGCCCTCACCGCGCCGGTCGGCATGGACAAGGCGGTGCAGGCGGCGGGCGGCAACGTGCCCTCGCTGGCCCAGCTGATCTTCACCAGGCACGTCTTCGCCTTCGAGGTCACCTCGGCGCTGCTGATCACCGCCGCGCTCGGCGCGATGGTGCTGGCGCACCGCGAGCGCGTCCGGCCCAAGGCCACCCAGCGCGACCTGGCCCGCGCCCGCTTCAACGGCCCGCAGCCCTCGCCGCTGCCCGGCCCCGGCACCTACGCGCTGCACAACGCGATCGACATGCCCGCCCTGCTGCCCGACGGCACGGTCTCGGCCAAGTCCATCAACCGCGTGCTCGCCCGGCACGAGATCGAGGACGGCTTCGCGCCGACCGACCCGGCCAAGGCGGCGCTCATCAAGCAGGTCCTGGAGAAGGACGCGGACACCGGCCGCGGACCCGCCCCGGACGCCGCGCCCGTCCAGGTGAAGGACGCGGCGCTCCCGCAGGAGGACGGCAAGTGACCACTCACTACCTGGTGCTCTCCGCGCTGCTGTTCGCGATCGGCGCCATCGGCGTGCTGGTGCGGCGCAACGCGATCGTGGTGTTCATGTGCGTGGAGCTCATGCTCAACGCCTGCAACCTCGCGTTCGTCACCTTCGCCAGGCAGCACGGCAACCTGGACGGCCAGCTCATCGCGTTCTTCGTGATGGTGGTGGCCGCGGCCGAGGTCGTCATCGGCCTCGCCATCATCGTGATGATCTTCCGAACCCGCAGGTCGGCGTCGGTGGACGACGCCAACCTGCTGAAGTACTAAGAGGTGGCCGTGGAACCCGCTGAGATCATCAAGCATGCCGGGGGTGCGATCGGGGTCTCCTGGCTCATGATCGCGCTCCCGTTGCTCGGCGCCGCGGTCCTGTTGCTGCTCGGGCGTCGCTCCGACCGCTGGGGACACCTCCTCGGCGTCGCGATGTCCGTGGGCGCCTTCGCGGTGGCCGTCGCCGTCTTCGCGCAGTTGCTCGCCCTGAACCCCGAGCAGCGCCGCCAGGGCGTCCCGCTGTACGAGTTCATCCCCGGCGTCGCCGACATGGGCCTGCTGATCGACCCGCTGTCGATCAGCTTCGCGCTGCTGATCACCGGTGTGGGATCACTGATCCACATCTACTCGATCGGCTACATGTCGCACGACCACGACCGGCGCAGGTTCTTCGCGTACCTGAACCTGTTCGTCGCGGCAATGCTCCTGCTGGTGCTGGCCGACAACTACGTCGCCCTGTTCATCGGCTGGGAGGGCGTGGGCCTGGCCTCGTACCTGCTGATCGGGTTCTGGTACGTCAGGCCGCGGGCCGCGGCCGCCGCCAAGAAGGCCTTCATCGTCAACCGGGTCGGCGACTTCGGCCTGCTGATCGCGATCTTCACGATCTTCACGGTGTTCGGCGCCGTCGACTTCCAGGCGCTCACCAAGACGGCCGTCGGCGGGGCGATGCAGGCCGGCGCGGTCTCCCAGGCGACGGTCACCGCGATCGGCCTGCTGCTCCTGCTCGGCGCCTGCGGCAAGTCGGCCCAGCTCCCGCTGCAGTCGTGGCTGCTGGACGCGATGGAGGGCCCGACCCCGGTCTCGGCCCTCATCCACGCCGCGACCATGGTCACCGCGGGCGTCTACCTCGTGGTCCGCTCCGGCGCGTTCTTCGAGCTCGCCCCGACCGCGCAGCTCGTCGTGACGATCGTCGGCGTGGTCACCCTGCTCGCCGGTGCGATCATCGGTTGCGCCAAGGACGACATCAAGAAGGGCCTGGCCGGCTCGACGATGTCGCAGATCGGCTACATGATGCTCGCCGCGGGCCTCGGCCCGGTGGGCTACGCGTTCGCCATCGCGCACCTGATCACGCACGGCTTCTTCAAGGCCAACATGTTCCTCGGCGCGGGCTCGGTCATGCACGCCATGAACGACGAGGTCGACATGCGCCGGTACGGCGGGCTGTTCCCGGTGATGAAGGTCACCGCGATCACGTTCATCATCGGCTACCTCGCGATCATCGGCTTCCCACTGCTGTCCGGCTACTTCACCAAGGACGGCATCATCGAGACGGCCATGGAGCACAACGCGATCCTGGGCTGGCTCGCGGTGCTGGGCGCCGGCATCACCGGCTTCTACATGTCGCGGATGGTCTTCATGACCTTCTTCGGCAAGCGGCGCTGGGCCGACGACGCCCACCCGCACGAGTCGCCCGCCGTGATGACGCTCCCGCTGGTCGTGCTCTCCATCGGCTCGATCTTCCTGGGCGCCTTCCTGGTCCTGGGCAACCGGTTCATGCTGTTCATCGCCCCGGCGGTCGGCCGGCCCGAGGAACTGCCGGGGTTCCACCCCACCGCTCCCGCCGGGCTTGCCACGCTCGCGCTGGTCGCCGCCGGTGCCGCGTTCGCCTGGTTCCGCTACGGCGCCGCCGAGGTGCCCGCGCTCGCCCCGCGCGGCTCGTTCCTCACCACGTTCGCCCGTCGTGACCTCTACGGCGACGCGCTGAACGAGGCGCTGTTCATGCGCCCCGGCCAGTGGCTCACCCGGATCGCGGTGTTCTTCGACAACCGCGGCATCGACGGGGTGGTCAACGGCCTGGCGGCGGGGATCGGCGGCACCTCCGGCCGGCTGCGCCGCATCCAGACCGGCTACGTGCGGTCCTACGCGTTGTCCATCCTCTTCGGTGCCGCCGTGGTCGTTGGCGCGCTGCTCTACGTAGGGAACATGTGATGCCCTGGCTCTCGACCCTGATGGCCGTGCCCGTTCTGGGCGCGGTGGGTGTCTCCCTTGTCAAGAGTGACAAGCTCGCCAAGCAACTGGCGCTGGTGGTCTCGCTGGTCGTCCTGGCGCTGACCGTCGCCGTCGCCGTGCAGTTCAACCCCACCTCGCAGACCCGCTTCCAGTTCGCCGAGGTCCACGACTGGATCCCGCGCTTCGGCGTGCACTACGGCGTCGGCGTGGACGGCATCGCGCTGGTGCTGATCGCGCTGTCGGCGGTGCTGGTGCCGATCGTGATCCTGGCCTCCTGGCACGACGCCGACGGCACCGGCGGCCTCGGTGGCGGCGCCGGCGGGACCGTCGAGGCCGTGCCGGGCGAGGGGCTCAAGACCGAGGCGTCCAGGGTTCCGGCCCCGAAGCGGTCGGTGAAGACCTACTTCGCGCTGCTGCTGGTGCTCGAAGCGATGATGATCGGTGTCTTCGCGGCCACCGACGTCTTCCTGTTCTACGTCTTCTTCGAGGCCATGCTGATCCCGATGTACTTCATGATCGGGTCCTACGGGGGGGCGCAGCGGTCCTACGCGGCCGTGAAGTTCCTGCTCTACTCGCTCTTCGGCGGCCTGCTCATGCTGGTCGCGGTGATCGCCCTCTACGTGGTCGCGCAGAAGAACACCTTCATGTTCCCCGAGCTCATCGGGGCCGTGCAGGACCCGGCCACGCAGAAGTGGCTCTTCGCGGGCTTCTTCATCGCGTTCGCCGTCAAGGCCCCGCTCTGGCCGTTCCACACCTGGCTGCCCGACGCCGCCGCGCAGGCCCCGGCCGGTGCCGCGGTGCTGCTGGTGGGCGTGCTGGACAAGGTCGGCACCTACGGCATGCTCCGCTTCTGCCTGGAGCTCTTCCCCGAGGCGTCGAAGTTCTTCACCCCGCTGGTGATCGTGCTCTCGGTGGTCGGCATCGTCTACGGCGCGATCGTGGCCATCGGCCAGACCGACATGAAGCGCCTGATCGCCTACACCTCGATCTCCCACTTCGGCTTCATCGCGCTGGGCGTGTTCGCGATGACCAGGGACGGCGGCACGGGCGCCACCCTCTACATGGTCAACCACGGTTTCTCCACCGGCGCGCTCTTCCTGATCGCGGGCTTCCTGATCTACCGCCGGGGCTCCAGCCGGATCGCCGACTACGGGGGGGTGCAGAAGGTCGCCCCGGTGCTCGCCGGCACCTTCCTGATCGCCGGCCTGTCCGGGCTCTCGCTGCCCGGCCTGTCGACGTTCGTCAGCGAGTTCATGGTCCTGCTCGGCACCTACGAGCGGTACGCGGTCGCGGCGATCATCGGGACGACCGGCGTGATCCTGGCGGCCGTCTACATCCTGTGGATGTACCAGCGCACGATGACCGGGCCGACCAACGAGTCGATCACCCCCATGAACCTGCCCGATCTCAACCTGCGTGAGAGGTTCGTGATAGGCCCGCTGGTCGCGGTGATCCTCATCCTGGGCTTCTTCCCCAAGCCGATGCTCGACGTGATCAATCCCGCGGTGGACAAGACGCTCTCCAGTGTCGGCGTCGAACCGTTCACCCCCGCCGTGGCCGACAAGAAGGGGGCCGGGCAGTGAAGGACACCATCCAAGCCCCGACGATCGAATACGCGCTGCTCCTGCCGATGCTGCTCGTGTTCGGCGCGGCGGTCGTCGGCGTGCTGGTCGAGGCGTTCGCGCCCCGCCACCTGCGCAAGTCGATCCACATGCCGCTCACCCTGCTCAGCCTGCTGGGCGCGTTCGTGATGACCGTCCTGGTCGCGCGGGGCGGCCTGCCGGACGCCGCGGCGGCGATGGGCGCGGTCGCGGTGGACGGGCCCGCCCTGTTCATCTGGGGCATCATCCTCATCCTGGCCCTGGTCAGCACCCTGCTGATCAACGACGAGGAGCAGTTTGTCGCGCAGGCGGCGGCGGTGCCGGGAAGCCCGGACGAGGAGGAGGCGGTCCTCAGCGGATACGCCCAGACCGAGGTCTACCCGCTGCTGCTGTTCTCGGTCGGCGGCATGCTCCTGTTCGCCTCCGCCAACGACCTGCTGGTCATGTTCGTCGGCCTGGAGGTCATGTCCCTGCCGCTGTACCTGCTCTGCGGCCTGGCCCGCCGTCGCCGCCTGCTCTCGCAGGAGGCCTCGGTCAAGTACTTCCTGCTGGGCTCGTTCTCCTCGGCCTTCTTCCTGTACGGCATGGCCCTGATCTACGGCTACGCCAAGTCGGTCGACCTGGCCGCCATCAACACCGCGCTCACCGCGGGCGGCCCGGAGACGCTGCTGCTGATCGGCACCGCGATGCTCGGCATCGGCCTGTTCTTCAAGATCGGTGCCGCGCCCTTCCAGGCGTGGAAGCCCGACGTCTACCAGGGCGCGCCCACCGCGGTCACCGCCCTGATGGCCTCCACCGTGCTGGTGGCCGCCTTCGGCGCCGTGCTGCGGGTCTTCTGGGTCGCCCTGGGCGGCCTGCAGTGGAACTGGGAGCCGATCATGTGGGGCGTCGCGATCATCACGATGATCGTCGGCGCGGTCCTGGCCATCACCCAGACCGAGATCAAGCGGATGCTGGCCTACTCCTCGATCGCGCACGCGGGCTTCCTGCTCACCGGCGTCGTCGCCATCGGCACCTTCGAGCAGAACTCCCAGGCCCTGTCGGGCATCCTGTTCTACCTGGCCGCGTACGGCTTCACCACGGTCGGCGCCTTCGCGGTCGTCACCATGGTCCGCGACGCGGGCGGCGAGGCGGGTCACCTGTCGCGCTGGGCCGGGCTGGGCAAGCGGTCCCCGGTCCTGGCCGGCATCTTCGCGTTCTTCCTGCTGGCCTTCGCGGGCATCCCGCTCACGAGCGGGTTCTTCGGCAAGTACGCGGTGTTTTCCGCCGCGGTCGCCGGGGGCGCCCTGCCGCTGGTCGTCGTGGGAGTCGTCACCTCGGCCATCGCCGCGTTCTTCTACGTCCGCGTGATCGTGCTGATGTTCTTCAACGAGCCCTCCGCCGACGGGCCGTCCATCGCGGTTCCCACGGTGGGCACCTCGGCTGTGGTCGCCCTGGCGGCAGCGGCTACGGTAGTGCTGGGGGTCTTCCCGCAGCCGGTGCTCGATCTCGCGGATCAGGCTGCGTCCGCGCTGTTCATTCGCTAGAGGAGTAATGGTCCATGGCTGCGCCACCGGTTGTTGATCTCCCGTTCGTCGACGAGCGGCTGGCGCAGGACGTCGCATCGGGCCTGGCAGAGGTCGAGAAGCTGCTGCGGTCCTCGGTGCAGAGCGACGACGCCTTCGTCACGGAGGCGTCCAAGCACCTCATCGAGGCGGGCGGCAAGCGGTTCCGCTCCATGCTGGTGCTGCTCGCCGCCCAGTTCGGTTCGCCGGACGCCCCGGGCGTGGTGCCCGGGGCGGTGGTGATCGAGCTGACCCACCTGGCGACGCTCTACCACGACGACGTGATGGACGAGGCACGGGTCCGCCGGGGTTCCCCCTCGGCGAACGCCCGCTGGGACAACACCGTGGCGATCCTGACCGGCGACTACCTGTTCGCCCAGGCCTCGGAGATCCTCGCCGATCTCGGGCCGGACATCATCAGGATCCAGGCCCAGACCTTCTCCCGCCTGGTGCGGGGCCAGATCCGCGAGACCATCGGCGCCCGTCCCGGCGAGGACCCGATCGCCCACTACATCGGGGTGCTGGCCGACAAGACCGGCTCGCTGATCGCCACCTCCGGCCGCCTCGGCGCCCTGCTCAGCGGGGCCTCGCCCGACATCGTCGAGCGCGTCACCCGCGCCTGCGAGGCCATCGGGGTCGCCTGGCAGCTCAGCGACGACCTGCTGGACGTCGCCGCCGAGTCGGTCCAGTCGGGCAAGACGCCCGGCACCGACCTGCGCGAGGGCATCCGGACCCTTCCCGTGCTCTACGCGCTGGCCTCGGACGCGCCCGGGAGCACCCGCCTGCGCGAGCTGCTGGCGGGGCCGGTGGCCGAGGAGGACGTCGAGGAGACCCTGACCCTGCTCCGCGCCGACCCCGCCATGGAGCGCGCCCGCGCCGAGCTTCTCGCCTGGACCGACCGGGCCCGGCAGGACCTCGCGGGGCTTCCCGACATCCCGGCGCGCACCGCCTACCTGGCCCTGTGCGACTACGTGGTCGAGCGCTCCGGCTGACGGCCCCGGGGCCGTCGCCTCTGGCGGGTGTACCGCGTGCGGCACCCCCGGCGGGAGCGCGTGTGCGGGGCACGTCCCCTGCCGCGCGGCGCTCCTCGGCGTCTCCCGCGGGGCGGGGTCCCGTACAGTGCCGTCCCGGCCGGGGATCGGGGACACGGAGACATGCATGCGCAAACAAATCTTGCACGTGCATGTAGACTCCTGTCGACAGCACATCAGGAGGCATCACCATGTCGTGGGACTACTTCGCCCTCTTGCACGCCCGTGTGGAGGCCGAGCTGGCCAAGGCCCTCCAGCGGGGGCACGGCCTCGGCCTCTCGGAATACCGCGCCCTGTGCCGGCTCGACATCGCCCCCCGGGGCTGCATGCGCATGCAGGAACTCGCCGAGGCCGTGGGGCTCAACCAGAGCTCGGTGACGCGCCTCGTCGCCCGTCTCGAAGAGGCCGGGATGACCCGCCGCGACCTCTGCGCGGACGACCGCAGGGGCGTCTACTCGGTGATCACCGACGCCGGACGCGCCCGCCTGGCCGACGCGACCCCCACCTACGAGCGCTCGCTGGCCTCGGCGCTGGAACAGGCCGGTGTCGACCACCCCGCCCTCACCCCGCTGGTCCACGCCGTACGCGGCTCCTGAGCCGGTTCCGGCACGGTTCCGAGACGGCTCCGGAGAGCCGCCACGGCCGTTGTGACGTTCCGCCGCCGGTCAGGTCCTCGCGGTCACCGGCGCGGCGGCCGCCGCGTGCCGGGCCTCCCCGGCCGCGCGGAGGCTGTCCCAGGTGAAGACCGACAGCGCCAGCCAGATGATGACGAACCCCAGCCAGCGGCTGGGCGGCATGACCTCGCGTACCACGAGCACCCCGCACAGGAACTGCAGGATCGGGGCGATGTACTGCAGCAGCCCGATCGTGGTGAGCGGCACCCGGTTCGCGGCGGCGGTGAAGCACAGCAGCGGGACGGCGGTCACCACCCCCGCCCCGGCCAGCAGGAGCGCGTGGCCCGCCCCCCAGTGCCCGAACGTGTTCGTCCCCTGCGCGCTCAGGTGGAACAGGTAGCCCAGCGCGAACGGCAGCAGCACCAGCGTCTCGACCGTCATGCTCTCCGCGGCCCCCACCCCGGCGATCTTCTTGATCAGGCCGTAACTGCCGAAGGAGACGGCCAGCCCCAGGGCGATCCACGGCGGGCGCCCGTGGTCGACGGTCAGCAACAGCACCGCCACGGTGCCCAGCCCCACCGCCGCCCACTGCCACGGACGCAGCCGCTCCTTCAGCAGGAAGACCCCGAAGACCACGCTGACCAGCGGATTGATGAAGTAGCCGAGCGCGCTCTCGATCACGTGCCCGGTGTTGACGGCATAGATGTAGAGACCCCAGTTGACCGTGATGACCACCGCGGCCAACGCGAGGAGACCGAGCTTCGCCGGGGTGCGCACCAACTCGCGGAACCACGACCAGTGGCGGCGCACCGCCAGGATGACCACGACGGCGACCAGGGACCAGGCCATACGATGGGCCAGGATCTCCAGGGCGCCCGACGGCTTCAGGAGGGGCCAGTAGAGCGGGAACAGGCCCCACATGGAGTAGGCGGCGATGCCGTACAGAACTCCACGGCGTGCTTCAGGCATGTGCCCCATCTTCGCTGCTTACATGATTTAACACAATTTAGTAGTGCTTTTCTGACTGTTAAGAAATCCTTCCGGGAACATCCCGGGGCCACCACGGGTTGCCACCTGGTGAGAACGTGTCAGGAGGAGGTTCACGATGGGCTGGTTGTTCGGCAACAAGACCACGATGGTGTCCCCGGAGGACGCGCTCCCGGGCCGCCCCGCACCGATCACGGTGCCCGGTCGCCACGCGGTCCTCGACGCCCCGCTCGCCCCGCCCTACCCCGAGGGAAGCGAGATCGCCGACTTCGGGCTCGGCTGTTTCTGGGGCGCCGAGCGCATCTTCTGGCAGACCCCCGGCGTGATCACCACCTCGGTCGGCTACGCGGGCGGCCACACCCCGAACCCGACCTACGAGGAGGTCTGTTCCGGGCGCACCGGCCACACCGAGCTCGTCCGCGTCGTCTTCGACCCGACCAGGGTCTCGTACGAGGAGTTGCTCCGCGTCTTCTGGGAGGCGCACGACCCCACCCAGGGCATGCGCCAGGGCAACGACGTCGGCACGCAGTACCGCTCGGCGATCTACTTCCACTCGCCCGAGCAGGAGAAGTCGGCGCTCACCTCGCGTGACGCCTACCAGAAGGTGCTCACCGACTCCGGCTACGACTCCGTCACCACCGAGATCGCTCCTGCGGGGGACTACTTCTTCGCGGAGGAGTATCACCAGCAGTATCTTTTCAAGAACCCGGGCGGCTACTGCGGCATCGGCGGCACCAACGTCAAGCTGGGTGACCCGTCCGAGTGGGGCGCCTGTCAGACGGGCCTGGTTCCGACCGAGGAGTGATTCCCCGGATCTCGCCAGACGGCTCGCGCTCGATTTCTGGGCGCGAGCCGTCTCGACGCGGCGACCCCGTGACTCGTCGCCACGGCGGTCAGGATCGGGGCAAGGGAGGTTCGAGGTCACCGGCGACGGGCGTGAGTGCCGTGCCATGTACAGCACCACCCGCGCCGTCCGGTCGTGTGCGTATCGCCTCTCTCCTGGGGATGGGCCGCCGGGAAACGACGGATCCGGCGTGTCAGGGAGCCGGTGACGCCTTCCACAGCGCGGACAACGGAAGAGCCCGCATCCGGTCTCCGAAAGGGAGCGTTTCCCGGCCGGCGTAGAGAACGTATCCCGCGATGAACCGGTCGCCGAGTCTGCGGGCCAGGTGCCGCAGCCCTTTGAAGTCATCGGCGCGTACGGTCTCCGCCGCCTTGACCTCGATGCCGACGACCTCGCCGGAGGCGCGCTCCAGGATGCCGTCGACCTCGACCCCGTCTCGATCACGGTAGTGGTAGAGCCGTACGGGTTCCTCCGCCCACGTCAACTGGCGGGCCAACTCCCCGAGGGTGAAGTTCTCCAGTAGCGGGCCCACGGGCGCCGTGATGTCGGCGACCCGGGCCGGGGTGAGCCCGGCCAGATGCGCGCCGAGTCCGGAGTCGACCACCAGGAGCTTGGGCGTGGCGACGGCGCGCGTGGTCGCGTTGGAGGACCAGGCGGGAATCCGCCGGACGACGTACACCAGATCGAGTAGGTCGACGTACCGTTTCACTGTGTTGCGCGGCACGCCGAGGTCGCGGCTGATGTTGTCGATCACGGCCAGGCCGGCCATCCGCCCGCACAGAACGTTGAGCAGGCGACGCATGTCGGCCGGGCGCTCGATGTCGGAGACCTGTTTCACGTCCCGGTTGATCAGATCGGAGATGTAGGACTCGAAGAAGCGTGCCCTTCTGCGATGCGAGGAGCGGTGGACGGCTTCCGGGTAGCCGCCTTTCAGCGCGCGGTCCAGATAGTCGTTCCTGCGGAGGGTGGCTCTCGGGACGGTGAGGTCGGGGCCGTGGCGGAATACCGCATCCACGAATCCGTCGGCACTCTGCTCGATCTCCCCCTGGGAGAGCGGCCAGAGTTCGATCGTCTCGGACCTGCCGGGCAGCGCGTCCGGAAGGTCGCGCAGGCCCAGGAGGCGGGCGGATCCGGTCAGCAGGAAGCGCCCGGGCCGGGGGTCGGCGTCCACCTCCCGCTTGATGGACAGGAGCAGGTCGGGCACGCGCTGGATCTCATCGATGAGGAGGAGCCCGTCATGACGTACGATCCCGTCCGGATCCTGCCGGGCCGCCGCTCGTACGGCCGCCTGATCCAGGTAGAGCTCGCCGGACTTCGCCGTGCCGCGCACGATCGCCTGGGCCAGGGTGCTCTTGCCGACCTGCCGGGCACCATTGATCACCACCACCCGGGTGTCCGCGAGTGCCTCCATCGCCATGGCCTTCGCCCGGCGTGGAAAGAGGGTGAGATCATCGATGTCCATGGGGGTGAGGGTAGCCGTCATCAGTTCATACGTGGCAGATTTGCCGCAAGGGGCATGGCAGTTCTGCCGTATGATTCATGGCAGTTCTGCCGTGGATCCCGGATTCACCCGAGGAACGACAGGCACGAAGGCTCTATGCCACTGCGGTATCGGCGGCACCAACGTCAAGCTGGGTGACCCGTCCGAGTGGGGCGCCTGCCAGACGGGCCTGGCTCCGACCGAGAAGTAGCCTCTCGGGTTCACTCATATGGCTCTCGCCCACCTGTGGGCGAGAGCCATATTCGTCGACCATCCGATTCCGTCGTCCTCACCGAGGATGCTCCTGCGGCGGACGGCTGTGTTCGGTTGAAAGCAGAGTGCGACGGAGGTGTGGCCCATAGCATCAACGCTATGAGCTGGGGTACCGTAGAACTGGAACCGGAAGTTCGAAAGTGGCTTGAAGGTCTCCCCGCGGCATCGTTCGCGAGGGTGGCCTTCTATGTCGATCTGCTTGCGGTGGAAGGGCCTCTGCTGGGAGAGCCCTATACGAAGCAACTGGACGGCAAGCTACGTGAGCTTCGGTTTCATTGTGACGAACTCGCTGTGCGCATCACCTGCTGGATCGCACCTCATCGCCGCATCGTGCTCTTGACCGTGTTCCACAAGACGCGCACGCGTGATGACCGTGAGGTCGAGCGGGCCCGGCGAGCCATGCGTCGCTGTGTCGAACTGGCGCACACCGTCGACGAGGAAGAAGAAACAGCATGAGCGAGCAGGGGGATTGGCGAGAGCTCAGAGATCGCCGGATGGCCGAGCCGGGCGCGGCCGAGGCCTACGAGGCCACACGTCTCGCCTACGAGTTGGGTAGGACGGTCCGGGGGATGCGTGAGGGGCGAGGCTGGAGTCAGAACGATCTGGCTCGCGCGGCGGGCATGACACAGTCGGCCGTGGCGCGGTTCGAGGCGGGGGGGACCATTCCCACGCTGCCGGTTCTGGAGCGTCTGGCGCGTGCCCTGGACGCGGATGTCGAGGTTCGCCTGACGCCACGCGCTCCTGCCGCTTGAGCCGGAGTCCGACGCCGACGGGAAAGCTGTCGTCATACCGCCGTCACCTCGCGGGTTACTGCGGTGCTGGCGGCACCGGGATCTCCTGCCCGGTCGGCCTGACCTCAGGCGAGGCGTAGGCCCGCGGATTCAGCCAGCTCCTGGCCCTCGATCGCCCGGCGTGTCCGGCGATCGAGGGCCGGAGCCGTTTTCAGTGACGAGTGTCACCGCGGGGTCAAGGGCATGCCGCCTGCGGCGCCCCGTCGCGCGTCGGGCGGTCGCCGCCCACGCGCATGACCACCGCCGTGAAGAACCCGGGACGGCGAAGCTCGATGACCGAAGGGACATCAGCGTGGGTATCGCATTCCCAGCTCGTCCGTCGCGAGGTCCCAGAAGGACCTGTAACGGTCAGCCCCGGGCAGCGACGGCGAGAGGTACCAGGCTTCCCACTCACCCTCGGAGGTCCTGACGTGAGGATTGAGGAGAGCCGCTCCGTCGGCCCAGTATCCGATCAGAAGGGTGTCGGGCACGTACTCCCCCCTGTACCGGATGGAGTCCTGCTCCCGTCCGTAGACGAAGTAGAGCTCGTCGGGCACGCTCCATGAGTTCTCGGGCTTGGGTTCCGACCAGCACTCGGCGAGCGAGGGGTCGGCGTCACGGAGCCGGCCGACCTCCTCGACGCGCAGCAGGCGGCAGTCGTCGTCGCTGCCCCACCCGTCGGTCAACAGGAGAAGCTGCCGGTAACTCGGCGGCAGTTCCGCACCCAGCCGCTCTTCGAGCTCACGGATCTCCGCCTCGGTGGCCGGAGGATGCAGATCGCCGAGTGGACCGACCACCGGGTGACCAGAACCCCCGGTCACCGGACGCCGTGCATGGAAGCGTTCGGACCATGCGTACCGGATACTCATGTGAAAAGGATCTCCCGTTTCGAGTGGCTGCCGCGTGTGCGGCGCGAAGCCGGGGCCGCCCCTCCCGGCGACCTCCAGGGCCGCCCCTGCCGGCGACCTTCAGGTGGGGAACGTATGCGAGCCGCCGGTCGAGGGGCTGACGCGGCCGGGAGGGGGCGGTCGCGTTCCGAGGTTCGCGTCAGATCAGAGGCGAGGTGGGACATCGCGGGGGTGACCGTCTCGGGCTCACCGATTCCCCTTCCGCGCGCCGGTCCGGACGCCGCCTGATCGGCCGCTGCGCCGGTGGTGCGTGCCCGGCGGCATGACCCCGCGACCGGGTCGCGGTCATGACGAGGCCGGTGCCGCCGTACCTGCCGTCAGGGCCGCCTGCACGATGCGGAGCGCCTCGCCCGCGTCGATGCCGACGCTGGCGATCACGGCCGCGTAGTCGGCGGCGGCCCGGCGTGCCCGTTCCCGGCCCTCCTCGCCGGCGGCCGACACGAACGACCCCGCGCGCCCGCGCGTCTCGATCAGCCCGGCCTCCTCCAGCTCCCGGTAGGCCCGGCCGACCGTGTTGACGGCCAGGCCGAGGTCGGCCGCGAGGTGGCGGATGGTCGGCAGCCGGGTGCCCACGGCCAGCGTGCGCTCCTGGATCTGCCGGGCGAGCTGGGCCCGAAGCTGCTCGAACGGCGGCACCGGCGAGGCCGCGTCGATGACGATCATCGGGCGCTCATGGCCCGCCGGGCCACCGTCGCGCTCGACGGCATCCTGGCGTGGAGCACGACGAGCGCGGCCAGGCTCAGGAGCAGGTAGGCCACTGCGGCGGCACTCCACCAGCCGGGCGCGGTGCCGAACAACAGCACCATGGGCAGCGTCCATTGCACGCTCGGCGTGGTGAGCTCGCGGGCGTCCTCCACGCGCATGATGACGTCGGCGGTCAGCGACTCCTCGTCCTGCGCCACGACCGGGTGCCTGAGCAGGTGGCGCAGCTGCATGACGGTGATGGCCGTCACGCCGAGCAGGCCGATCAGCAGCACGACGGCCAGTTGCCGCACGGTGGGGTCGGGGACGGCCAGGGCGCTCCCGGCCAGCGCCATCGCGCCGGCGAACGTGACGGCCGTGAAGACGGCGAACGGCCGGCCGAGCACGGCCCGCCAGCCGGGCTGGATCGGATGGGCGGCCCGGCGCGACAGCGTCGCGCCCGCCTGCTGGTCGACGCGCCGGACCCACCGGTCGAGCAGCGACTGCGCCAGCAGCAGCCCGGCCACCAGCGCGGCCAGGGCCAGCAGCGGCAGCGGGCGCTGGGAGGAGCCGCCGAAGGCGGAGGCGGCGACGAGCGCGCTCGCGATGATCAACACGGCCAGGATGACCTGGGCGGCGAGGCGGGCGCGCCTGCGGACCGCCAGCCGGCTGGCCAGCAGCGGGGTCGGGTGGACATCGGCCAGGTCGTGCTGGGCCAGCCACTCGCCCGCCAGTCGCAGATCGGCCGCACGCGCCTGCGGGCCGGCGTCCGGTGACGGTTCGCGGGTCATGGCGCCTCCTTTGTCTCAAGTTTTGTAGCAACAGGATGCGTCATAGCTTGCGACAAAGTCAACGCCCCATGGGCTTCCGTGGCCTCGGCGGCGCGAGCTCCCGCTCGGGGCGACTTCGGGCCGGCGAGGTCTCGGCGTGAGTCCGGAACGCGGCGACCGGGTCACCGTCCCGCCCCTGACGAGGAGGGGGACATCCGGTTCGGCGCGGATGACGCGTTCAAGGGCCGGGAGGAACCGTGCCGTCACCGCGCATCGCGCATCACCGGACGCGAAGAAGACCTTGAAGGGGCCGGTGCGGCGACCGGCCTCTCCCTCCGGTCTCCGGTACGTCTCACGCCACCGGGACCGCTGCCCTGAGCGCGTGTCCGACGGCCACCTCGTTGAACGTCCTGATCGCCGCCGTCTCCGCCGCCTTCACCCAGGCCAGGCCGAGGACGGAGGGAGGCAGCCCCGTGACGGGGACGAAGCTGACGTCCGGGCGCCTGTGGTGGGCCGCCGTAGGGGTGCAGAACAGCATGCCGCCCCGGCCGAGCGCCACCCGGGTCAGCCCTTCCTGGCTGGTGGAGACCGTACCGGCCAGGGGAATGGGGCGGCCGGAGGGGGTCGCGGGCGGTGCCACCCGCTCGCGCCACGCGCGCGGAGCCGGGCCGTCCAGGCCGATCAGGGGCACGCCGGCCAGCTCCTCGGCGCCGATGCTCGCCCGGGCGGCCAGCGGGTGGCGTGAGGAGACGCCGAGCCGGTACGAGACCCGGTTCAGTCCCTCACCCGTCGCCAGATCGGGCTCGTCCACCGGGAGCAGCGTGAACGCGATGTCCACCTGCCCGGCCCGCAGCCTGCCGAAGGGGTCCGACAGCGGGATCTCCACCAGCTCCACCTCACAGCCCGGGTGCCGGCGCTCGAAGGCACGCACGCTGCCGGTGACGACATCCGTGGGCGTGGCCAGGAAGCCGAGCCTGAGCACGCCCGTCACCTCGCGGGCGGCCGCCTTCGCCCGGTCGACCGCGTTCGCGAGGCCGTCGTAGGAGGGGCGCAGGTCGGCCAGGAAACGTTCGCCCAGGGGCGTGAGGCGCACGCGCCTGCTGGTCCGCTCGAAGAGCCGCCCGCCGATCCTGGTCTCCAGCGAGCGCATGAGCTGGCTCACCCTGCCGGGTGACAGGTAGAGACGCTCGGCCGTACGCGCGAAGTGCAGTTCCTCGCTGAGTACGACGAAGCACTCCAGCTCCCTGAACTCCATCCCCGCCTCCGCACGATCGTTCAGCTCACCTAAACCAAGCCTTCGGTCTTCGACGTTGTTCCCGCCGCCGGCCGGCGGAAGGCTGGCCCGTATGACCATGACCGATGTCTCCGCCGCCCCACGGGCACGCTGGCTCGCCGTGTCCTCGGTCGCGGTGGGCACCTTCACCATCGTGACCAGCGAGATGCTGCCCGTCGGCCTGCTGACCTCGATCGCCGCCACCCTCGGCGTCTCCGACGGGACGGCCGGGCTGATGATGTCGGCGCCCGGACTGGTCGCCGCCGTCTCCGCGCCCGTACTGGCGATCACCACCCGGCGGCTCGACCGGCGCGTCACGCTGCTGGGACTGATGGCGCTGCTGGCGGTGTCCAACCTGGTGGGCGCGTTCGCGCCGAACCACCCCGTCATGCTGGCCGCCCGGGTGCTGACCGGGGTGAGCATCGGCGGGTTCTGGGCCTTCGCGGCCGGACTCGGCCCGCGGCTGGTGCCCGAGAGGTCCGTCGGGCGGGCCACGTCGATCATCCTGGCCGGGGTGTCGGTGGCGTCGGTGCTGGGGGTGCCCACGGCGACGTTCGTCTCGTCGTTCGCGGGGTGGCGGACCGCGTTCGCCGCCATGGGGGTGCTGGCCCTGGCCCTGGTCGCGCTGCTGGCCACCACCCTGCCGCCCCTGCCAGGACAACCCCGGGCCCACGCGCCTGAGGAGTCGCCTCGCGAGTCCCGGGTTCACGCGCCCGGGTCGCCGCCCCGCGGGGCCCCGGCCCGTGTGCCCGAGTCGTTGCCCCGCGCGACCCCGGCCCGCGCGCCGGAGGGGCGGCTCACGTGGCTCTCCGGCCCGCTCACGGTCATCCTCGTCCTGACCGTCCTGATCGTGTCCGGTCATTTCGCGGCCTACACCTACGTCCGGCCGTTCCTGGAGCAGGTCTCGCACGCCGGTCCCGCCCTCGTCGGCACCGCCCTCCTCCTGTACGGCGCCGCGGGCGTGGCGGGCAACTTCGCGGCCGGCGCGCTGGCGGCCGGGAACCCCGGGCCGGTCCTGGTCACGCTGGCCGTGCTGATGGCACTCTCCACGGCGGCGCTGCCCCTGATCGGTCTGCCCCTGATCGCGCTCGTGGTGTGGGGCCTGGGGTACGGCGGCGTGGGGGTGACCCTGCAACTCTGGATCATGCGGTCGGGCGGTGGCGAGATGGGCACGGCGCTCTTCGTCGGTGCCTTCAACGTCTCCATCGCGCTCGGCTCGTTCGCCGGCGGCCGGGTCGTGGACGGTGTCTCGATCTCCGCGGTCATGTGGGTGGGGGCGGCGCTCGCTGCGGCCGGCGCGGCCGTCGCCGGTGTCGCGGGCGGGGGCAGGGCGGCCCTCTCGTGAAGGGGCCGCGCCTGACCGGGGCGGCACGGTGGGAGCAGGGCGGGTCGCGGTGGGGGGCGGTGACGCGGCTCCGCCGTTCACGGCGGTGGTCAGGCGGGACCGTCCCGGGTCAGCTCCACCAGCTTGACGACGGTGTTCCAGTTGCGGGTGGTGGCGACGACACCGTCGGCGGGCGCGGATCTCGCCAGGGCCTCCGCGAGCTTGGAGCGGCCGATGCCGTCCGGGAGGTAGAGGTAGAGCGCCCGGTCGCCGAGGCGTAACTCCTCGGGGAGGTACCGCGCCGCGTCGAGGGACGCCAGACGCGACGCGGTGACCGGCTCGGAGAAGTACGTGACGTGCAGCTGCCTGCCCTCGAGCGAGGCCGCGGGGAAGGGGCAGGTGTCGACCACCGCCTTCAGATACGCGTGGTCACGCACCAGGACGTCGACGGCGAAGCCGAAGCGCTCCTCGACGGCCTGCTCCAGCCGCGCCGCGAGCGCCTGCTCGTCGTCCACTGCAGTGGTGAAGACGGCGTTGCCGCTCTGCAGATGGGTGCGTACGCCGCCGTGGCCGAGCTCGGTGAGCAGCGCTCGCAGCTCGGCCATCGGGACCCTCTTGTGGCCGCTCACGTTGACGCCCCGGAGAAGCGCCGCGTACGCCTTCGTCGTCATCTCCGTACATTACTCGCGGGCTCGACGAAAGCGGGCTCGGTGGAACACCGAACCCTCGGTGAGCGGGCCGTCGGCGGGGGCGGCGGTGTCGACGGCGGTGATCACTTGTCGTCCTCGATCCAGTGGCCGTGGATGCCGGCGGGCACCCTGCGGGGGAGTTCGACGGTGGCGACGGTCGTGAGGTCGGTGGCGTCCGCGACGAGGAGCTGGGAGGCGTCCGCGTGGAGGTCGCTGACGATGGTGAGCAGGTAGCCGTCGTCTTCGTTGGTCCCGCCCTCGGCGGGGACGAAGACGGCCTCGCCGGGCATGCGGCCGGGCCCGTGGCCGAGCAGGTGCTGCCGGCCGGTGACGGTGTCGAACTTGACGGTGGAGTAGCCGTCCAGGCCCGCTCCGGGGAAGGCGATGGCGTAGCTGTAGCGGTTGAAGGCGCCGGTGCGGGCGTCGTTGATGGAGGGGAACTCGGTGACCAGGTCGTCGAGCGACTCCTCGCTCGCCTTTCCGGTGGCCGGGTCGAGGATCCAGCGGTGGAAGGTGGATCCGGCGTCGAAGGTGACGCCGTGGGCGGGGGCGCCGACCCACCACTTCCAGGAGGTCTCCCAGCCGGAGCGGTCGAAGCGCGGGCCCTCCAGCACCACGCGGCCCCGGGTGTCGACGTAGGAGTTGGTGACGTGCAGGATCGCGCCCTGCGCGACCTCGAACCACGTCACCTCGGGGGCTCCCGTGCGGGGCATGACGCCGATGCGCAGCGGCACCTCGTCGTGCCATCTGTACGGGATGCCGGAGTGCTCGGAGTGGTCGAAGACGACCGGCGAGTTGATGAAGACCGCGTGCTCGCGGGTGATGGCGAAGTCGTGCATGAGCGAGGGCCCGGAGCCGTCGATCACGGTGGTGCGGACGATCCGCCCGGAGGCGTCGGCGACGTGGTAGGTCAGGTAGGGCGGGAAGGGGCTGTAGGAGAAGAAGTGCAGCTCGCCGGTGGCCGGGTCCTCCTTGGGGTGGGCGGTCATCGAGCTGGTGAGCGTGCCGCCGAAGTCGTAGGGGCCGACGGTGTCGAGCTCGGCGGTCACCTCCCAGGGCAGGTTGGCCTCCTGGAGCGCGAGGTAGCGGCCGCCGTGGAAGATGATGTTGGTGGCCGCCGGGGAGACCTCCAATTCGGTGCCGGTGAACGGCACGCCGTCCAGGTAGGGGGTCTTCACCCAGCGGTTGCGGTACCACTCGGCCCGCCCGCCGGCCAGACGCAGGCCGTGGATCATGCCCTCGCCGCGGAACCAGTGGGAGGGGGTGACGCCGGGCTTGGGGTTGTGGCCGTTGCGGAAGTAGCGGCCGTTGAGCTCGGGGGGCAGCGTGCCCTGCACGGTCAGCTCGTGGGCGGTGATCTCGTCGGTGACCGGGGTGAAGTGGCCGGTCAGGTAGGGCTTGGTCAGATCTTTCATAGGAGTGTCGCCTTTGCGAGGAGAAGGAGGGCGATGACGGCGCAGGCCAGGAAGGCCGAGCCGGACGAGGGGAGGAGGGTCAGGAAGGCCAGGCCGACGGCGCCGCCGATCTGGCGGGTGGCGTTGAGCAGCCCGCCGGCCAGGCCGCTGTCGGCGGCGGGCACGCCGGCCGAGGCGAGGGCGGTGAGCCGGACGAAGGCGACCCCGAGCCCGGCGCCGATCAGCAGCGAGGGGCCGAGCAGGTCGGCGAGGAACGTGCCGTCCGCCGGGGTGCGGGCCAGCCAGGCCAGTCCGGCCGCGAGCAGGGCCAGGCCCGCCGGCAGCACGGCACGGCCGGGCAGCCGGGGGGTCGCCCAGGACGCCAGGGTGATCATGAGGGCGAGCGGCAGCTGGGTGAGTCCCGCCTCCAGCGGGGTGTGGCCGAGCTCGCGCTGCTGGTAGAGGGGCAGGTAGTAGAACAGGCCGAGCCAGACCGCGCCGAGCAGGGCCATGAGCACGTTCGCCCGGGCCACGATCCGCATGCGCGCGGGCAGCAGCGGGTCGGGGGAGCGGCGTTGCAGCAGCACGAAGACGACCAGGAGGACCAGGCCCGCGACGACGAGGGGCCAGTGCCCGGACAGCCCGTGGATCAGGGCGACCAGCCCGCCGGTGACGGTCACCGAGCCGGGCAGGTCCAGCCGGCCGCCTCGCGGCGGGGAGGGGCGGACCATGGCCCGGGTGGCCACCAGGACGGCCAGCGCGACGGGCACCATCACGGCGAAGACCGATCGCCAGCCGTACAGGTCCGTGAGCAGCCCGCCGAGCAGGACGCCCGCGGCCCCGCCCGCGCCGGAGACCGCGCCCCACACGCCGAGGGCGGTGCCCCGGGCGGTGTCGGGGTACGTGGTCAGCACCAGTGCGAGCGCGGTGGGGGCGAGCAGCGCGGCGCCCAGGCCCTGAAGGGCCCTGGCGGCGATCAGCGTCGCGGCGTCCGGTGCGACCGCGGCGGCCAGTGACGACAGCGCGAACAGGCCGGTGCCGACCAGGAAGACGCGGCGGAGGCCGTACACGTCGCCCGATCGGCCGCCGAGGAGCAGGAGCGCGCCGAAGACCAGCACGTAGGCGTTGATCACCCAGGTCAGTCCGGCCGCCGACAGGCCGAGGCCGTCGCGGATCTCCGGAAGGGCCACGTTTACTATCGACGTACTCAGTACGACGAGGAACTGGGCCGTGGCCAGGACCCCCAACGGCTTCCAGCCGGTCCTGGTGGCGTGTGTGCCGCTCATGGCTTGACACTCGCAGCGGTGCCCGGTCGCTCGCGTCGGTAGTTCTCACCTATATGACGCCTAGGCAGCGCGATCGGGGCATGTATGAGCACGCTGGTCGGCCGGGAGGCCGAGATCGAACGCCTGGACGCCCTGGTGAGGGCGGCCGGCGAGGGACGCGGTGGCGCGCTGACGCTGTCCGCGGAGCCCGGAATGGGCAAGAGCACGTTGCTGCGCCGGGTCGCCGAGGGCGCGTCCGGGTTCCTGGTCGTCCAGGCCTCGGGAGCGGAGTACGAGACCGAGCTGCCCTTCGCCGCGCTGCACCAGCTCTGCGTGCCGCTGCTGGGGCAGATGGGTGAGCTGCCACCGCCGCACCGCCGGGCCCTGGAGATCGCCTTCGGCCTGGACACCGGCGCCGTCGACCCCTTCATGGTCGGGGTGGCGACCCTGGGCCTGCTGGCCGAGACCGCGCGGGAGCGCCCGCTGCTCTGCGTGATCGACGACGTGCAGTGGCTGGACGACGCCTCGGCCAGGGCGCTGGCCTTCGTGGCGCGCAGGATCGCCGACGAGCCCGTGGCCGTGGTGTTCGCCACCAGGGAGCCGGCGTTCGGGACGGTGCCCACCCTGGGCCTGGCCGGCCTGCGCGAGAGCGAGGCCAGGGCACTGCTGGCCGACGCCGTCCGGGCGCCGCTGGACGAGCGGGTCCGCGACCGCATCCTGGCCGAGGCGCGCGGCAACCCCCTGGCCCTGCTGGAGCTGCCCAGGAGCGCGGGCCTGGCCGGGATGGCCGGCGGCTTCGGCGTCCCCGCTCCCGGTGTGATCGAGCAGAGTTTCCGCGCGCGGCTGGCGCGGCTGCCGGCGCGGGCCAGGCTCCTGCTGACGGTCGCCGCCGCCGATCCCGTCGGCGACTCGGAACTCCTGTGGCGGGCGGCCGGGCTGCTGGGCATCGAGCACGCGGCGGCCGAGGAGGCGGCGGAGCTGGTGGAGTTCGGCGCCCGCGTCCGCTTCAGCCACCCGCTCGCCCGGTCGGCCGCCTACACGGCGGCCCCCGCCGAGGAGCGGAGGCGGGCCCACGCGGCGCTGGCCGAGGCGACCGACCCGGTGGCCGACCCCGACCGGCGGGCCTGGCACCACGCCCAGGCCGCCGTCGGACCCGACGAGGAGGTGGCCGCGGCGCTGGAGCGGTCGGCGGCCCGGGCACAGGCCAGAGGCGGTATCGCGGCCACCGCCGCCTTCCTGGAGCGGGCCGCCGCGCTCACCCCCGGCTCCGGCCCGCGGATCGACCGGGTGCTCGCCGCCGCCGAGGCCAAGCTCTCGGTGGGCGCGTTCGACACCGCGGCCGATCTGCTCACCACCGCGGAGACGGCCTCGCCGGACCAGGCCCAGCTCGCCGCGATCGACCTGCTCCGGGGCAGGCTCTCCTTCGTCCGCCACCGGGGCGGCGAGCGGCCGACCACCCACCTGCTGCGGGCCGCCGAGCGGCTGTCGGCGACCGACCCGGCCCGGTCCGTGGAGTGCTACCTGAACGCGCTGGAGATGGGCGTCCTCATGGGCGACTTCTCCCCGGTGGTCCAGGCGGTCAGGGGCGTGGGGAACCCGGTGCTGGAGGGCATGGTCAGGCTGGTCGATCGGGGGCACGGGGCCGCGGCCGAGTTGCTGCGGCCCGCCCTCGCCGACCGGGCCGTCTGGAGCCGCCACCCCTCGCTCGGCTTCATGCTGGCGAGCGAGCTGTGGAACTACGACGCCCTGCGCTGCATCGCCGAGCGCGCCACCGCGGCCGGCCGCGAGTCGGGCTCCTTCCACACGCTGCCCATCGGGCTGGCCATGCGGGCCGCCGCCGCGGTGGGCGCGGGCGAGTTCGGGGCGGCCATGGAGATGATCTCCGAGGAGGAGGCCATCGCCGAGGCCACGGGCGCGGCACCGCTGGTCTACCCGCGCATCCACCTGGCCGCGATGCGCGGACGCCGGGCTGAGGCCTTCGAGCTGTTCGCCGCCGTGGATCCCCGGATGACCCTCAGCGTCCAGTGGGGCGCGGCCGTCCTCCACAACGGGCTGGGCAACTACCAGGCCGCGCTGGAGGCCGCGCGCAGCGCCGTCGCGCACGGCAACCTCGGCACGTCCGGGATGGCCCTGCCGGAACTGGTCGAGGCCGCCGTGCGCTGCGGCTCGCCCGACGTCGCCACGGGTGCCCTCGCCGACCTGCGCGAACGCGCGGAGGCGGGCGGGGACGCCTGGGGGCTGGGGGTGGCGGCCTACGCGCGGGCGCTGGTCACGGGGGACGAGGAGTCCTACCGCGAGGCCGTCGGCCACCTCGACGGCAGCCGCGTGGCGATCTACCGGGCCCGCGCGCACCTGCTGTACGGGGAGTGGCTGCGCCGGGAGGGCCGGCGGCGTGAGGCCCGCGAGCGGCTGCGCGTCGCGCACGAGTCGCTGACCGGCATCGGGGCCGAGGCCTTCGCCGAGCGTGCCGCGGGCGAGCTGCGCGCCACCGGCGAACACGCCCGCAGTCGCTCCTCGGACGCTCCCTCCGAGCAGCTCACCATGCAGGAGGTGCACATCGCACGACTGGTCGCCGACGGGGCGACCTCCAAGGAGGTCGCGGCCACCCTGTTCCTCAGTCCCAGGACCGTCGACGCCCACCTGCGCAACATCTTCCGCAAGCTCGGGCTCACCTCACGCAAGCAGTTGCGGGGGCTGCCCGACATCCGGGGATAGGTGGCTTTCACCGACGCGAGCGTCGTGGCTCTGACGAGAGCGTATGAGTCATGACGATCCATGACATGACCACCGAGAACCTCACCGAGAACCCCGCCGGGAAGCCCGTCGAGGAGCTTGCCGAGAACCCCGCCGGGGATCTCACCGGGAAGCCTGGAGAAAAGCTCACCGGGAAGCCCGTCAAGAAGCCCGCCAAGAACAGGGCCAAGCGCCGCGTGGCCAAGGGCCTGGCCTGGATCGCCCTGATCGGCACCGCCGTCCTGGTCCTGGCCGAGCCGTGGGTCCTGCTCTCCGCGGCCGTCCTCCTGGTCGCGATCGCGCTCTGGGACTGACGGCCACGATGTTCGAGCCCCTCTTCCTCGCCGACATGGTCCTGGCCTTCGCCGTCCTGGTCGCCGCGGCGGCCCTCGGGCGGAGGACGGGACGCTGGGCGCTGTACGTCACGGCCGTCCCGGTCGCCGCCCGTCTCGTCGTGGCCGCCCTGCTCATGACGGGCGGCCCGCAACTGGCCGGTACCCGTCTCCTCGTCCAGCTCCCGCTCGCCGTGCTCCCGCTGACGGCAGCCTTCGTATGGCCCGAGGCCAGGCGGCCGGCCGCGGTCGGGGTGGCGCTGTCGGCGGTGTGGCTGTTCATCCCGTACGCCCAGGCCGAGACGCCGCTCACGCTGGCCGTCTCCCTGGTCGCGATGGGGGCCACCGTGGCGATGGGCCACCGGCGCGGCCCCTGGGCCACGCTCGGCTTCGTGGCCGCCCCCGCCGTGGTGCTCTTCCTGGCCTTCCAGGGCAACGTGGCGGTGAGCGGCCACCATGACGTGCCGGCGGCGAGCGGCGGTCACCGTGTCCACCGGGCCGCGTCCACGGGTTCGCCGGACGGGCCCGCCGGGACGGCCGGCTCCACGGGCGTCACCGCGCTGACCGGCCCGCGCGACCGTACCCCCGACGTGCGCGTCACGCTCACCGCCGCGCACGGCCACGTCACGCTGGGCTCCGGCCGCCGGATCGACGCCCTGACCTTCAACGGGCAGACGCCCGGCCCGCAGATCCGGGTGCGCACGGGGCAGCTCCTGGAGGTCACCCTGCGCAACACCGACGTCGAGGAGGGCGTCACCGTGCACTGGCACGGCGTCGACGTCCCCAACGCCGAGGACGGCGTCCCCGGCGTCACCCAGGAGGCCGTGCCGCCCGGAGGGACCCACGTGTACCGCTTCGTCCCCGACCGGGCGGGGACCTTCTGGTACCACACCCATCGCGACTCCTCCCTGACCGTCGCGCGCGGCCTGTTCGGCTCGCTGATCGTCGAGGACGGCCCCGCCCCGCGGGGGGTGGAGCGGACCGTCTTCACCCACCTCTGGCCGGGCGACGGCGATCCGATCGCCGCCTTCGACACCGCCGACCGGCCCGCGCGGCAGGCCGTCGCCGCGGGCGAGCCGGTGCTGTTGCGCCTGATCAACAGCTCGGAGGAGCCGCACCTGCTCCACCTCGGGGGTACGCCGTACACGGTGACCGCCGTCGACGGCAACACGATCCCGGGCGCCACCCCCGTGGCGGCGGGCACCGACCTGCTCCTGGCCGCGGGCGGCCGCTTCGACCTGGCCTTCGTCATGCCGCGCGGCGCCGTGACCGTGTCCATCGACGTCAACGAGATCCCGAACACCGCCGCGCTGGTCCTCGTCCCCGAAAGCCCCGAAAGCCCCGAAGGCGTCGGTGGCCCCGAAGGCCCCGAAGGCCCCGAAGGCCGCGGTGGTTCCGACGGCGCCGGCGGTCCCGCCGCGGCGTCGGAACCGGGCGCCGGGCCCCGGTTCGACGCACTGACGTACGGCACGGCCGAGCCGGTCGGGAGGATCGCCTACGACCGCACCTACGACGTCGTGCTGGACGACGGGTTCGGCTTCGCCCAGGGCTCCTTCGGCTACGTCAGCAGCTCGATCAACGGCAGGCTCTACCCCGCCGTGCCCACGCTGACGGTGACCGAGGGCGAGCGCGTCAAGATCCGCATCGTCAACCGCAGCCTCATCGACCACCCCATGCACCTGCACGGGCACCGGGTGAGGGTGCTGTCGCGCAACGGCGCCCCGGCCGCGGGCACCTGGCGGGCCGACTCGCTCAACGTCGCCCCGGGGGAGATCTTCGAGGTGGACTTCACCGCGGACAACCCGGGCATCTGGATGGACCACTGCCACAACTTCAAGCACGGCTCGGAAGGCATGGTCATGCACCTGGCCTATACCGGGGTCACCTCCTCGTTCCGATCGGCGCACATCCCGGAGTGACGCCCGCCGAGAGGAGGCGGGGCGGTCGGCCCGGGGGTTCCCGGCATCGCCCACGACCTGGGAGGTGGCGCGCGGACGTGCCGTCAGCGGTGTCCGAGGGCCGACGACGCGGAGGACACGGAGGACACGGAGGACATGGAGGACGCTGAGGACACGGAGGACACGGAGGACGCGGAGGACGCGGTCGCCGCCGGTCGTGCGGCGGGCACCAGGAACGGCGCCAGCAGCCCGGGGACGGCCTCCTCGGCGAAGGCCAGCCCCTGTCCGACGCCGACGTCCCTGACCCGGTGGGTACCCGCGGACGTGGCCGCGGTGAGGGTCATCAGGCCCCGGCGGCGCTGTGCCGGGGACCTGCCGACCGTCCAGCCGATGACCGCGTCCCTGCGCAGCGCCGTCGTCCTGCGGCCGGCCGCGCCGTGGCGGGTCAGCAGGTAGTCGCCGGACATGCCGTGGCCGAGGCCGCGGTAGGCGTCGGCCGCCAGCAGCAACGTGACGGGCAGGCAGACCGGGGCGAGCAGCCACAACCCGTCCGGGAGCCGGCTCGCCCATATGCCGAGCCAGGCCAGCGGCACGGCCGGCAACGCCACCGTCCAGACGGCGCGTGACAGCCGCAGGCGCAGCGCGGCCCGCGGGTGCCGGCGCAGCCGGGTCGCCAGCACGGGAGCGCCGAGCACCCGCGCGGCCACCCGCAGCGCCTCCTTCCGGGGCGCGGGCGGCAGCAGCGCCGTGGAGGTCCGCTCCTCGCTGTCGTCGGGGTTCACGCCGGCGACCAGCGCGCTCAGGCGGGCGCCGCCCCCCCAGCGCAGCGGCAGCGGCTCGGCCAGCCGCACGCCGCGCAGCCGGCCGTCCTGGAGCGACAGCGACCGCGTGCCGAGCAGGCCCCGCCGGATCCGGTAGGTGCCGTCGGTCTCGCGCGTCAGCCGGAAACGCCACCACACCTCCACGTGGAGCAGCAGCGCCCCCGCGAAGCCGACGGCGAGCACGACCGCGAGGGCCGTCCCGGCCACGACCGGCCAGGGGGACCGGGAGGCCGCGTTCCACGCCTCCCGCAGGAGGCCGACCTCGGCGGGCTCGAGGCCGAAGATCTCCAGAACGCGGAAGAGCGCGCCGAAGGGGGCCAGGCCGATGAGCGGGGTCCAGCCGCTCAGCAGGGCGTAGCCGATCCAGGCGGGACGCCCCGTCACCGCGTCCCCGTCCGCGGGCGTCCCGCTCCTCGGGCCGAGCAACAGGCGCAACCGCGCGGCCCGGGCCCGGGAGACCGCGTCCAGGCGCAGGTCCGCGTCCTGCTCGCCGACGCCGACGCGCACCACGGTCACGCCGAGGAGGCGGTGCACCGGCCCCGCCGTCGCGTCGACGGTCCGCACCCGGTCGCGTGGGATCGAGCGGTCCCGGCGGAACACGAGGCCGGACCGGAACTCGACCCGCTCACCGGTGATCCTGTAGCGCGTGGTGGCGTAGCGCAGCACGCCCAGGGCGGCGATCCCGGCGAAGACGAGCGACAGGGTCGCGAGCGGGATGAGGGTCCGCGGTGTGGCTCCCAGGGTGGCGAGGGCCACCGCGGCGGTGATCGAGGGGCCGGCCAGCCAGCTCAGGCCGACCGCGATCGTCCGCGCGTCGAGCCGCTCCCAGGCGTCCTCGGGGCGGCTCACGTCGCGTCCCCGGGCACGGCCTGCGCCCTGGCGGTGAGGTGCTCGACGAGGTCGGTGGCCTGGTGCCGGTCCAGTCCCTGGATCCTGATCGATCCCGCCGCCGAGGCGGTGGTGACCTTCACCCCGGACAGGCCGAAGACCTGCTGCAACGGGCCGCGTACGGTGTCGACGGTCTGGATGCGTGACATCGGCGCCACCCGCCACGTGCGCCACAGCCAGCCGGAGGCGGCGTAGACCGCCTCCTCGGTGATCTCCCAGCGGTGGATCCGGTAGCGCTGACGTGGCATGCACAGCGTGTATCCCAGTCCGGGAACCGCGACGAGCAGCAGCGTCGCCAGCAGCCATGGCCGGGCGGGCGGGATCAGCGCGGCCAGCAGGGCGAGCACGAGCACCGGCGGGAGCACCCAGACCAGTGCCCGCGCCGTCCACCAGCGGATCGCCCTGGGCTCGACGGGGTGGCGGGGAGGCCGCAGGTCCACCTCCATCAGTTCTCCTTCCGGGTGGCGCGGTCGAACAGGCCGGCCAGCTCGCGCGCGTAGACGTCGAAGTCGAGGTCGTCGTAGGTGGCCATCAGCAGGAGCACGCCGTCGACCGCCTGCTTGACGGTCACCGCCATCACCCGGGTGGAGAACTCGCCGAACTCGCCGGTGGCCTGGCCGAACCGCAGGATCCGCTCGACATCGCCCATCTCGTTCTCGTTGTCGCGTACGCCGAGCCGCTGCCGGCCGTCCTGGGTGCGGAGGCTCGTCCAGATGTCCAGCAGGGCGAGCATGTGCCGCTGACGGGTGCGGTAGAACTCCACGCTCGCCTCGATGTAGGCCCGCAGCATGCCCGCGGCCGTGGTCTGCGCCTCGATCAGGGGGCGGACGGCGGCGTCCCCGGCGATCATCGCGTCGTCGACGATCTGCTGGACCAGCTCTTCCTTGCTGTCGAAGTGGTAGGAGATGACGCCCTTGCTGATCCCGGCGTGCTCGGCGATCCGGGCCAGCGACGCCTGCGCGTAGCCGACCTCGGCGATCACGTCGATCGCCGACGTGACGATCTGGGCGCGGCGTGCCACCTCGATGAACGAACGATCCTGGCCGCTCACCTTGTTTTTTGACCGCATGGCCAAAAAGTAGCACAGTCGTCCAGCGCCCTGTGGGTGGGAAAGTGGCTTTTCCGGTCCCGTTCGCCGTCCCCTCACCGGCCGGACGCCCGGGGTGTCGCTCCGGGTCCCGGTCGTCGCGGCACCGGCCACCGTCCCCGGAGGCGGCGGACGGTGCGCGCCTCGCTCAGCCGACGAGGCGTCTGCGCCAGTCCAGGGGGGTGACCGCGATGGCCCGGCGGGGGTCGCCGTCCCACTCGGCCGGCAGGCCGGCCTCGCCGAGCGCGGCCACGATCTCCCGGCCGACGGACGCCGTCGTGTCCGGCGAACCCTCGAAGGCGCCGTACAGGAGTGCCAGCCCGTGCCCGGCGGCGGCCGAGTCCGTGGACTGATCGTGGAAGAAGACGTAGCCCCGGGCGTCCGGGGCGCCCGCCGCCCCGATCTCCGCCTGACCGCAGGCGCGGCAGCAGGTGAAGTTCTCCCTGGCCGTGATGCCCGCCGCCTCCAGGGCGGCGAAGGCGCGGCCGAGTCGTTCCGGGTCCGTCTCCCCCTCCCAGGAGGCCTGCTCCCCGACGCGCTCCAGCCACATCCGGTCCGCCAGACGGCGCGCCTGCGCGGGAGAGACCGGGCGGCGGTCCCCTGACACGAGGTACTCCCGCGCGATCTCGGCCAGCCGCGCCCGGGTCGTGTAACCGCCCACGATCACCTCACGGAGGCGCGCTTCGAGCCGCCCGCGCTCGTCCTCGCCGAGATCGAGGGGAGGGGGAGGTTCGGGCAGGTCCAGGCGCAGCGGGGCCCAGTCCAGGCCGGAGTCCCATCCGTCCTCCCCGCGCGCCCACCGGGCCATGGCCGCGACCACCTGTTCGGGTGTGCCGAGCTCCACCTGGAAGTGCCGGTCGGGGGCCCCGTCGCGGTGCTCCAGCGTGTAGCCGCCCCCGTCCTCGTGCCATACCTGGGCGAAGACCTCGGGCAGGTCGGGG
Organism: Streptosporangium sp. NPDC023615; assembly: GCF_040640155.1. Classification (NCBI taxonomy): domain Bacteria; kingdom Bacillati; phylum Actinomycetota; class Actinomycetes; order Streptosporangiales; family Streptosporangiaceae; genus Streptosporangium; species Streptosporangium sp. NPDC023615. The sequence continues at coordinate 132,975 of NZ_JBFABE010000007.1, forward strand.
ATCCGCTGGACGATCAGGAACCTGTTGTCCTCACCGCCCAGCCCCTCGACCAGCTCGGCGAGTCTCCCCGCGCCCGCCCGGACGTGCCGGTGACCGTTCTCCGTCAGTACGGTGATCGCGAACATGCCGCTCACTCTGGCACAGGGCGCCGACAGGCCCGGCCGGCATCACACCCACCCGGGCGGGGTCAGGCCGTCCGGGAGTCCGGGGGCGCCGTCCGGTCCGGCCGGGACGGGGCCGGTGAGGAGTCGTGCGCGGCGCGGGCCTCGAGCAGCGCGGGAAGGTGATCGTCGCGCCAGGCGCGTGCGGCCGCGATGAGGGTCAGCAGGCTGCGTCCCAACGCCGTCAGCTCGTACTCGACCCGGGGCGGGTTCTCGTCGTACGCGGTGCGGGTCACCAGGCCGTCGCGCTGCATCGCCCGCAGGGTCTGGGTCAGCACCTTCGGGGTGATGCCGCGCAGCGGCACCCGCAGCTCGTTGAACCGCCGCCGGCCGCCTTCGAGGCAGAGCACGACCATGGCGGTCCACCTGTCGCCGATCTGGATCGGCATGGCACTGGACGGGCACACGGGGTCGAACATCTGCGGATCCAAGGGCTCGGCCATGCGTACGAGGCTATCCCGGTATCTTTGAGGTAACCGGTATCTCGCGGATACCGTCCCTCTCGGCGGCGAGACACGTGGCCGGAGGGGAACACTGTGAGCGGCATCGACGGTATGGACGGCGTCGGCGGCGGCGGCGGCGGCATCGGCGGCGGCGTCGTCGTCTTCGGGGCGGGCGGCCGGGCGGGACGGGCGATCACGGCCGAGGCCCGGGAGCGCGGGCACCGCGTCACGGCCGTGGTCCGGGACCCGGGCAGGCACCCCGGCATCGAGGCGGAGGGCGTCCGCGTGGTGCGCGGCGACATCACGGACGCGCGGTCGGTCTCCGCGATCGTGCCCGGCCATGACGCCGTGGTCCACGCGGTGAGCCCGTTCTCCGGCCCGGAACAGGGGCTCGCCGGGCTCGACCCCCGGTTCTTCGCCAGGGCGGCCGACGCCCTGCTCCAGGGACTGACGGAGGCGCGCGTGCCCAGGCTCGTGCTGATCGGCCTGTTCGCGAACCTCGACGACGCGCGCGGGCGTCCGGTGATGGACGATCCCTCGGTCTTCCCCGCCGAACTCCGGCCGTTCGCCGTCGCGCACGCGGCCGACCTGGACAGACTCCGGGCGGTGAAGGACACCGACATCGACTGGCTCATCCTGACCCCGCCCGCGCTGCTGGAGGTGACGGGCCCCAGGACCGGCCGTTACCGGATCGAGGGAGAGGCCGTACCGCAGCCGAAGGACGCTCACCTGTCCTACGCCGACCTCGCGGTGGCGGTGATCGACGAGATCGACACCCCACGGCATCACCGCACCCGTGTCTCGGTCCTCTCCTGAGCGGGGGAATCGGACGGCGGTCCGCGCTCCTCGGCGCGACGGCGGTCCCCGTGCCGCGGCACCGTGTCGTTCGGCAGGAGAAGACCGGGGGCGGGGAAGGCGGGGAAGGGCCGGGGAGCGGGGGACACGCGGGGAGGCGGGGACAGGCGGGCGCGCCTTCGCGGACGCGGGCCCGGCGGGAACGCGACGTCAACGGCCGGGGGAGTGGACCCACCCCGTCCGGTGCCGGCGTCTGACCAGCGACCAGGTCCGGTCGTCGCACGCACCGGCACGCCGCTGGAAGTCGCCGTCGTCGATGAGGTACGGGGCGTCGAGGTCGAGCCAGCTGTCCTTGCGCGCCTGCCGGTCCCAGTGGGCGGTGGGAATGCTGACACAGTTCATCCGGTGGGATTTGTCCTGACTCGTAATCTTCAGGACCTCCACCCCCTTGGAGTAGGTGCGAATCACCAGGCAGGGCCTGACCTTTCCCCCCGAACCATCGGAGAACGGCACGTCGGCCCACCAGATGTCGCCGGGACGCGGGCGGGACCGCCAGGCCGGGTCCGGTGGCGCCTCGTGCACCTGCGGGCCGGAGGGGCGGGGGGCGAGAAGCCGGCGACCGAAACGGACAAGGAAATACGCGACTGCCGCCAGCAGTCCGAGGACCGCCAGAAGGCCGAGCAGCTCCCCGGCCGATCCGAGGCCTTCAGTCATGGCTCATGGCGTACTCGACAGGCATTGAATTCCAATCATGAGTGGATATTTCCATTTGGCTACCAGGCATACAACAACCTGCTGCAGGTGCTCGGGTCGAAGGTCGCCGGCGGGGCGGAGGCCACCCGGTCCGCCCCCGCGGCCGCCGAGGTGATCGCCGCGCCTGCGGCGGTACCGGGTCGGACGGCCCGCCCGGGTGAGCGGTCCCGCCCGCGGGGGAAGCCGCCCGGGTGAGCGGTCCCGCCCGCGGGGAGGCCCCGCCTGACGGGTCTCGCGACTGCCGCGGACCGATCGCCCCGCGGCAGGAAAGGCGTTCGAGACAGCATTGTGATCTTCGGTTGAAAAGATTTCCCTTCCCCCTGGATCTTTAAGGAAACCGATGAGAAGGATCACCGCGGGCGTTGCCGCGGGCCTCGTGCTGCTCGCGCCACTGCCCGCCCGCGCCGCCGCCACCACCGCCATCGCCGATCCGGTCGCGGCGCTGCGTGCCCAGGTCGTCCCCGGCAGGGGCGTCACCGTCTCCCTGATCATCCGCACGTCGCCCGACGGCAGGCGAATCGCCACCACCCGGACCGACCGGGTCGTCGGGTTCCGTAAGGGCGGGGTGGTGGAGACGGACGACACCACCACGTTCTACTCGTCGATCAGCTCCGAGGGCCTGAAGGAGGACACGCTCTTCCCGTCGCTGCTCATCAGGGTCAAGGGCGCCAGCTACGCCTCGGGCGGCGAGCTGATCGGCAGGCTGCCGCTGGACAAGAAGTGGGTACGCAGCCGCGAGCCCCGATCCGGTGCCGCCGACGGCACGGTCGACCTCTTCAGGCCCGGCACGCTGCGGGCGCTGCTCGCCACCGCCTCCTCCAAGGGCTCACGCTCCGCCAGGGGCACGATCGTGGCCTCGAGGATTCCGGGCCGCCCCTTCGAGGGATGGACGGGGCGCGGGGAGAAGGTCGCCTGGGCGCTCTGGTTCGACGCCGAGGGCAGGGTCACCCGCCTGGCCACCGCGACCTCCCGGCACGCGGACGGCGGCCCCGAGCCGCGCCTCAGTTCCGACCAGCGCTTCACCGGCTGGGGTGCCAGGGTGACCGTCCAGCCGCCGCCCGAAAACCTGGTCATCGAGGCCGAGGAGCTTCCCGAGGCCGACTCCTCGCCGGAGGAGTTGCCCGAGACGGTCGAGGTCCTCTCCTAGCGTGAGGGCCGTGCCCGGGGCCGTACGGCGTGGTCGTGAAGGCGGGTGTCCGGGTCGTACGGCGTGGTCGTGAAGGCGGGTGTCCGGGCAGGAGGCGGCTCGCCCCGCCCCCCGCCTTCCCTTGCGGTTTCCGGAGACGCCGATCACCCACGCGATCCTCTTGATCCGTACGCTGGACGGGACCACCGCGTCACCGAGGTCCGGCGGGAACCGGGGAGGGTCGTACGGGTCCCGCGCATGATCCACCGAGGGTGAGAGGGGACATGTCCATGGCGGAGGAATCGTCCGGGTTGACGGGCCTGATGTACGAGATGGGACTGCTCAAGCGCTACAAGCGCACCGGCTGGCTGGTCGCGGGCGTACGCGATCCCGAGAGCATCGCCGACCACTCCTTCCGGACGGCGGTCATCGCGAGCGTGATCACGGCGCTGGAGGGCGGCGACCCCGAGCGCGCGGCGTTCATGAGCCTGTTCCACGACACGCAGGAGACCCGCATCAGTGACATCCACCACCTCGGCAAGCTCTACCTGAAGGCGATGCCGAACCAGGAGGTCACCGCCGAACAGGTGCGTGGCGTCCCTCCGGTGGTGGCGCAGATGGTGGGCGGCGCGGTCGGGGAGTACGAGGAGCAGGCCACCCTCGAAGCGGTCTGCGCCCGCGACGCCGACAAGCTGGAATGCCTGATCCAGGCCATCGAGTACCGCGAGCAGGGACACCAGAACATCCAGCCGTGGATCGACAGCTCGCTCGCCGCACTGCAGACGGCCTCCGCGAAGCGGCTCGCGGACGAGGCGCTCGCCACGAACTCGCTGGAGTGGGTGAGACGCGTCCTGAACGGAGGCTGAGAGGCCCGGCGCCCGTCGTGGCGGCCGCGGGCCTCCACGTCTCCGGCGCCGGCCCCTTCCGCGGGCCTTCGGGCCGGTGAGTGGTACCCGCCGGTCGAGGGCCGCCCGTCCCCGGCGAGACGGCAACGTGATCTTCGGTCGAGAGGGTGTCCTTCTCTCCCGACGGTGAAGGACACCGAATGAAAAGGATCGTCGCCGGCCTCGTCGCGGGCCTCGTGCTGCTCACGCCGCTGCCGGCTCGGGCCGCGGCCCCCGACCCGGTCAAGGCGCTGCGTGCCCAGGTCGTCCCCGGCAGGGGGGTCAAGGTCTCGCTGGTCACCCACCTGTCGATGGACGGTGAGCGGTTCGCCACGACCCGGACCGACCGTGTCGCCGGGTTCCGCGAGGGCGGGGTGGTGGAGACGGACGACAGCAGCACGTTCTCCTTCCGGCTCGACGCCGGGGCGCTGAAGGGGCCGAAGGCGAAGGAGGCACGGGAGAAGGCGAGGGAGGAGATGAAGGAGTACACGCTCTTCCCGTCCCTGTTCATCAGGACCAGGGAGGCGACCTACGCCTCGGGTGGTGAGCTGATCGGGAGGCTGCCGCCGGGCAAGAAGTGGGTCCGCGGCTGGTCGGACGCGTTCAGCCCCGCGGACACCACCATCGACCTCCTCACGCCCGGCACACTGCGGGCGCTGCTCGCCACCGCCTCCTCCGTCGGCCCCCGCTCGGCCAGGGGCGCCATCCCCGTCACCGGGATCCCCGGCCGGCCCTTCGGTGGTTTTCCCGGAAGCGGCGAGAAGGCCGCCTGGGCGCTCTGGTTCGACGACAGGGGCAGGGTCACCCGCCTGACCGCCACGTTCTCCCAGCGGACGAACGACGACTACGTGCTCGGGAGCAGGTCCGACATCCGCTTCAGCGGCTGGGGCTCCAGGCTGACCGTCGAGTCGCCGCCCGAGCACCTGGTCGTCGAGGCCGAGGACCTTCCCGAGGCCGACGACCCGTTCGAGGAGGCCCCGGCGACGCTCAGGCGGTGAGCGGCTACGACCCCCGGTGGTCGTTCCTCGCCGTCTGCGCGGCCCGGGATTCCGCGTGCATCTCCCAGGGCGCCTGCGGCAGGACGTGCCCGGTCTCCAGGAGGGACTTGAGGTTGGCCAGCACGGCGGGCCATCCGAGGGAGATCGCCTCGTGGTCTTCCCTGGTGGCCAGGTTCTCGTGGGTGACGGTGAGGCGGACGATCTCGCCGTAGGGTTCGATCTCGAACGTGACCTGGGACGGCTCCCCGAAGGTCATCACCAGCCGCCTGGGCGGGGCGGTCTCCAGGATCGTGCCGACGACGTCGGCGACACCGGATCCGTCGGTGCGCCGGTGCTCCCAGGTGGAGCCGACCTGCCAGTCCGAGACGTTGCTGTGGCCCCAGTACTCGGCGGTGAGGTCGGCGTCGGTCAGGGCGTGCCAGACCTTCTCCGGGGTGCTCTGGATGTAGGTGACGTACACGTACGTCGGTATGTCGCTCATGTCCTGTTCCTCTGCTCGTCGTCTCAGGGCGCTCAGCGCTCGCAGACGTGGACGCTCGAACTTGTCGATCCACCGTTCCTGGATCTCGTGGAGGGGGACGGGATTGAGGTAGTGCAGCCTCTCCCGCCCCCGCCTGACCGTGCTGACCAGGTTGGCGGCCTCGAGGACGGCCACGTGCTGGGTCACCGACTGCCGCGCCATGGCGAGGTGCTCGCACAGCTCGCCCAGCGTCTGCCCGTTGTGCTCGTGAAGCCTGTCCAGGAGATACCGCCGGGTCCGGTCGGCCAGCGCCTTGAAGACCTTGTCCGTGTCCACATCCACGCGCACCATTATGCAGGTATTTACCTGCATGACGTCAAGCGGTCCTGCGCCCGCCGCGGAGGGGCCGGATCGGTCGCGCCCGCAGCGGGGAGGCCGGATCGGTCGTGTCCGCCGCGAAGGGGCGGATCGGGCGCGCTCGCCGCGGAGGGGCGGATCAGTCGCGGACGGCGCAGAGGAGCCGGTTGTCGCCGCGCTGCCACAGGGTGCCGACCTCGGTGAAACCGGCGCCGCGCAGGGCGTCGACGTGCGAGGAGAGCAGGGGGGACTCCGAGCCGTGATGGTCGGCGCCCGCGGTGGCGCGTGCGGAGTTGAGCTCGGCGAAGGCGGGGTCGGCCTCGACCGCGTCCCACCACTGACGCCAGTTCTCCGGGCGCCCTCCGGCGAACACGCGCTCGGTCGCCCTTTCGTGCACGGCGCGTTCGAGGCGGGCGATGGCGGGGGCGCTGTCGTCGGTCTCCATGTGGTCGCCGTTGAGCAGGAGCCCGCCCGGACGCAGCACGACCGCCAGCTCGGCGTACATCTTCGGAAGGTCGGATTCGGAGATCCAGTGCAGGGCGGTGGTGCTCACCGCGGCGTCGGCCGGCCGGTCCAGGCCCAGGGAGTCGCTCCATCCCGGTACGCGCAGGTCGAGGGAGACGAACCTGAGATGCGGGTAGGCGGCACGGCCGAGGCCGAGCAGCAACGGGTCCGCGTCGGCCGAGACCACCGTCGCCCCGGGCAGTCGCTCCACCAGGCGCGCCGACAACGAGCCGGGCCCGCAGCCGAGGTCGACGACCAGCGGGTCGGGGCGGCCCATCGCCTCGACGGCGTCGATCAACGCCGTGAAGCGCTCCTCGCGGTCGGGCATGTATCCCTCCTGCTGGCGGTCCCAGCGTGCGATCCACTCGCGTGCGGCATCGTGGGTGAGCACAATCGTTCTCCTGTAACTGTCGTATAAGCTTTCGGCAGTTACAAACTAAACCGTGGATGGGTAACTGGTCAAGTGGATTTCAACAGTCACACCGACGCGATCGTCCGGATGGCGGTGGGCCTGGTCAACGAGTTGACCCCCGGGGAGAAACGAGGCCGCGCCTTCCCGGCGCCGCGCGACCTCGTCACCGCCGCGACCGAGGGCCTGCGGACCGGTTACCCGGGTCAGCGGAGGGTCACCGAGGAGGAGGCCCGCGAGCTCGCGGGGACGGCGGCACGGCTGCGAACGGTCTTCGACGCCGTGACCGGGGGAGACATCGACGCGGCCGCCCTGCAGGTCAACGCCCTCCTTGACGAGACCCGCGCCCGGCCGTTGCTGGAGCGGCACGACGGAGAGCCCTGGCACCTGCACTTCCACGGCCGGGGTGTCACCGTCGCCGGCGACCTGGCCGCGAGCTGTGCCACCGGGCTCGCGATCGTGCTGGGGAGCGAGTTCCACGACCGTCTCGGCGTGTGCACGGCGCCGCACTGCGATCGGGTGTACGTGGACGTGTCACGCAACGGCACCCGCCGGTTCTGCGGCACCGCCTGCCAGAACCGCGTCAAGACCGCTGCCTTCCGCGCCAGGGGCAGGACCGCGTGACCCGTGAGGGTTCAGGCGTTCCTCAGCAGGGAGCGCACCAGCTCGGTGACCCTCGCGGGAGCGGTCGCCGGTGTCCCGGCGTCGAACGGCGGCCGTGGGGCGTACTCCAGCCCGAGCTGGATCGCCATGGCCGTCTCCTCGTCCGCCAGCAGGGACGCGAGGTGGAGGGCCATGTCGACACCGGCCAGCACCCCGCCCGCGGTGATGATCTTGCCGTCCGTGACGAAGCGTTCGTCGACCGGCCGTGCCCCGAACCCCGCGAGCAGGTCGCGGGCCACCCAGTGGGTGGTCGCCCTGACCCCTTCCAGCAGACCCGCCGCGCCGAGCGTGAGCGAGCCCACGCACACCGACGTGGTCCACGTGGTGGTCGGGTGGGCGGTCCTCACGTACCGGATCAGCTCCCGGTCGGCCGTGCTCCGCGTCACGTCCGTGGTGCCCGGCACCACCAGGACGTCGGGGGCGGGCAGCTCGTCGAAGGAGGCGGTGGCCGTCAGGGTGACCCCCTGGTCGGCGACGACGCCCGGCCGTTCGGCCACGAAGGTGACCGTGGCGCCGGGAACGTTGCGCAGGACGAAGTACGGCCCCAGGGCGTCCGCGGCGTCATAGCCCGCGTACAGGGGGATGGCGATCTGCATGTCGGTCCTCCATGGAGTGGAAGCGGCGCCGGTACTCTCCCGGCGAGATCGTGAGGTGGCGCCGGAAGACGCGATGGAGGGTCTCCGGTGTGCCGAGACCGACCCGGGCGGCGATCCGGTCGAGCGGCTCGTCGGTGCTCTCCAGCAGCCGCCTGGCCGCCGCGGTCCGCGCCCGCTCGACGTACCGCGCGGGCGTCATGCCGACCTCGGCCCCGAACACGCGGGAGAAGTGGCGGACGCTCGTGTTCACGTGTTCGGCGAGGGCCCGCACCGACAGGTCGGCCCCCAGGTGATCCTCGATCCACCCCTGCAGGTCGCGCAGCGGCTCGCGCCTCGGCGTCCGCGTGCTCAGCGGCGTGCTGAACTGGCTCTGCCCGCCCGGTCGTTGCAGGTACACGACCAGCCATCGGGAGATCTCCCTGGCCAGGTCGTGCCCGTGGTCGTGGGCGACGAGGGCGAGGGCGAGATCGATCCCCGAGGTGACCCCCGCCGACGTCCACACGTCACCGTCGCGTACGTAGATGCGGTCGGCGTCCACCAGCACGTTCGGGTGGGCGCGGGCGAGCATGTCCCCCGCGGCCCAGTGGGTGGTCGCCCGCCGCCCCTCCAGCAGGCCGGCCTCCGCCAGCAGCAGCGTGCCCGAGCAGATGGACCCGACGCGGCCCGACTCCCCGGCGAGCCTGCGGATCTCCGGGACCAGTGCCGCCGTGCCGTCCGGGCCGCCTGTGCCGTCCGTGCCGTCCGGGCCGCCTGTGCCGTCCGGGCCGTCCGGGCCGCCGGAGGCCGGAAGGCCGCCGACCACCAGCAGCGTGCCGATCGGCCCCTTGACGTCCGGTAGCGCCGTGTCGGCGGAGACGACGACGCCGGACAGGGAGCGTACGGCTCCCGCGCGGACGGCCGTGGTCTCCACCCGGTAGGCGGAGGCCGGGTCCAGCAGGCCGGCCGCGGAGAACACGTCGGCGGGACCCGCGAGATCGAGCAGTTGGAAGCCGTCGAAGAGGACGACGACGACGCGGTGCGGCATGCGGTCATCCTTGGCTCCCGCCGGTCATGGCCGCAAGGACACATGTCTTGCAGATTCGGCCATCGGGGTCGGGAGGGGGCGGGGAGCGGGCGGGCGCGGGAGCCGGGCGCGGGAGCCGGAGGGCGGGCGGACCGGCCTGTCGTCGGACCCGGCACGCGGCCCGTCGCGCCCTTCGGCCCGGCCGCCGGCGCCCGGACGGCCGAGGCGGTCCTCAGGCTCGGCCGGAGGCCGGCCCCCCGCCTGAGCCTCAGGAGACGACGGTGAGCACGATCTTGCCGGTGGTACGGCCGGTCTCGCCGCGTTCGTGCGCCCTGGCCGCCTGCTCCAGCGGGAGCACCGTGTCGATCTCGGCGCGCAGCCTGCCCGCCTCGGCCAGGGCGGCGATCGCCTTCAGCGCGGCGTGGTCGGGCTCCACGAGCATGGACTCGGCGCGGACGCCCGCCGCCTCGGCCTGCGCGCCGAACCCCTCGGCCAGGCCGGACAGGACGAGCGACACGATGACGCCTCCCTCGCGCAGGGTGCGGAGCGAGCGGGGGCCGTAGTCGCCGCCCATCGTGTCGAGCACCGTGTCGACGTCCCCGACCGCCTCGGCGAAGTCCACCTCCCGGTAGTCGACGAGCTCATCGGCTCCCAGGCCGCGCAGGAGGTCGTGCTTGGCGGCGCTCGCCGTGCCGATGACGTGGGCCCCGCGCGCCTTGGCGATCTGCACCGCGAGGTGGCCCACCCCGCCGGCGGCGGCGTGGACGAGCACCCGGTGGCCGGCCCGCACCGCCGCGACGTCCACCAGCGCCTGCCACGCGGTCAGCGCGGCCAGCGGGAGCGCGGCGGCCTGGACGTGGTCCAGCCCGCGGGGCCTGCGGACGAACGTCCGGGCGGGGGCGGTCACGTACTCGGCGAACGCGCCGTGGCCGTACGGGTAGCGCAGCATGCCGAACACCTCGTCGCCCGGCTTGTGGACGGCCGTCCCCAGGCCGACGGCCTCCACGACGCCGGAGACGTCCCAGCCGAGGACGAACGGCGGCCGTCCCAGCAGGCCGCCCGTGGCGCGGTGCTTCCAGTCGGTCGGGTTGACCCCGGCCGCGTGCACCCGTACCAGCACCTCGGTCGGGCCCGGCACGGGCCGCTCGCACTCCACCACCCTGAGCACCTCGGGGCCGCCCAGGACGTCCTGGCTGATGGCGCGCATCGTGGATCCGGTCATGCAACCAAGCATGCCAGCGGCCGGACCGGTCCCCGAGGCCGCCCCGGGGCGGGTCCCGGCAGGGACCGCCGGTGGCCGGTGGACGTCCCCGGGGCGAAAGTCGTACATACGGCGAGAATCGGCAAGAAAACCGCTCCACTCGAAGGTTTCGTGTCCCCTATGATGCCGATCATGCGTTTCCCCCCGCTTATGGCGATTTCTGTGTGTTTTTTGCTTGTGCTGTCAGGCACGGCTCACGCCACCGTCTCGGATCCGGCCCCCGGCGCCCGCTATCCCATCCGTGATTCGGTCCTGACCAAGAACAAGCTGTACCGGAGCGGTGAGCTCACGGCGAGCGAATGCCCGGAACGGGAGATCCAGGCGGGCAGCGTCCCCTCCGCCAAGCGGTACCTGACCTCGGTGCTGAACTGCCTCAACACGGCCTGGGGCGCCCATTTCAAGAAAGCGCGCATTCCGTTCTCCAAGTCCCGGATCGCGTTCAGCGTCAAGCCGAAGCGGTTCTGCGGGTACAAGTGGGAGAAGGACACCGCGGCGGCGTACTGCGGCCGTGAGCGGCGCTTCCTCGTCAAGCTGGACAAGGAGGTGCTCGAGGACCCCTCCGACCTGGTCCTCTTCTCGGTGGCCGCCCACGAGTACGGGCACCACGTCCAGACCATCACCGGGATGGAGCGCGCGTTCGACTACTACCCGTACAAGGGCAAGCGCGAGCTGGGCGAGCAGATCCGTCGTTACGAGCTGCAGGCCGAGTGCCTGGCCGGTGTCTTCATGGGCAGCGTCTGGGAGTCCCTGGACCGCACCGAGGAGGACTGGGAGTTCCTGCTCGAGGTCACCCGCGACAACGGCGACGAGAGGTACAAGTCCAACCACGGCAAGGGGCGCACCATCGCCACCTGGCTCGACAAGGGGTTCCGGGCCGCGTCGCCGGCGGCCTGCAACACCTGGCCGGTCCCCTCGTCCAAGGTGCGCTGACCCGCCGGCTCGCCGGGGGCGGACGGCCCCGCTCGGACCGGGCTCCGGTCAGGACCGTCCGTCCCGTGTCTCCGGAAGAACGCCGGCGGCACGGGCCGGGGCGGGTCGTGTCACGCCCCGCGCCGGGGCCGGCGGACGGGGCGGCTGAAAACCCTTTCCCGGAGCCGCGGGCGCGTTGGTATGGTGCCGGAAGTGGGAGACGATCAGGCACGTCCCGCGGGGACCGTGGGGGTCGCGTCCACCGGCGGGCCCCTGGAGATCGGCTGCGACGAGTCCGGCTCGGAGGGCGAGAAGCTCATCGGCGGCAACACCGACGTGTTCGCGCACGCCGGGGTGGGGCTGAGCGTCGCCGCGGCCGCCGAGTGCGTCCAGGAGACGCGGAACAGGATCCGCTCCCCGGCGCAGGAGTACAAGGCGAACCATCTTCTCCGCGAGAAGCACCGGGCCGTTCTCGAATGGCTGCTCGGACCGTCGGGGCCGATACACGGGAACGCGCACGTCCATCTGATCGACAAGGAGTTCTTCGCCGTCGGCAAGGTCGTCGAGTTCCTCGGGGGCGAGGGCGCCGGCGGGGCCGTCGACGGAGTGACCGGCGGAGTCGCCGGGGAGACCAACGGGAGGACCGCCGGGCCGGCCGGTCGGCCGGTGGGCACGGGCGCGCCCCGGGACCCGCGAGCCGGGGAGGCGGCCCTGATCCTGTACCGCGAGGGCCGGGACGCGTTCGGCGGACGGCGATGGGACGCCTTCCTGGAGGCGTTCAACGACCTGGTGCGGGCCAGGGTGCCCGCCGAGACGTTCCTGGGGGCGATGGACGCCCTGCGGCTCACCGGCGCGCGGGGCCCGGCCGCGGAGATCGTGGCCTCACCGGCCTGGACCGGGCCGGACGCGGCCTCCCTGCGGGCCCGGCTCTCGGGCGGCGCCGGGGCGATGCCGGCGCTCGACCCGCTGATCCCGGCCATCGTCCAGGCCGTCCTGCACTGGGGACGGGAAGGGCTGCCCGTCTCGATCGTTCACGACGAGCACTACGCGCTGACACGGGAGCGGATCGCGAGGCTCACGGGGACGCCGGGGACGCCGGGGACGCCGGGGACGCCGGGGACGCCGGCGGGGCGGCTGGCCGGCCTCAGGCTCGTCGACTCCCGGTCGGACCCCCGCGTCCAGGTCGCCGACTTCCTCGCCGGCGTGGCGCGCAGGATAGCGTCGGACGAGCTCAACGGCCGGGGTGACACCGTCCTGGTGACGTTGCTGCGGCCGTACGTGATCCCGTCCTCGATCTGGGGGGACCGCCGGAGCCGGCTCCTGCCCGCGCCCCCGCCGGCCACGGCCCCCTAGCCGGGCTCGCGCAGGGCCCTGGCGACCTCGGCGGGGGTGAGGCGGCGGGAGGCGACGTAGTAGAGCACGGCCCCCGTCGGCAGCAGGGTCTGCCAGCCCGGGTTGACCAGCAGGTTCTCGCCGTCGCGGGCGGCCAGCAGGGTGGCGCCGTAGCGCCGCCCGAGGGTGATCTGGCACCGCTCGACCGGGATCGCGCCCAGGGACTCGGGGAGCCGCAGCGAGTAGGTGTCGGCGCCGCCGTGGGTCATGAGCTGCGTGTAGACCTCCGTGATGCCCGGGTCCTTGAGCTCCTCGGTGATCATGTGAGGGCTGTGCCACTGGACGCAGCGCACCCGCTCGTCGACGTAGCGCATCTGCCGGATCCGGCCGAGGTCGCGCAGGGCGACGACCAGGTGGGCGCCCTCGGCGACGTGGTCCGCGGTGATCACGATCGCCAGCGCCTCGTTGTCGTCGCGGGCGTCGACCAGGACGCTGTGGGCCCGGTGCACCCCGGCCCGGCGCAGCACGCCGTCGTCGGTCGGATCCCCCCGTACGAAGGTGATGTCGCGGTCCGGCATGGGATGCGCCGGCACGTCGTTCCCGGCGCAGAGCACGACGCGGGTCGAGCCGTCGGCGGTCAGCTCCTCCACCATCTGCTCGGTCCGCCCGGGCGTGTAGCCGAGCAGCACGATGTGGCCGGAGACGTCCGCCGTGAGGGAGCCCTGCATCCTTCGTCCCTTCGCTCGTTCCAAGGTCGTCGACAGGCGGGTGAACACCGTCGTCAGCGTCGCGATGCCGCCGATGATGACGTACACGCCCACGACGTGGCCGAAGGCCGTCTCGGGGTACAGGTCGCCGTAGCCGACGGTCGCGGCGGTGACCACGAAGTACCACCAGTAGTTGGCCGGCTCGACGATCGAGCTGCCCGAGGGCTCGGCGAGCGCCATCAGGGGCCAGCTGGTCGCGAACACCAGGCTGAAGACGAGGACCGGGGTCCACCACGTCCCGAGCAGCCTGAACCTGACCAGCAGGCGGGCTAAGAAGATCGGCACGCTTCCTCCCGTCGGAGAGCTCGGGTGCCGTCACCTTAACCGGACAGAACCACCGAAAGGCGATTGGGTCCATGGATAGCTCCCGGATCGAGACATCGCAGGTGGGGAGGTGTGTCCCCCCCACCCGGGCCGGTGGCGGCCACCTCTCAGGAGGCCCTGCGCAGCCCGGCGAGCTGCAGCGCGGTGAGGCCGGCGACGGCCACCGCCTGCGCGATCACCAGGGCGGTCCCGAGGCCGGTCAGCGGGAACCAGCCGGCGACGAGCGACTCCACGCTCGCGATCACCCAGGCGACGTTGACGGCCATCGTGACGCCCAGGGCCGCCCTGCTCACCGCGGGCCGCGAGCCGAGCAGGAACAGGACCGCCGCGAAGGCGACCAGGAACGCCCCGGCCGGGTAGAGGAGGGCGGCGGGGAGACCGAACAACTCGCCGAGGACCGCGGCGGCGGCGACGTAGAGGACGCCGTTGGCGCCCGAGGCGATCGCGTCCGCCTTGAGGGGGCGGGGTCGCGCTCACGGAGGGGACGATCGACGACGACGCCCTCGACGGGCTGGGCGTGCCGGGCCGGACGTTCGCCGCCTCGCTGTGCCTGCCGCTGGGCCGTCCGGGCCGCCACGAGGAGATCGCCGGGCGGATCGTGGCGGACTGCCAGCGGAGCGGCATGATCGGCTGGCTCGCCATGGCGCTCCACGACCAGGGACTCGCCCAGGGGTGGCTGGGCCGCTACGGCGAGGCCAGGGCGACGCTGAACGCGGGGCTGCGGCTGGCCGCGGATCTGGGGCACGAGAACCGTCTGACCCACCTGACCTGCAGGGCCGGCGACCCGCTGAGCGTGCTCACCCCCCAGGAGCGCCACATCGTACGGCTGGCCGCCGAGGGCGCCTCCAACCGGGACATCGCCGCCCGGCTCTTCCTCAGCCCCCGGACCGTCGGCTACCACCTCTACAAGGCGTTCCCCAAGCTGGGCATCACCTTCCGCGCCCAGCTCGCCCGCCTCACCCGGCCGGCGCCGGGGGGCGGGACGCGCCGGTCAGGTGGCGAAGATCTGTGACTCGTCGGCGAACGCCTTGAACTCCAGGGCGTTGCCGGCCGGGTCGAGCAGGAACATCGTCCACTGCTCGCCGGGCCGCCCCTCGAAGCGCAGGTAGGGCTCGATGACGAACGCGGTCCCCGCGGCCCGGAGCCGGTCGGCCAGCTCGTGGAACCGAGGGACGTCCAGGATCAGGCCGAAGTGCGGGACCGGCACGTCGTGGCCGTCGACGGCGTTGTGCGCCCGCCGGCCCGGGGACGGGGCGAGGTGGGTGACGAACTGGTGCCCGCGCAGGTTCCAGTCGATCCAGGTGTCGGACTCGCGCCCCCGCTCGCAGCCCAGCACCTCGCCGTAGAACCGGCCCGCGGCCCGGAGGTCGTCGACGGGTACGGCCAGGTGGAACCGGGGGATCGACGCGTCGGCCGTGGTCATCTGCGCTCCTGCCTTCCGGGAGACCGCCCGCGCGTGGGGCGCGGGCGCTGCCCACATGGTAGACAGCGCCCGCTCTCGCGGGAGCGGGCCGCCGTCCCCGGGGCGCGAGGAGCGGAAACGCCCGTCGTTCCCGGGCGCGAGGAGCCGGAGCGTTCGTCGTTCCCGGGCGTGGAAAGGCCGTGGGCCCTCCGGGTGACGGAAGGCCCACGGCGCGGGGTGGGCGCCTGATCAGCGGGGAGAGCGCGGTTACCACCGCTGATCAGGCGGGCTCGTGGTCTCTCAGGGGTAAGAGACGATCTTGGACGGGATGGTCTCGACGCCCTGGGCGGGGCCGCCGACACCGTTGACGACGTGGTTGATCCGGCCGTTGCCGCCCAGGGAGACGGTGAGCAGGCTGTGGAACCTCACGCCCGGCTTCACCGGGGTCTCGAACGCGTTCTCCACCTCGATCGTCGGGTCGACGTTGAAGTAGACGTAGCTGCCCAGGCCCCAGCCCTCGTGGACGTCGACCGCCGGGCCGACCTTGTAGGCCGCCCATCCCTTGGTGCTGCCGTTCATGTAGGCGGCCTGGTTCGGCGGGTCGTAGGCCTTCTCGTTCTGGAAGAAGATCGTCCGGCCGCGCTCGCCGTACCACTCGACGTCGTACTTGCGGTAGTGCTCGACGAACAGGCCGGTGGCCAGGACGTCGTCGCCGTTGACGATCAGGCCGGTCTCGGCGGTGTTGACGTTCCAGCCGATGCCCTCGCCGTGGTCGCCGCGCCAGAGCCAGGTGTGGTCGATGATCACGTCGTCGCTGTTGATCACGACGCTGGTGGTGGCGTTGCCGGCGAAGGCGCCGCCGATGCGGACGAAGACGTCCTGCAGCGTGGTCGGGTTGGCGGCGTGGTCGGCGCCGGAGCCCTGCGGGCCGACCTCGATGAGCACGTCGGACTTCTGCGGGCCCGCGTCGACCAGGAAGCTGGCGAGCCTCACGCCGTCCACGTCGGCCACCTTGACCGCGCTGACCCCGTTGCGCGGGATGAGCGTCGCCAGGCCGAGTCCCAGGACCACGGTGTTCGCGCGGTTCACGGCGATCGGCCGGTCGAGGTCGTAGATGCCGGGGGTGAGCAGCAGGTGCAGGCCCTGGGCGAGCGCGGCGTTGATCCGCGCGGCCGTGTCGGAGGGCTTGGCCACGTAGAACTGCGACAGCGGGATCGAGGTGCCGGGGGTGGAGCCGTTCGCCCAGCTCACGCCGCGCGCGTTGGTCCGCTTGGCCGGGACGAACACCCGGTACTCGTTGCCGGAGACGTACAGGTACGGCTTCTCGCGGCTGATCGGCGTGGTGTCCAGCGTGGTGTAGGACTTGCCGAGGAAGTCGGTGGCGGGCGCGCCCTGGACGCCGGAGAACACCATGTTCCACACGCCGTTGACCCAGCCGCCCACGGAGCTGTCGCGGGTGTACCACTGCTGCTGGGAGTACGGGCCGACCGCGCCGTCGATCTTGCTGTCGGCGATGTAGCCGCCACTGGCCCAGCCGTAGCCGGTGGGCGCCAGGTTCAGCGCGCCCTTGATGTGCATGCGGCGGAACGGCGCGGCCTGGGAGACGGCCCACTGGTTGGTGCCGCCGGGCGGTTGCACCGACAGGTTCTCGGTCGAGCGCCAGAAGTTCTGGGTCGCGTTGCCGCCGAACCAGCCCGCGTCCACGGTCACGCCGTCGAGGGTGACGTCGTCGGGGTTCTGGCCCAGGCCCACGATCGAGGTGTAGAAGCCGACCTTGGCGTTCACCGGGTAGGAGCCCGGCTTGAACAGGAAGGCGTGCCGCCCGGTGCCGAACTGCGCCGACTCCTGCTGCTGGAACACGCTGTCCAGCCGGCTCTGGATGGTCGCGGCGGGCGTCGAGGGGTCGAAGACGTGGACGTTCGGGCCCAGGTCCCCGCCGCCGGGGATGACCGGGCCGTCGCCCGAGGTGGTGTGCACCGCGAACTCCCACAGTGAGTAGCCGTAGCCGGTGGCCCGCGCGGTGCCGAGCATCCGCACGTAGCGGCCGGAGCC
The DNA here is from genome assembly GCF_040640155.1 of Streptosporangium sp. NPDC023615. Taxonomy (NCBI): domain Bacteria; kingdom Bacillati; phylum Actinomycetota; class Actinomycetes; order Streptosporangiales; family Streptosporangiaceae; genus Streptosporangium; species Streptosporangium sp. NPDC023615. The sequence continues at coordinate 150,174 of NZ_JBFABE010000007.1, forward strand.
GCTGACGTCGTACGACTGCGTGCCGCCGGTGGCGCCGGTGACCGACTTCAGGTCGGTCCAGGTGGTGCCGTCGGTGGAGGACTGGAGCCTGAAGGCGGACGCGTACGCGGCCTCCCAGCGCAGGTCGATCCCGCAGATGGTCTGGGTGGAGCCGAGGTCCACCCTGACCCACTGCGGGTCGGCGGCCGCGCTGGCCCACCGGGTGCCGGTGTCGCCGTCGAAGGCGGCGCTCGCCGGGGTGCCGGCGTTCTCCGTGGAGGAGGCGGTGGCGGCCCTGTTCAGGGCGGCGTTGGCGGTCCCGCAGCCGGGCACCGGGTCCGAGGTGCCGCTGTAGACCTGGAACTCCCACAGCGAGTAGCCGTAGCCGGTGGCCCGGGTGACGCCGAGCATCCGGACGTAGCGGCCGGTGCCGCTGACGTCCCAGGTGTCGATGCCGCCGTCGCCGCCGGTGACGGTCTTCAGGTCCGTCCAGGAGGTCCCGTTCGGGGAGACCTGGATCTTGTAACCGCTCGCGTGGGCGGCCTCCCAGTTCAGCACGACCCTGCTGACGGAGGTCGAGGCGCCGAGGTCGATCTGGAGCCACTGGGAGTCGGTGGCCGCGCTGGACCAGCGGGTCGCGGTGTCGCCGTCGACCGCGAGGGCCGGGCCGGTGCCGGCGTTCTCGGTCGAGGAGGCCGTCGCGGCCTTGCCCTGCGACACCAGTGTGTCGGCGAGGGCGGGGAGGGGTGGGGCGGCGATCAGGGCCGCCAGGACCGCCGAGGCGGTCCATAGGGCGGCGGGTCGGAACAGACCTCGCATGCTGTCTCCACAGTGGATCCGGGGGGTGGAAGGTCCAACGGCAGATGAGGCGCGACTTACGTGAGGCAGTAAATCAACGCTTATTTCTACACTTAATTTAACTTGTCTGAAACACTCGGTCAAGAGACCCGGGAGCCGGTCGGGCCGGGAGCCGCCCGCCCGGTCCACGTCGCCGGCGCGCTCCGCGTGATCCGCGCGCTCCGCGTGATCTGTGTCACCCACGCGCCCCGCGCGACCCACGCGACCCGTGGGGTCCCGTGGCTCCCGCGGCCGGGTAATAAGTGCGTCATGTAACGGAAGACCTTTTGAAGCCAATAACCTGATGCCATGGCAGAACGGGGTGAGGAGCAGCAGCAGGGGACCGCGCAGAAGATCGGACGCCTGATCGCCGTCGGGGCCGCGGCGGGCGTGCTGGTCGCGGGGATCGCGCTACCGGCCGTGGGGGGCGCGGGCCTGGGGATCGTGTCGGCGGCCAACGAGGTGAACCTCAAGCCGGAGGAGCTGATCGAGCCTCCGCCCGCGGAGGTCACGATCGTGCAGGACGCCCGGGGCAAGGAGATCGCGCGGTTCTACGAGGAGTACCGCGAGGTGGTCGGCCTCGACCGGATGGCCGACGTGATGAAGACGGCGATCATCTCGATCGAGGACGACCGGTTCTACGAGCACGGCGCGATCGACCTCGAGGGCACGGTCCGCGCGCTCGCCAAGAACCTGTCGACGGGCGGGGTGAGCCAGGGCGGGTCGAGCATCACCCAGCAGTACGTCAAGCAGGTGCTGCTCAACTCCGCCGACACCGAGGAGGAGCAGAACAAGGCGCTGGAGGCCAGCTACGCGCGCAAGCTCAACGAGCTGCGCCACGCGATGGCGGTGGAGGAGAAGTACTCCAAGGACCAGATCCTGGAGAAGTACCTGAACATCGCCTACTTCGGCGCGAGCGCCTACGGCGTGGAGGCGGCGGCCAAGCGCTTCTTCGGCGTGAAGGCCGCCGATCTCACCCTGCCGCAGGCGGCGACGCTGGCGGGCGCCGTGCAGGACCCCAACGCCACCGACCCCAACCTGGGCAAGAAGCAGCGCGCGCGGCTGCTGGAGCGGCGCAACGTGGTGCTGGACCGGATGGCGGAGCTCGGGAAGATCACCGAGACCGAGGCCGCGACGGCGAAGGCCACCAAGCTCGGCTACAAGGGGACGAGCCTTCCCGGCGGCTGCGAGTCCGGCAAGTACCCGTACTTCTGCATCTACGTCCGCAACGAGATCCTGAACAACTCCGACTTCGGCAAGACCGCCAAGGACCGCCTGAGGTTCCTCAACCGCGGTGGCCTGACGATCAGGACCACGATCGACCCGGCCATGCAGGCGGCGGCGGACAGGGCGATCAGGAAGTGGGTGCACGCCTCCGACCACCAGGTGGCGGCCGAGGCCCTGGTACAGCCGGGCACCGGAGCGATCAAGGCCATGGCGGCGAGCCGGAAGTACGGCAGGAGCAAGGCCAGGAACGAGATGTCGTACAACGTGGTCGCGGACGCCGCGCACGGCGGCGGCGTCGGCTTCCAGGCGGGCTCGACCTTCAAGACCTTCACGCTGATCGCCGCCCTGAACAAGGGCATGAAGCTGAACGACGGGTTCAGCGTCGGCGCCGGGTACACCGCGCCGAGCTACTCGGCGTTCAGGAACTGCGCCGGGGAGGCCGTCGGCGACCCGACGCACACCGTCACCAACGACGAGGGCTCCCCGGGCTGGAGGACGCTGCAGACCGGCACCTGGGGTTCGGTGAACACCTTCTTCATGACGCTGGAGCAGCGGGTCGGGCTCTGCGAGACGGTCAAGGTGGCCAAGTCGCTGGGCATCCACCGGTCCGACGGGCTGAAGCTCCAGGAGTACGAGACGTTCACGCTCGGCACCAACGAGATGGACCCGGTGACGGTGGCGAACGCCTACGCCGCGATCGCCGCCCGCGGCCAGTACTGCGCGCCGATGGCGATCTCCCGGATCACCGACCGCGACGGCAAGACCACCGTCTACAGGCCCAAGTGCCGCCGGGCGCTCGACCCCCAGGTCGCCGACGCCGCGGCCGAGGTGCTGTCGGGGGTGTTCACCAACGGCACGATGCGGGGCGTCGGCGGCATCGGGCGCGACGCGGCCGGCAAGACCGGGACCACCGACGGCTACGCCACCGCCTGGTTCGCCGGATTCACCCCGGACCTGGCCGGCGCGGTCAGCGTGGGCGACCCGCGCGGCTCGCAGAAGTACAAGCTGACCGGCGTCACCGTCGGCGGGCGGTACTACGGCTCGGTGGCCGGGGCCAGCATCCCGGGGCCGATCTGGAAGGACACGATGCTGGCGGCGCTGCGGAAGGTCGAGCCGAGATCGTTCACGCCGGTCGACGCGGCCCGGTTCGGCGGCTGCGGCGCGAGCTGCCGCCCCGCCCCGCCTCCCTCGCGGGACGAGGGGCCCGTCGACGGCACCGACGCCGAGGAGCCCGACAGCGGCGGGGAGATCCTCTCCGGCCCGGAGGAGTGACGCGGCGCCGGGGACGGCGGCCGGCCGGGGATCGACGTCCCCGGCCGCGCGTCCCCGGCCCCCTCTCCGTCCCGGCTCCGCGGCCGGTCCCGATGCCGGAGGTCGCCCCGGTACGCCGGGGCACGCCCGTGGTCCCCGGGCACGCCCCGGCGCCGGTCGTGGCGATCGCGCCGGTCCGTCAGTCGGCCCGGTTCCGGTTCCGTTTCGCGGGGGTCCGTTGATCCGCCTCGTCGGCCAGTTGGTCCTCGACGATGGCGCACCAGCGGTGCCAGCGCGCGAGGTCGAGGTGCTGGTCCACATCGCCCACGCCCGCGTCGGCCATGAGCTGGTGGCTGGTGGCCGCGGCCTCGTGGGCGTTGACCAGCGCGTGATGGCCATGGTTGGCGAGTGACTCGCTGACCGCCAGGTTCACGGCGATCTCTCCCATTGTCTTGGGTCGGCCCGAAAGTCCATCGCCGACCCCCTTCCCAATGAAGTCGTGGCTCTCCGGATCGTGGCTCATAGCTGCTGAGTGCCCCACAGACCCTAGATCTATCTGGGAGTTCCGATCCGATGTGGATGATTTCTGGACGCGGGCCCCCGGGCGGGCCGGCCGGTCGGCCCGCCCGGGACGGTACACCCAAGCCCAGGACGCGATTCGCTTACGGGCGTGTTGCAGTTGGCCGGAGAGTGTCTTCTCTCCAAGATCTTTAAAATAGCCTCGGCACAACCGGCGTAAGGATCGTGGAGGATGACGACGCGGCTTGATCTCTCGGTACGCAGGCACAGGGACGCCTCGGTGATCGCGCTCGCCGGTGAGCTGGACAAGCTGTCCAGCCCCCGGCTCCAGGACGTGCTGGCCGGGCAGCTGGACGGCGGGGCGTGTCACCTGGTCCTCGATGTCAGCGGCCTGAGGTTCTGTGATTCCACCGGCCTGTGGACGATGCTGGCCTTCCAGCGCCGCGCGGGCGCGTCGGGCGGCTCCCTGCGGCTGGCCGGCACCTACGGGGTCCTGGAGAGGATCCTGACCGTCACGGGCCTGACGGCCGCGTTCCCCATCGACCTCGACGTCTCGGCGTCGCTCCGGGCCGTGTCCCCGCCGGCCGGGAACACCGGGGGTGGGGACACGGGGGCCGGGAACATGACGGCACGGGACACGTCGGACGGGGAAATGCCGGGCTAGGGCAGACTTGTCGCCTGTGGGCCCCTCCCGGACCGGGTGGCGGGCCCGGCCGCCGGCCCGTCCGGTCGCGCGGCCCGCGGCCGAGGAAGGACGAGTGGACCGTGTCCGGAGAGACGCCCGGGGTGAACGTCCCGGACGGGCGGGGACGTACCGGCCTGGACAGGGCGGGACTGGATCTGACCGGTAACCCGCGGGTGCGGGTACGCGAGGTGGAGCTGCTCTCCTCAAGCTGGTACGTGCTGCGCAGGACGACGTTCGACTACCGGCGCCGGGACGGCGGCTGGAGCACCGAGCGCAGGGAGACCTACGACCGCGGCAACGGCGCGACGGTCCTGCTCTACGACGCCGAGCGGGCGACCGTCCTGCTGACCAGGCAGTTCCGCTACCCCGTGTACGTGAACGGTCACCCGGACGGGTTGCTCGTCGAGACGGCGGCCGGTCTGCTCGACGACGACGACCCCGAGACCGCGATCCGCAGGGAGGCCGCCGAGGAGACCGGGTACGACATCGGGGAGGTGGAGCACGTCTTCGACGTCTACATGAGCCCGGGATCGGTGACCGAGCGCATCCACTTCTTCGCCGCCCCGTACCGGGCGGACCGGAGGATCTCCGACGGAGGCGGGCTGGCCGACGACGGCGAGGACATCGAGGTGATGGAGCTGCCCTTCACCAGGGCGCTGGACATGATCTCCTCGGGGGAGATCGCCGACGCCAAGACCATCATGCTGCTGCAGTGGGCGGCGCTGTCCGGCCCGTTCTCCGGCCGGGACAGGTGAGCGGGCCGGGCGCCCTTCACGCGCAGGCCGTTCTTCGCACGCCGGGCCGTTCTTCACGGGCCGGGCGCCGGGCAATACCCTGCACGGCATGACCGAAGTGGACCTGCGAGCGTGGCGGCCCGACGACGTGCCGGTCGTGCTCGACGCGTTCGGCTCCCCGGACATGGCGGATCAGGCGGCCCGGCCCATCGACACCACCTGGGCGGCGCTGGAGTGGATCGGGGTGTGGGGGTTCCGCGACGACGCGCACGCGTTCGCCGTGGTCCTCGACGGCCAGGTCGTGGGGAACGTGGCGGTGAGCGGTATCGACGCGCACGAGACCGGCTGGGTGTCCTACTGGACGCTCCCGCGCGCCCGGGGACGCGGTGTGGCCGTGGCCGCGACCCGGAGGCTGGCCGAGTGGGCGTTCCGGGAGCGCGGGCTGTTCCGCCTGGAACTGGGACACCGGCTCGGCAACGCGGCGTCCTGCGCGGTGGCCACCAGGTCCGGGTTCCTGCCCGAGGGCGTCGAGCGGGCCAAGCTGCTCCACGAGGGCGCCCGCTACGACGTGGAGCGGCACGCCCGGCTCGCCACCGACCGGGTGGTCCCGTCCGGGCGTGAGGGACGCGATCGGTAGGGGCGGGGCGAAGTCCTCACCCCGATCGTGTGCTTCCGGCCGGCCGCGACCCCTCGCGCCGTCGCACCACACGGTCAACGGGAGCCAAAAGAACAACACCGGTCACTTACCAACAGACATGCACATAATTCCCTTTAGCGGGATTTATCGTGTCCTGCAGAAGCGGAACCATCGCCTCTCCGGGTACGTCTCTTCTTGAGGAGGGAGGCACCGATGCAAAAGATCGCGGATCTGATCGGAGCCGAAGCCGAGCGGGCAGGACAGGCGGCACTGGCGCGCGGTGGCGAGCTGGCGAGGGCGGGAGCGGTCCAGCTGGTCCGGTTCGGCCCGGCGCTGGTGACCGCCGAGGTCGACGACGGCGCCGCGTGCGTGGAGTTCCGCCTCGTCGAGGAGGCCCTGCGCCGGTACTGCAGCTGCCCCGAGGGGCGGGAGGGCGTCTTCTGCGCGCACTGCGTGGCGACGGCTCAGTCGGTCAGGATGAGGACGGAGAGGAAGGACTCCCCGGGCGCGTCGTCGGCCACGGCGTCGGCGAGAACGGTCCGGACGGCCTCGTAGGCGGGCCGGTCCGCCGCCCTGAGCGCCGACGGCTCCGTCCAGACCAGCAGGTGCTCGCCCGGCGGCAGCCACGACAGGTCGGTCAGCACGTCGTAGAGGGCGGCGAGGTTGTGCCCGAAGTGGTCGGGCAGGTCGAGGGCCCCGGCGATGGCGTCCATCGCCTCGGCGGAGGTGGTGATCCTCACGCCGTCGAGCCGGTGCACCGTGACGGTGCCGATCATGGTGCCGGTCGCCGTGCCCGCGGCGGTCCCGGCCGCGCCACCCGAGACGGCCTCGGCCGCGGTGCCCGGCGCGTCGCCCGCCACGGCGCCGTCCATGCGGTCCATGCCGTCCATGCCGTCCGGCGGGGCGCCGCCGAACGCGGCGCTCACCTCGCTCGCCGGCCCGTGCCGGAACGTTCCCCTGGGCATCCCGATCACCCGGTCCCGTCGCCGGCCCGCCGGGGGCCGCTCCCGTGCGTCCCGGCCGCGAGGGCGCCGGTCAGGACCGGCTCGGGCAGCGCTCGGCCGGGCCGCGGGTTCACCCTGTTCCTGGGATGTCTCACCTGGCCGAACTACCCGCCACCGTCGCCGGGAAAACCGGGGGACGGTCCTGCCGGGGATCCCGGGCGACATCTCTTGTCTGGTTGTCAGACAATCTGCCTACAATCGAGCCGTGAGAATCGCCGTGATCGGAGCCGCCGTGCTCTGGGGGACCGCGGGGACGGCGGGCGCCCTCGTCGCCGGGGTCGACCCCGTCTCCCTGGCCGCCGCCCGCCTGGTGGTCGGCGGCCTGGTGCTCGCGGCCGTGACCGCCCCGGTCCTGCGACCGGCACTCGCCCCCGGCGGCCCCCTCCGCGCGCGCCCGGGCGCGCTCGCCGCGGCGACGGTGGCCGTGGCCGCGTACCAGCTCTGCTTCTTCGCCGCGATCGGCAGGACCGGGGTGGCGGTCGGCACGGTGGTCGCCATCGGCAGCGGCCCGGTCTTCACCGGCCTGCTGTCCTGGCTCCTCGACGGGGTCAGGCCCGGCCGCCGCTGGGCCGGGGCGACCGCGGTGGCGATCACCGGTTGCGCCGTGCTCACCGGCGGCGGCGGGCAGGTGCGCGCCGACGGCGTCCTGCTCGCCCTGCTCGGCGGCCTGCTGTACGCGTTCTACGCGGTCACCGCGGCGCGGGCGATCGGCGCGGGGGCGCCCTCGGACGCGGTGATGGGCCTGATGTTCGGCGGCGCCGGGCTCGTCATGGTCCCGGTCCTGCTGTGGACCGGCACCGCCTGGCTCGCCGAGCCGCGCGGCCTGCTCGTCGCCCTCTACCTGGGCTGCGCCACCACCGCCCTGGCCTACCTGCTGTACGGCAGGGGCCTGCGCACCACCTCGGTCGCCGTCGCCGCCACCCTCGCGCTGGCCGAACCCGCGGTGGCGGCCCTGCTCGGCGTGGCGGTGCTCGGCGAGAGGCTCACGCCCGCCTCGGCCGCCGGGCTGCTGCTGCTCGGGATCAGCCTCGTCGCGGTCGCCCGGCCGGAGAGGGGAACGACCGGAAGCGGCGGGCGAACGGCAATAGGGTCGTCGGCGTGACCCTGCCGCTCCGTCCCGTCTCCGCCGTCGGCGCGCTCGCCGACGCCCTGCGCCGCCGGGTGCTGTCCGGCGAGATCGCCCCGGGCACGCCCCTGCCCGAGCAGGAGCTCTCGGCCCTGTACGGGGTGGCCCGCCCGACCGTCAGGGAGGCGCTCGCCGTGCTCGTGCACGAGGGGCTTCTGCGGCGCGAGCGGCACCGCAGCGCCCAGGTGGCCGAGGTGAGCGTGGCCGACCTGGACGACCTCATGTTCGTCCGGCGTCCGCTGGAGGACCTGGTGGCCACCACGCTGGCCGGACGGCGGGTGGCCGAGGCGGACGCGGCGCTGGCCCGGATGGCGGCCCTGCCCGCCGACGCCCCCTGGTCGGAGGCGGTGGCCGAGCACATGGCGCTGCACCAGGCGCTGGTGGTCGCGGTGGGCAGCCCGCGCCTGGAGCGGCTCTACGGCGTGCTCGCCGCCGAGACCAGGCTCGGCCTGGTGCGGCTGCGCGAGGTCTACTCCGACCGGCACGTGCTGGTCGCCGAGCACCGGAGCCTGCTGGACGCGATCGGCCAGGGTCCCCCGGAGGCCGCGAGAAGGGCGGTCGCCGCGCATCTCGACCATCGCTGGGGTGATGGATAGCCATCGATGTGCATGGCTCTATTGCACGCGGAGCCCGGGAGTCGTCACAATCGCGCCCATGCACGGCAACTCAGTGCCGGACTCCTACGTGTACGTCACCGAAGAAGGCGTGACCCGTCACTACGCGGACGGCAGCGTCGACGCCCTCGCGTGGGAGGACGTCGTCGAGGTGCGCGTGACGGAGGAGCCGGACTCCGACATCCTGTACATCCTCCTCGACCGGCGGGGCCAGGGGTGCGTGGTGCCCGGCTCGGCGACCGACGCGACCTTCCTCGCCCGCCTCCGCTACCTCCCCGACTTCGATCTCGACCGGCTCGGCGCGGCGGTGGGGGCCGCGCGCGGCGATTACGTCGTGGTCTGGCGCAGCCCCGACCCCCCGGCACCGCTGCCGGATTTCGAATACGACTAATTTGTAATTAGTTCCAATATGGAATGGTCGAGCTACACGTTTGGACCGTTCCGTCAAGATGCTCTCTTCGCTGCTCTTAGGCCAATAGTGGACATGTGTCGCTATTCCCCTGCTCAATAGTGATCACTAGGATTTCCCTGGTATCTGAGCTTCTGGCTTATTAAAGATGCGGTTGACCGCTGAAATGTGATGCGCGGTGATTCGCGTAACCGTGTCGGGGCATCGTGGGCGAGGTGGCATGAGAGCGGAAACCGAGGAGCTCGCCCTCGGGCTTCTCAAGGGCCCGGTGCGGACCTCCTCCAGCATCTGGACACGCTCCTACGTCCGCATCCTGCTCGCCGGGGACGTCACCTGCTCGGTCGTCGCCTGCGAGACGGTGCTGGGGACCCGGCTCTGGCTCGGCGCGTTCATCCCCGAGGCGGAGGCGCTGCTCGGGCTGGGGCTCGCCCTGATCTGGCCGCTCGCCCTGGCGGCGGGGGGCGCCTACCGCAGGCGTACGCACGGCGAGGGCAGCGACGAGTTCCGCGCGGTCTTCAACGGCGCGGCCGGCCTGACCGCCGCCGTCGCGATCGGCGCCTACGTCACCCAGACGCCGATCGCCCGCAGCTTCGTCATGGCGATGTTCCCGCTGGCCTGCGTCCTGACCGTCGCCTTCCGCTACCGGATGCGCAAGCGGCTGCACCACAGGCGCGCCCGGGGCGACTACATGCGCCAGGTGGTCGCGGTCGGGCACCGGGAGTCCGTGCTCGACCTGGTCATCCAGCTGCGCAGGCAGCCGCACCACGGCATGACGGTCGTCGCGGTCTGCCTGCCCACCGGCTCCGGCCCGGCGGCTCCCGGTCTGACGGAGGTCGACGGCATCCCCGTCCTGGGCGGCTTCTCCGACGTCCCCACCGTGGTGGCCCGGGTCGACGCCGACGCCGTCGCCGTGCTGGCCTGCCCCGAGCTGGACGGCGTCGCGCTGCGCAGGCTGGCCTGGGGCCTGGAGGACGCCCGCACCGACCTGTTCGTGGCGCCGGCGCTCATGGACGTGGCCGGCCCGCGCATCAGCATCAGCCCGGTGGCGGGGATGCCGCTGCTGCACGTCGAGCACCCCGACTTCCGGGGGGTCAGGCGCCTGACCAAGAGCCTCTTCGACCGGGTCGCGGCGCTGCTGGCCCTGCTGGCCCTGGGCGTGCCCATGCTGGTCATCGCCACGCTGATCCGCGCGACCAGCCCCGGACCCTCCCTCTTCCGGCAGGTCAGGGTGGGCAAGGGCGGCGCGGAGTTCCGGGTGGTGAAGTTCCGCACCATGGTCGCCGACGCCGAACGGCTCAGGATCGACCTGGAGGGCGAGAACGAGGTCGACGCCGTCCTGTTCAAGATGAGGAACGATCCAAGGATCACCCGCGTGGGCGCCTTCCTGCGCCGCTACTCCCTCGACGAGCTGCCGCAACTGCTCAACGTGCTGCGCGGTGAGATGTCGCTCGTCGGGCCCCGCCCGCCGCTGCCCGACGAGGTCAGGCAGTACGGCGCGGACGTGCGCCGCCGCCTGGTCGTCAAGCCCGGCATGACCGGCCTGTGGCAGGTGAGCGGGCGCTCGGACCTGACCTGGGAGGAGTCGGTCCGGCTGGACCTGCGCTACGTGGAGAACTGGTCGCTCTTCCTGGACCTGCAGATCCTGTGGAAGACCTGGAGCGCCGTGACCGGCGGGGAAGGGGCGTACTAGTGAAGGCGCTCGTGCTCGCCGGCGGATCGGGCACCCGACTCCGGCCGATCACCCACACCTCGGCCAAGCAGCTCGTGCCGGTGGCCAACAAGCCGGTGCTGTTCTACGGCCTGGAGGCGATCGCCGCCGCGGGCGTCCGCGAGGCCGGGGTCGTGGTGGGCGACACGCACGCCGAGATCGAGGCGGCCGTCGGCGACGGCAGCGCGTTCGGCCTGGAGGTGACCTACATCCGCCAGGCCGCGCCGCTGGGACTGGCCCACGCCGTGCTCGTCTCCCGCGACTACCTGGGCGACGAGGACTTCGTCATGTACCTGGGGGACAACTTCATCGTCGGAGGCGTCAGCGACCTGGTCGGGCGGTTCGCCCGCGAGCGGCCCGCCGCCCACATCATGCTCACCCGGGTCGGCGACCCCCGGCAGTTCGGGATCGCCGAGCTCGACGCGGCCGGCCGGGTGGTCGGCCTGGAGGAGAAGCCCGACGTACCCAAGAGCGACCTCGCGCTGGTCGGCGTCTACCTGTTCACCGCCGCGATCCACGAGGCGGTGGCCGAGCTCAAGCCCTCCTGGCGCGGGGAACTGGAGATCACCGACGCCCTGCACTGGCTGATCACCTCCGGCCGCCGGGTCGAGTCCACCGTCATCTCCGGCTACTGGAAGGACACCGGGAACGTCACCGACATGCTGGAGGTCAACCGGCTGGTCCTGGAGTCCCTGGAGCCGAGGGTGGACGGCCGGGTGGACGCCGCCAGCGAGCTGATCGGCCGGGTGGTCGTCGAGGCGGGCGCGAGGGTGGAGCGGTCCCGTATCGTCGGCCCCGCCGTCATCGGCTCGGGCGCGAGCGTCCTGGACAGCTACGTCGGCCCCTTCACCTCGATCGGGGCGGGCTGCACGGTCAGCGGCAGCGAGATCGAGTACTCCATCGTCCTGCCCAGGGCGTCGATCGCGGGCGTCTCGCGGATCGAGGCCTCCCTCATCGGCCACGACGTCGAGGTCACCCCCGCCCCCGCCACGCCCCGGGCCCACCGCCTGGTGCTGGGCGACCACAGCAAGGTCCAGATCAGTTCATGACGACATCCGGCGGGACACGCGGGGCGACCCGCCCGCGAACGCGCGGAACCCCGCGGGGCCGCGTCCCGGGACGAGAGGGCGTGTCCATGACCACCTGCAGGCTGTGCGGCTCGACGAGCCTGGCGAGCGTCGTCGACCTCGGCGCCACGCCGCCGTGCGAGCGCTTCCTCACCGAGGCGCAGCTGGAGGAGCCCGAGGTCACCTACCCGCTGCACCTGCGGGTCTGCACCGGCTGCCGGCTGGCGCAGATCCCGCCGCTGATCACCCCCGAGGAAACCTTCACCGAGTACGCCTACTTCTCCTCGTACTCGACCTCGTGGGTGGAGCACGCGCGCGTCTTCGTGCGGGGGGCGGTGGAACGGCTCGGGCTGGGATCCGGCTCGTTCGTGGTGGAGGTGGCCAGCAACGACGGCTACCTGCTGCGGCACGTCGCCGACCTCGGCATCCGCTGCCTGGGCGTCGAGCCGTCCGAGAACGTCGGCCGGGCCGCGCGGGAGGCCGGGGTGCCCACGTGGACGGCGTTCCTCGACCCGGTGACCGGCGCCTCGGTGCGGGCCGGGCACGGCCCGGCCGACCTGGTGGTGGCCAACAACGTCTACGCCCACGTACCGGACGTGATCGGCTTCACCCGGGGGCTGCGCGCGCTCGTCGCCGACGACGGCTGGGTCTCGATCGAGGTGCAGTACCTGCCGACGCTGATGGCGGGCAACCAGTACGACACGATCTACCACGAGCACTTCCAGTACTACACGGTCGACTCGGCGCGCGCCGCCCTGGCCGCCGGCGGGCTCCGCCTGGTGGACGTCGAGCGGCTGCCCACCCACGGCGGGTCGATCCGGCTGTGGGCCAGGCCCGAGGAATCCGCGGGGGAGCCGGGGGAGCGGGTGGCCGCGCTGCTCGCCGAGGAGAAGGCCGCGGGCCTGCACGAGCTGTCCGGGTACGCCGAGTTCGGCGCGCGGGTCGCCCGGGTGCGGCGCGACCTGCTCGCCTTCCTCCTGGACGCGGCCCGCCGGGGGAAGACGGTCGCCGGCTACGGCGCCCCCGGCAAGGGCAACACCCTGCTCAACCACTGCGGCATCCGGCCCGACCTGCTGCCCTTCACCGTGGACCGCAACCCGTACAAGCACGGCAGGTTCACGCCCGGGACGCGCATCCCGATCCTGCCGCCCGAGCGCCTGGCCGAGGAACGGCCCGACTACGTGCTGGTCCTGCCGTGGAACCTGCGCGAGGAGCTCGTCGTCCAGCTCTCCCACGTGCACGCCTGGGGAGGCCGGCTGGTCTTCCCCATTCCCGAACTGGAGATCGTCGAGGTGAACCCGTGAAGGTCGTCCTCTTCTGCGGCGGATACGGCAGCAGGATGCGCACCGGCACCGCCGGCGACGTGCCCAAGCCCATGCAGCTCGTCGGGCCCCGGCCGCTCATCTGGCATGTGATGCGCTACTACGCGCACTTCGGGCACACCGAGTTCGTCCTCTGCCTGGGCTACGGCGCCGACCACATCAAGGAGTTCTTCCTGAACTACCGGGAGACGACGTCCAACGACTTCGTGCTCCGCGGCGGCAGGGTCGAGCTGCTGTCCACAGACATCTCCGAGTGGTCGATCTCGTTCGTGCAGACCGGGATCACCTCGCCGATCGGCGAGCGGCTGCGCCGGGTCCGCGACCACCTGGACGGCGAGGAGATGTTCCTGGCCAACTACGCCGACGTGCTCACCGACGCGCCGCTGCCGGAGATCGTCGACCGGTTCGCCGCCTCCGGCGCCGCCGCGTCGATGATGGTGGTGCCGCCCTCGGACACCTTCCACTGCATCGAGCTGGGGGAGCGCGGCGCGGTCGGCGGCATCACCCCGGTCAGCGAGATGCCGCTCTGGGTCAACGGCGGCTACTTCGTGCTCCGGCAGGAGATCTTCGAGCACATCCCGCCCGGCGGCGACCTGGTCGGCGACGGCTGCGCCGAGCTGGCCAAGCGGGGCAGGCTGCTGGCCTACCCGCACCGCGGCTACTGGCGGCCGACCGACACGGTCAGGGAGCGGGTCGCCCTGGACGAGGCGTACTCGCGCGGCGAGCGCCCCTGGGCGCTGTGGGAACGCGAGCCCGCGGCGGTGACGATCCCGTGATCGGTTTCCGGCCGGCCCGGACGGGCCGGATCGCGCTGCTGGCCGCGCACTGCGACGACCTCGCCATCGGGGCGGGCGGCACCCTGCTCACCCTGTGCTCGGCGCGCCCCGGCACGCGGGTGGACGCCCTGGTGCTGTCCGGCGGCGGGACCGCGCGCGAGGACGAGGAACGCGCGGCGCTGGCCGACTTCTGCCCCGGCGCCGACCTGCGGCTGACCGTGCTCAAGCTGCCCGACGGGCGGCTGCCCGCGTACTGGGAGGAGGCCAAGACGGCGGTGGAGGAGCTGCGCGCCCGCACCGACCCCGACCTGGTGTTCGCGCCGCACCGCGGCGACGCCCACCAGGACCACCGCGGCCTGGCGGAGCTGGTGCCCACCGCCTTCCGCGACCACCAGGTGCTCGGCTACGAGATCGTCAAGTGGGACGGCGACCTGGGCCGCCCCGGCGCCTACCAGCCGCTCGCGCCCGAGGTCGCCGAGGCCAAGGCGGAGCTGCTGGAGCGGCACTACCCCTCCCAGCACGGGCGGCCCTGGTACGACCGCGAGGCGTTCCTCGGGCTGGCCCGCCTGCGCGGCATCGAGTGCCGCGCCCGCCATGCCGAGGCGTTCCACGTCGGCAAACTGACCTTCGACCTGGCTGGAGGGTGAACCCCATGCGCGTGCTGCTGACCGGGCACCAGGGATACCTGGGGAGCGTGATGGCCCCGGTGCTCGCCGCCGGGGGCCACGAGGTGACCGGGCTGGACTCGGGGCTGTTCGCCGGGTGCGTGCTGGGCCCCGCGCCCGGCGACCCGCCCGGGCACGCCGTCGACCTGCGGGACGTCACCGCCGGCATGCTGGAGGGGATCGACGCGGTGGTGCACCTGGCCGCGCTGTCCAACGACCCGCTGGGCGCCCTGGCGCCCGAGCTGACCTACGACATCAACCACCGCGCCGCGGTGCGCCTGGCCCGGCTGGCCCGCGACGCGGGCGTGCGCCGGTTCCTGTACGCCTCCACCTGCTCGGTCTACGGCGCCTCCGGCGAGGACCTGGTCGACGAGGACGCGCCGCTGCGGCCGGTGACCCCGTACGCCGACTCCAAGGTGCGCGTCGAGGACGACCTGCTGGCGCTGGCCGACGACGACTTCAGCCCGGTGTTCCTGCGCAACGCCACCGCCTTCGGGTTCTCGCCCCGGCTGCGCGCGGACATCGTGCTGAACAACCTCGTCGGGCACGCGCTGCTGTCCGGGCAGGTCAAGGTGCTCTCCGACGGCACCCCGTGGCGTCCCCTGGTGCACGCCGCCGACATCGCCGACGTCTTCGCCCTGACGCTGACCGCGCCGCGCGAGATCGTGCACGCCAGGGCGTTCAACGTCGGTGACGAGGAGAACAACCTGACCGTCGCGCAGATCGCGGCCGAGGTCGCCGAGGCGGTGCCCGGCGCGGAGGTCGTGATCACCGGCGAGACCGGGGCCGACCCGCGCTCCTACCGGGTCGACTTCTCGCGGCTGCGGGCCGCGCTGCCCGGCCACCGGACCCGGTGGACGGTCAAGGCGGGCGCGGTCGAGCTGGCCGAGGCCTACCGGCGGTTCGGCCTGACGGGGGACGACTTCCGGGAGCGCTTCACCCGGCTGGCGCAGCTGGCGGCCCGGCGCGAGGCCGGGACCGTCGACGGCGCGCTGCGCCCGCGCCGCGCGACGGCGGGACGACCGGCGTGACCGGCGCGGACGGCACGGGTGGCGCGGGCGGTGTGACCGGTGCCGGTGGCGCGGGAGGCGCCGACGAGGGGCGTGAGATGCACGCCCTGGTGGAGCGGCTCTACCCGATCTGCCGCAGCATCACCGGCGACGGCGTGCGCCGCACGCTGGAGATCGTCGGGGAGTCCCTGCCGCTGCGGGTCAGCGAGGTGCCGACCGGCACCGAGGTCCTCGACTGGACCGTGCCCAGGGAGTGGAACATCCGCGACGCCTACGTCAAGGACGCCTCCGGCACCCGGGTCGTCGACTTCGCCGCGTCGAACCTGCACGTGGTCGGCTACAGCGTCCCGGTGTCGGCGACCATGACCCTGGACGAGCTGCGCGGCCACCTGCACACGCTGCCCGAGCAGCCCGGCCTGGTCCCGTACCGGACGAGCTACTACGCGGAGACCTGGGGTTTCTGCCTGGCCCACGACACGCTGGAGGGCCTGCCCGACGGGCCGTACGAGGTCATGGTCGACTCCACGCTCGCCGACGGCCACCTGACCTACGGCGAGCACGTGGTGCCCGGCCGGGTCGCCGAGGAGGTGCTCGTCTCCTGTCACGTGTGCCACCCCTCGCTGGCCAACGACAACCTCGCGGGGATCGCCGTGGCCGTCCGGCTGGCGCGCCGGCTCGCCGGGAGCGACCCGTGGTACACCTACCGCTTCGTGTTCGCGCCGGGCACCATCGGCGCGATCACCTGGCTGGCGCGCAACCGCGAGCGCGTCGGGCGCGTCCGGCACGGCCTGGTGCTGGCCTGCGCCGGGGACCGGGGCCCGCTGACGTACAAGCGCAGCAGGCGGGGGGAGGCCGTGATCGACCGGGCCGTCCGGCACGTCCTGCGCACCTCGGGGCGCGAGCACCGGGTCGTGGACTTCTCCCCGTACGGCTACGACGAGCGGCAGTTCTGCTCACCCGGCTTCGACCTGCCGGTCGGCTCCCTCACCCGGACCCCGTATGCCGGATACCCGGAATATCACACCTCGGGGGACAATCCGGGCTTCGTGTCGCCCGAGGCGATGGCGGACACCCTGGAGACCTGCTGGGAGGTCACCCGGGTGCTGGAGGGCGACCGCCGCTACCTCAACCTCAGCCCGTACGGCGAGCCGCAGCTCGGCAGGCGCGGCCTGTACGGATCGCTGGGCGGGCGCAGCGACGCCCAGGCGGCGCAGATGGCGATGCTGTGGGTGCTGAACCTCTCCGACGGGGAGCACGGCCTGCTGGACATCGCCGAACGCGCGGGCCTTCCCTTCGGCGCGGTGGCCGAGGCGGCACGCGCCCTGCACGGATCGGGACTTCTCAAGGAGTGTTCGCAATGACGGGCTTGCGGGTCGTGACCGGCGCGCCGGCGACCGGGACCCTCGGTCTCCGGGTCGGCGAGACGGTGGAGGTGCTCGGCGAGGCCGAGATCAGGGCCACCCTGGACGAGCGGGGGGAGCTGGAGGGGCTCCCCTTCATGCCGGAGATGCTGGCCTGGTGCGGGCGGCGGCTCACCGTGCACAAGGTGGCGCACAAGCTCTGCGACACGATCGGCGGCAGCGGCATGCGCCGCATGGAGCGGGCCGTCCACCTGACCGGGGCCCGCTGCGACGGCGCGGCGCACGGCGGCTGCCAGACGGCCTGCCAGTTCTACTGGAAGGAGGCGTGGCTCAGGCGGGTGACCCCGGAGAGCTCGTCCTCCCCGGCCGCCTCCGGTGGCGCGGCCACGAACGGCGCGGTCACGAACGGCGCGGTCACGGACGGCGCGGTCACCGGTGGCGCCCGGGTCGCTCCCGGTGCCCTGGTGCCCCCCGGAGCGCGGGTCACCCCCGCCACGGGACGCGACATCGCCGCGGGCCGGACCCTGCTGCCGGTCCTGCGGGCCGCCACCCGCAAGGAACCCGGCCCGGACGGCGAGGAGCGCTTCTCCTGCCAGGCCACCGAGCTGCTCCGCGCCGCGCCCGCCTGCCTGCCGCTCAAGGACGTCGGGCAGTACGTCGCCGACGTGCGCACCGGGAACGTGGGCGTGCCCTGGATGCTGCGCTCACTCCTGGTGGGCCTGTTCAACCGCTACCAGCAGGCCGCCAGGCGCCTCCTGCCGAGGTGGCTGTGGATCAGGGGCGGGATGCGCTGGGGGTTCGTCAGGGGCGAGGCCGGGGCGAGGACGCCGACGCGGACCCTGGACCTGCGGCCGGGCGAGCTCGTCCGGGTCAGGTCCAAGGAGGAGATCCTGAAGACGCTCAACGGCGACCTGCTCAACCGCGGCATGGGGTTCGAGGAGGAGATGTCGCGCTACTGCGGGCACGTGGCGCGGGTCAGCGCCCGGGTCGAGCGCTGCCTGGACGAGAAGACCGGCCGGATGCTGCGGATGAAGAACCCCTGCATCGTCCTGGAGGGCGTCGTCTGCTCGGGCGCGTACAACGTGAGCTGCCCGCGCGAGTTCGTGCCGTTCTGGCGGGAGATCTGGCTCGAACGCGTCGGGGAACGCGCCGAGCGAGGCGCCGGTGAAGGCGCCGGGGAAGGCGCGGGTGAAGGCGCGGGGGAACGCGGCTGAGCGCTCACCCCGCGAGACGCCCACCCACGGGCGGAAGGCACGGACGGCGGAAGGCACGGATGGACCAGCGGCAGACACAGGACGCCGGCGCGCACGGCACCGGCGCGCACGGTCCCTCCGGCGCGCCCGCCGCCGGCGCGCACGGCTCCTCCGGCATGCCTCCCGCCGGTGGGCACGGCCCCTCCGGTGGTTCCCCCGCGGGCGAGCACGGTCCCTCCGCCGGTGAGCAGGTGGGGGCGATCGGCGCCAAGGCCGGGCGCGGGCTGCGCTGGAGCCTGCTGGGCAACGTGGGCACCAAGGCGACCACCTTCGTCATGGGGCTGGTGCTCGCCCGGCTCCTCGCCCCCGAGGACTTCGGCCTCTACGCCATCGCGCTCGCCGCGACCACCTTCGTCATGCACGTCAACGACGTCGGCATCATCGCCGCCACCGTGCAGTGGCGCGGCCGGGTCGAGGACATGGCGCCGACGGCGACGGTCATGGCCATGGTGTTCAGCACGGGGATCTACGGGATCTTCTGGGTGGTGGCCCCCTACTTCGCCGAGCTGGCGGGCAGCGCGGAGGCCACGCCCGTGGTGAGGCTGCTCACCGCGATCATCCTCATCGACGGTGTCACCGCCGTGCGGGCGGGCTCGCTGATGCGCGGGTTCGGCCACGACAGGCTGACCAAGGCCAACATCGCGGGATCGCTCGTCAATGCCGGGGTGGCGGTCACCCTGGCCGCGAACGGCGCGGGCGCCTACAGCTTCGCCGCCGGGCAGGTCGCGGCCAACACGGTCACCGGCGTGCTGGTGTTCGCCTGGGTCGGGCTGCCGTTCCGGCTCGGCTTCGACCGGGAGGTCGCGGCCCGGCTGCTGCGGTTCGGCGCGCCGCTGGCGCTGGGCCTCGGCATCGAGGCGGTGCTGATGAACGCCGACTACGTCATCGTCGGCGCCGTGCTCGGCCCGGTCGCGCTCGGCTTCTACCTGCTGGCGTTCAACGTCTCCAGCTGGGTGCCCAGCGTGATCGGGACCGCGCTGCGCTACGTCACCGTGCCCAGTTTCTCCCGGCTGGCCGAGCAGCGGCCGGAGGCGCTCTCGCTGGGCGTGCAGCGGTCGGTGCCCCTGCTGGTCGCCGCCGTGCTGCCGGTCGCGGTGGTGACGGCCACGCTGGCGCCGGAGATCGTGGCGTTCCTGTACGGCGAGAAGTGGGCGCCCGCCGCGGGGGTGCTGGCGCTGCTGGCGGTCCTGATGGTCGTGCGGATGCTCACGTCCCTGGCCTTCGACGTCCTCACCTCGGCGGGCGCAACCCGGGCCACGGTGTGGATGAACCTGGCCTGGGCCGCGGCGCTGGTGCCCGCCCTGTGGGCGGGGACGCACTGGTACGGGGTGCGCGGCGCCGCGATCGGGCACGCGCTGGCCGGGCTGCTGGTGGCCCTGCCGGTGGCGGCGCTGGCGCTGAGCCGCGCCGGGGTGCGCCTGGCCCCGGTCCCGGCCACGCTGGTACGCCCGCTGCTGGGCGCCGCGCTCGCGGCGGTGGTCACGGTGACGCTCGCCCACGCGGCCGAGGAGCTCGCGGGGCTCGCGGGGGCCGGGGGAGGGATGGGCGCGGGCGCCGCGCTGCTGCGGCTCTGCCTGGCCGGGGGCGGGGGACTGCTCGCCTACGTCCTCGTCGTCGTTCCCGCGGCACGGCTGCGCGAGCTCCGCCGGCTCGGACCGCTGGCGCGGCTCAGGGGACGGGGACGGCCCGGATGACCCGCACGACCGGCAAGGCCCGCACGACCCGCACGACCCGGAAGGCCCGGAAGGCCCGGACGTTCCGGGTGAACGGATGGAGAGGAGAGGACCGGATGCCGAACTCCGACACGCTGGTGTCCATCGTGCTTCCCGTACGCAACGGGGCCGATCGGATCGAGGGCGCGGTCCGCTCGGTGCTCGCCCAGGACCACGAGAACCTCCAGCTCGTGATCTCCGACAACGCGTCCACGGACGGAACCGAGGAGATCTGCCGCGACCTGGCCGCCGGCGACCGCAGGATCGCCTACCGCAGGCACCCGGAGAACGTGGGCCTGTTCGAGAACTTCGTCGGCACGGTCGCCTTGACCGACGGGGCGTTCTTCCGCTGGGTCGGTGACGACGACCGGCTGGGGCCCGCGTGCGTCTCCCGGTCGCTGCGGGCGTTCGCCGAGGACGATCGGCTCGTCCTGGTGTCCACGCAGGTCGCCTACACCGGACCCGACGGGGCCGTCGCCACCGCCCCCCTGGACCGTCCCGGGCTGGGCTCGGACGACCCGGTCGAGCGCTTCACCGAGATGCTGCGGCTGCTCAACGAGAGCCACCTGCTCGTCGACCCGCTGTACGGCCTGCTGCGGCGCGACCCGCTGGCCCGGATCCCCCGGCGGAACATGCTCCGCGAGGACGAGGTGTTCGCGGCGAAGCTGGCGCTGGCAGGGCCGTGGGGGCACGTCCCGGAGGTCCTGGCCCACCGCAACTGGAAGCACGACCCGCTCACCGCGATCGCCCGCCGCCTGGACGTGCCGCCCTGGCGGGCCCGCTGCTCCACCGTCCTGCAGTGCGCCGAGCTGCTCGGGTGGCTGCGGGGGAGCGACCTCGACGCGCGGCAGCGCCGCCGCGCCCGCGCGGCCGTCCTGGCCATGTACGCCCGCCGCCACCGGCTGACCGTGGCCCGCCGGGGGCGCAGGCTCGCCTCGGCCGCGTCCGGCCTCCTCGGCGCCGGGCGGTGAGAGGCCTCCCCGAGCCGCACGTCCCGTGACCGACCAGCGATCTCATCGAACCCCCAGCGAGGAGAACCACCGTGACCACCGTTTTCTCCAACAGCGGAGTGGACGACGACACCCGCAGGGAGCTGCTCTACGGCGGGCAGGTCTTCGTCTACCCGGCGACGTCCGCCTCCGGCCGCCTGGCCGCCTTCGCCCGGGAACTGGTCGCCGAGGCGTTCGGCGGGCGGGACCCGGAGACCGCCCAGTTCGACATGCCGGTCGAGGAGTTCGCCGAGCTGCTCGCGTCGCTCAAGCCCCGCTTCATCCACCACCCCCGGTGCAAGGAGCTGCTGCCGGCGCTGCTGGAGGAGCTGGGCTGCGACCTGGAGCGGACCTACTTCGACGTGCCCAGGCTGCGCACCTCCACCTCGCACGACTACCTGACCTCGGGCATCTCCTACGCCTTCCACCCGCACCGCGACTGCTGGTACTCGGCCCCGTTCAACCAGGTCAACTGGTGGATCCCGGTCTACGCGGTGGTCCCGGAGAACGTGATGGCCTTCCACCCCCAGTACTTCGGCACCCCGGTGCGCAACGGCAGCGCGCGCTACGACTACGCCGAGTGGAACCGCACCAGCAGGGCCACCGCCGCCCGGCACGTGCGCGGCGACACCAGGGAGCAGCCCCGGCCCGAGGAGGAGGTGACGCTGGAGCCGCAGGTCCGGGTGGTGCCGGAACCCGGCGGGGTGATGGTCTTCTCCGGCGCCCAGCTGCACTCCACGGTGCCCAACACCTCGGGCAGGACCCGCTTCAGCATCGACTTCCGCACCGTGCACATCGACGACGTGCGCGCCCGGCGCGGCGCGCGCAACGTGGACGCGGCGTGCACCGGCACCACCCTGCGCGACTTCGTGCGCTGCGCCGACCTCGACCCCATGCCGGAGGAGCTGGCGCTGGCGTACGAGGCGGAGGCCCTGACCAGGTCCGGAGCGGGTCCCGAACGGGTCCCGAGCAGGTCCTGAACCGGTCCCGGGCACGTCCCGGCAGACCCGAGCAGACCCGAGCGGGGGCGGGTCGGCGGCGGATCCCGGCCGCCGCCACCCCGATGTGATCCCCGTGACGCCACAGTGACAAGGAGTTCGCGTGCCGCGATCAACACCCATCGTGTCCCGGGCGTCCGGGCCACCCGGGAGAGCGGGGACGTAGTGGAGTTCTGGAAGACCCTCCTCGGCCTCGTCAGGAGGAGGTGGATCGGGTTCCCGCTGCTCGGCCTGGCGCTCGTCGCCGCCGTGGTCACCTTCGCGCTGGTGCCCGTACGCCACGTGTCGAGCACGTCCATGGTGCTGACCACGCCTCCGGCCGGAGGGACGCTGGACCCGGTCACGCCGCAGGGGCGCAGCAACCCGCTGCTGCAGTTCAGCGACGGGCTGCGGACCACGGCCGGCATCCTCATCCTGGCCATGAACACCAAGGCGGTCATGGCGGAGCTGGGCGTGACCGAGGACGGCCCCACCGAGGTCACGATCAACGACGGGCGCAACGATCCCAGCATGATGGGCATCCTGACGAACGGCCCCTTCGTGTACGTCAGGGTCGAGAGCGGCTCCGCCGACACCGTCCGGACCGTCATGACGGAGGCCCAGGCCCGCCTCAGGGCCGAGCTGACCCGCAGGCAGCAGGTGCTCGGCGCCCCCAACTCCACCTACATCGGGCTGGTCGAGGTGGTCCCGCCCGCACCGCCGGAGGCGGACCGGAGCGGCCCGGCGCGGGCCGCGGGCGGCGCGGCGTTCCTGGTGGTCCTCCTCGGCCTCGGGACCGCGTACGCCGTGGAGCGCCGCAGGGTGTTCCGGCGCCGGTCCGGCGACGGCCGGGCCGAAGGGTCCGCGAGCACCGTCACGGCCCCGGCGGACCCGGGCCGGCCGGTGACCCCCGAGGGGCCGGCGCACCAGGGCGGGACGGCCGCGGACGGAACCGGTCCCGGCACGACCACCCCGGGCGGAACGGCCCCGGGCAAGGCCGCGACGGGCAAGGCGGCGACGGGCAAGGCCGCCTCGGACGGGGCGGCTCCCGGCGGGGCGGCCCGCCCGGGAGGCGCGGCGGGACGCGGCGACGGCGGCGGCCGGGACGACCGAGGACGCGGCGGCGATGACGGCGGGCGGGACGGCAGGGACGACCGGGACCGGCCCGTCGTGCTCCACCCGGCGGACCCGGCCGGCCGGGAGAAGGACGGCCCGGAGGACGGGAGGGCCATGAGGCGGCGCAGGCGCAGGGCGGCGGCGCGGCGGGCGGGCGGTACGAGGCACGGGCGGCGCAGGCGGTAGACGACCCGGTCACCGGCAGGGGAGCCCACGGTTCCCCTGCCCGGCGGCCCCCATCGGGCCGGAAAGGAGAACGCGTGGACTTCTGGGGAACGGTGCTCATCGTGGCACGGCGCTGGTACGTCGCCCTGCCGACGTTCCTGCTCTCCCTGGGTGCCGCCGTCGGCGTCTACACGACGATCCCGACGCCCTACGTATCGAACGCGGTGCTCGTCCTGACCATCCCGCCCAGCGGCGGAAGCCTGCCGAGCGACCCGACCCGTCCCAACGGGCTGACCAATCCCCTGCTCAACTTCGACCAGGGCCTGAGCATGTCCGCCTCGATGCTCATCCAGGTGATCAGCACCCCCGAGTCCACGCGGGCCCTCGGCGTGCAGCCGGAGGGCGAGACGACCTTCACGGTCACCAACGGCGGCACCAACCCCGAGGCGATGGACGGGGGACCGTTCGTCTACATCGAGGGCAAGAGCATGTCACCGGACGGGGCGCGGGACATCGTGACGCGGGTCAGGGACCGGGCGCGAACGGAGCTGGCCGCCCGGCAGAGGGAGCTGAACGCGCCGCCGGCGACCTACATCGCGATGAGCGAGATGGTGCCGCCGACCGAGCCGATGCCCCAGCGCGGGGGCAAGTCGCGCGGCGCGGCCGCGGCCCTGCTGCTGGGGGTGCTCGCGAGCCTGGCCTCGGTGTTCTCCCTGGAGAGCTTCCTGGCCGCCCGCGCGCGCAGGCGGGGCGACCGGCGGCCGGTGCCGTCCGCGTCCGGCCGGCGGCCCGCCGAACCGTCGGCGCTGCGGCGGTGAGGGCCCCGTGACGACCGTGCCGCTTCCCGCCTCCCTCGACCGTCCCGGCCTGCGCGCGGCCGACGGGGCCACCCTGGCCGCCGTGTTCGCGGTGGTCCTGATGCTCTCGCCCGCGCGGCTGGTCTTCCGGGGGCTGCCGTTCTCGCTCACCCCGGCCGACGCGCTGGGCCTGTTCGCCGCGCTGTGGTGGTTCTGCGCCCACCTCACCGTCACGCTCGGCGCCGCCAAGGGCTCCAACCCCGTGCGCACCGCGCTGTTCGCGTACGGCGCCGCGATGCTCCTCACCTACGGGTACGCCAGCGCCGCCTACCTGCCACCCGACGAGCTCGACATGGCCGACCACGCCATCGTCCTCGTCGTGGCGCTGGTCGGCATCGGGCTCGCCGCGTGCGACGGCGTCCGCGGCAGGGAACGGCTGGACTTCGTCCTGCGGTCCCTCGTGGTCGCCGGAGCGGCCGTCGGGGTCGTCGCGGCGCTGCAGTTCGTGCTCGAGTTCGACCTCACCAAGTACCTGGACTTCCCCGGTTTCCGCTTCACCGCCGAGCTGCCGGCGATCCTGGAGAGGAACACGCTGCGCCGCGTCGCGGCCACCACCGGGCATCCCATCGAGCTCGGCGTGGTCTGCGCGATGCTCATCCCCCTCGCGTTGCACTACGCGTTCGACGCCCGCGACCGGGGCGCTCCCGCGCTGCGGTGGTGGGTCTGCTGCGCGCTGATCGGCGCCGGGCTGATGTTCTCGGTGTCGAGGTCGGCGGTGCTGGGGCTCGCCGTGGTCGCCGCGGTGCTGATGGCCGGGTGGCCGGCGCGCCGCCGGCTCTGGGCGCTGGTCGGCGGCGCCGGCTTCCTGGCGGTGACGAAGGTGGCCGTGCCCGGCCTGCTCAGCGTGTTCCTCGGCCTGTTCACCAGCCTGTCGAGCGATTCGAGCATCCAGTACCGGACCCACGACTACGCGGTGGCCGCCACCGAGATCGGCAACCATCTCTGGGTCGGCCGCGGGCTGGGCACCTGGTACGCGCCCAAGCACCTGATCTTCGACAACCAGTACATCCTCTCGCTGGTGGAGACCGGCGTGATCGGCCTGCTCGCCTTCGCGGCGATCTTCCTGGCCGGGATCCGGGCGGCGCTGCGCGTCCGCCACCTCAGTTCCGACCCCGGGGTACGGGACCTGGGACTGAGCCTGGCGGCATGCCTGGTCGTCCCCCTGGTCGGGGCGGCCACCTTCGACCTGCGCTCGTTCGCGACCGTGGCCGGGCTGTCGTTCCTGATCATCGGCGTGACCGGCGCGCTGTTGCGGACCACCCGGCGGGCGAGGCCCCCCGGTACCGACGGCGGCACCGGAGAGGAGGTCACCCGGACAACCGGCCGCGCAGTTCCGCCCAGGAACCCGCCGCCAGATCACGCTCGCTGATCACGGCGACCGGCAGCGGCCAGCGGATGCCGAGCTCGGGGTCGTCGTAGCGGACGGCGAGGTCCTCGGCCGGGTCGTGCTCCCGGTCGATCCGGTAGCAGACGTCCGCCTGATCGGTCAGTGCCTGATAGCCGTGCAACAAGCCAGGAGGAACGTAGAGATGAACGAACGCCTCATCGTCGAGGACGACCGACATCTGTCGGCCGAAGGTGGCCGAGTCCGGCCGGGCGTCGACGAGCACGTCGTGCACGGCGCCACGGGCGCACCGGACGAGCTTGGCCTCCCCCCGGCCCCCCCGGCCGTGCAGGGCCCGGATCGTCCCCCCGCGGGACCGCGACTGGCTGTCCTGGATGAAGGCGGCGGGCCGCAGCCCGTGGGCGGCGGCGAGCTCGGCGTCGAAGGTGCGGGTGAAGAACCCCCGCTCGTCCCGGTGCGGGGTGGGGACGAACAGCAGGACGCCGTCGATCTCGGCGCGTTCGACTCTCATGGGTCCATCCTCCCCGTTCCCGGCGCCCCGGGCCATCGGCGACCGGGCGGCGACACCGTTCCCCGAACCCGACAGAACGGCTCTTCTCTGCACGCCTCCCCGCACAACGGTTTCTCGCAGAACGGTTCCTCGCGGCAGGGCTCTTCGCATGACGCCCCCTCCCGGCGTGGTTCACCCCAGAACGGCTCCTCACGGCACGGTCCTCCCGATGACGATCCCTCCCGGTCCGGTCTCCCGCGGAACGGATCCTCCACGGCCACACCGTCCGGCCGGGACGACGGGGCGGGACACGCGCGCGTCCGGGTCGGCGCCGTCGAGGTCATGGCGATCGGCGAGGCGGAGCTGCTGGACCGGGTGGCCACCGGATGGCGGCGGGGACGGGGCGGCGCGATCGTCACCGCGAACGTCGACATCGTCCGCGCCGCCACCCGTACGCCCGCGCTGGCCGCGCTGGTCGCCCGCTCCGAGATCGTCGTCGCCGACGGCATGCCGGTGGTCTGGGCGGCGAGGATCGCCGGCCTGGCCCTTCCCGGACGGGTCACCGGTGCCTCGCTCGTCCACTCCCTGGCCGGGCGGGCCGCCCTGGAGAACCGCTCGATCTACCTGCTCGGCGGGGAGCCCGGCGTGCCCGAGGCCGCCGCGCGGGTCCTGACCGGGAGCCACCCCGGCCTGCGGGTGGCGGGCACCTGCTCGCCCCCCTTCGGGTTCGACAGGACGCCACGGGGCCTGCGGGAGGTGGTCGCCCGGGTGAGCGCCACCGAGCCGGACCTCGTCATGGTCGGGCTCGGGTTCCCCAAGCAGGAGAGGGTCATCGAGGCCCTCCGGGCGGAATGGCCGCACGCCTGGTACCTGGGCTGCGGGGCCGGCATCCCGATGGCCGCCGGGCGGTTCCGCCGGGCGCCGGTGGCGTTCCAGCGGATGGGGGCCGAGTGGCTGTACCGGCTCGCGCTGGAACCACGCCGCCTGGCCCGCCGCTACCTGCGCGACGACGCGCCGTTCGCGCTCGCCCTCCTCGCGGGCGCCCTGCGCGACCGCCTGACCTCCCGGAGCCGTCGATGACACCCGAACGCCACGACGGCACCGGCACGAGCACGACCGTTCCCGGGACACCGCAACGCCACGACGGCACCGGAACCGGCACCGCAACCAGCACCAGTACCGGCACCGGCACCGGCACGACCGTTCCCGATCGGCTCCCGCTCGCCGTGGTGATCGTCACGTACGCGAGCGGCCGGGTCGTCGAGGGATGCCTGCGCTCGCTGGAGGCGGCCCTGGCCGGTGCCGGCCCCGCGCGGGTCATCGTGGTGGACAACGCCTCCCCCGACGACACCGTCGAGCGGGTACGCCGGGCCGCGCCCGGCGCGGAGGTCGTCCAGACCGGCCGCAACGGCGGCTTCGCCGCCGGGGTGAACGCGGGCATCGCCGCCGCGGACGGCTGTGACGTGCTCGTGCTGAACCCCGACATCCGGCTCGCGCCCGGCGCGCTGCTCCCCCTCCGGCGGGCGCTCGCCCTCCCGGGAACCGGGATCGCGGCACCACGCCTCACCTCCGAGACCGGAGAGCTCCACCTCTCCCTGCGCAGGCGTCCCACCGTGGCGAGGGCGCTGGGCGAGGCGCTGATCGGCGGGCACCGGGCCGGGCGGACCCCGGCCCTGGGTGAGCTGGTCGTCGATCCGGACGCCTACGACGGCCCGCGGACGGCCGACTGGGTGACCGGCGCGGCCTGGCTGGTCTCCCGCGCCTGCCTGGACGCCCTCGGCCCGCTGGACGAGCGCTACTTCCTGTACTCGGAGGAGACCGAGTACATGCTCCGGGCGGGGCGGGCCGGGTTCGCGATCCGCTACGAGCCCGCGTCCCACGCCGTGCACCTCGGCGGGGAGCAGTCCGTCTCCAGCCGGCTGTGGGCGATCTCCGCGGCCAACCGGGTCCGGATGCACCGGGAACTGCACGGCGGGCCGCGCGGCCTGCTGATGCGGCTGGCCGTCGGGCTCAACGAGCTGATCCGGGCGGTCGCCCGAGGCCGCGAGGGCGGCCGGCGGCACCGCGCCGCGCTGCGGGAACTGGTCACGATGCGCGAGTGGCCGCGCCTGCCCGAGGGAACGGCCCCGCCGGGCCCGCCGCCGTCCACGGCCCCCGGCGCCACCCCGGAGGACCGGGAGGCCGGGAAGGGCCGGGAGGCCGGGAAGGGCCGGGAGAGCAGGGGGAGCCGGGACGGCCGGCAGGCCGATGACGTGCCCGGCTACATCTGCTTCTCCGCGCAGGACTGGTGGTACCACAACCGGGCGCACTCGGACTTCCAGCTCATGCGCTCGGTCGCCGCCCACCGCAGGGTCCTGGTGGTCAACAGCATCGGGATGCGCATGCCGCTGCCCGGCAGGTCCACCCAGGTGCTGCGGCGGGTCGGGCGCAAGCTGCGCAGCGTCGCGATGCTCGTCCGGCGGCCGTTGCCCGAGCTGCCCGGTTTCTACGTGATGTCCCCGCTGCCGCTTCCCTTCTACGGATCGCCGACGGCCCGGCGGGTGAACGCCCTGCTGGTCCGGACCCAGGTGCGGGCCGTGGCGTGGGCGCTGGGGCTGCGCCGTCCCGTGATCATGGTGACGATCCCCACGGCATGGGACGTGGTGCGGCCGATGCGCAGGCGGGCGCTGGTGTTCAACCGCTCCGACCGGCACTCCTCGTTCCCCGAGTCCGACCGGGCGACGATCGAGGCGCTGGAGCGCGGCCTGCTGCGGGGCGCCGACCACGTGCTCTACGCCAGCAACGCACTGATGGGCGAGGAGATCGGGACCACCGGCGACCGGGCGTACTTCCTCGACCACGGGGTGGACACCGACCACTTCCGCAGGTGCCCGGAGAGTGAGCAGCCCGCCGACCTCCGTGCCGTTCCCGGGCCGCGCGTGGGGTTCTTCGGCGCGCTGGACGACTACCTGGTCGACGTCGACCTGCTCGAACGGCTCGCCGTCGAGCTGCCCTACGTCTCGCTGGTCCTGATCGGTGACGCGACCGTCCCGATGGAACGGCTGACCCGGCACCCGAACGTGCACTGGCTGGGTTTCAGGCCGTACGAGCGGATCCCCGCCTACGGGTCGGGATTCGACGTCGCGATCATGCCGTGGCTGGACACGCCGTGGATCAGGAACTCCAACCCGATCAAGCTGAAGGAGTACCTGGCGCTCGGCCTCCCGGTGGTCAGCACCTCCTTCGAGGAACTCGCCGGGTACGCCGACCGGGTGAGGATCGCCACCGACCCCGACCTCTTCGTGGACGCCGTACGCGCGGCCCTGCGCGAGGGCGGCCTGCTGCCGGCCGAGACCGTGCGCGCCTCGGTGCTGGGCGCGTCCTGGTCCTCCCGCGCCGAGCGGCTGATGGCACTCGTCGAACCGCCCACCGAACCACCCAGCGAACCGACGACCGGACCGCCCACCGAACCGTCCGCCCGGCCGACGACCGGACCGTCCGCCGAGCCGCTCGCCGGACCGGTGTCGGGCAGGGTCGCCTGATGACCTCCGAAGAGCGAGGACGACCGCCGGGACGCGGGCACGCGACCGTACGCGGGACCGGACGGTCACTGCCGGTCCTGGCCGGGGCGGGGGCGGTGACGCTGGCGATGCTGGGCTCCTGCGCGGTCGGCACGCCGGCGGGCGCTCCCCGCGCTCCGCTCACCGGCGCCACGGGCGCCTCTCCCGGGGGCACGCCGCTCCCGGGAGGTCCCCCGGACGTCCCCCCCTCACCCGGTGCCCTTCCGACCGGCACCCCCACGGCCGGCGTCCTCCCGAACGGTGGCGGGTCGACGGGCGGCACGTCGGCCACCGGAAACTCCTGGTCGGCCGCGGGCCCTCCCGCGACGGCCGCGCGGGTGCCGTGGGAGGGCGGCCCCGCCTACTACGGCCGGTTCGCCGCCCCGGCGGCGGCGGGCTGGACCAGCCCCTCGTTCTTCCCGGTGGGCGTCTGGTTCGAGTCGGTGATCACCCAGGCCGACGTGGACAAGGACAAGGCCGCCGGGATCAACACCTACGTCGAGCTGACCACCACCACGAACATGGAGCTCGTACGGAAGAACGGCATGTCGGCGCTGACGAACGTCCCCCTGCCCGGCTACGGCAAGGAGACGGTGGGCTGGCTGCTCGACGACGAGGTCGACATGTGGGCGAAGGCCGGGGACGCTCCGTGGACGGGAAAACACCCCGGCGAGGGGGCCCTGTGCATCCCCGAGAACAAGGGCTGCGGCTTCACCGTGCTGCGTACTCAGAAGAACCGGTTCCCACGGGGCGACGGAAGGATGCACTACGCCAACTACGGCAAGGGCGTGATGATGTGGGAGAGGGACGCGGACGCCGCCACGTTCGTCAACTACTTCACCGACGTCGTCTCGACGGACGTCTACTGGTACACCAGCGAGAGCGCCTGCCTGGACGGGAAGAACTTCCTGTCCCTGCCGCCCTCCCGGTGCCGCCGGGCCGCCAACTACGGCGCCGTCATCGACCGCCAGCGCGAGCTGGACGCGCTGGACGGACGCCTCCAGCCGATCTACGCCTTCGTCGAGGTCGGCTGGCCCGCCGAGAACGACACCCGGGCGATCGAGCCGTACCAGGTGACGGGCGCGGTCATGAGCTCGCTGATCCACGAGGCCCGGGGCATCATCTACTTCAACCACAACTTCGGCGGTCCGTGCCACTCCCAGCACGTCCTGCGCGAGAAGTGCGGGGAGAGGGTCAGGCCCGCGGTGACCGAGATCAACCGCAGGATCGCGAAGCTGGCGCCCGTGCTGAACACCCAGTCCTACCGGCACCGCTTCGGCCCCGGCCTCGACACCATGCTGAAACACCACCGGGGCTCGTCCTACGTCTTCGCGATGCCCCGCGCCGCGAGCACCCCCGGCAGGCGCACGTTCACCCTGCCCCGCGGGGTACGGGCCTCCCGGGCGGAGGTCCTCTTC
The DNA here is from genome assembly GCF_040640155.1 of Streptosporangium sp. NPDC023615. Lineage (NCBI taxonomy): Bacteria > Bacillati > Actinomycetota > Actinomycetes > Streptosporangiales > Streptosporangiaceae > Streptosporangium > Streptosporangium sp. NPDC023615. Next base: position 180,966 of record NZ_JBFABE010000007.1, read on the forward strand.
GAGAACAGATCAGTGCCGATCGACCGCAGGGGCAGGTTCACCGACTCCTTCGCCGCCGAACACTCCCACCACATCTACCGGATCACCCCCTGACGTCCCGCGCCCGAGCGGACGCGACCGCCCCCGGCTCGCCGGCACCTTTCGGGTCCGGCCGTATGCCGGCGGCCGGACCGGGGCGGCGGGGGAGTGAAACGTTCAGGACCACCGCCCCCGCGGTGTTCCCACGGAACTACCGGGCGACCCCGGCCTGGCGGATCACGTTCTCGCTGCTGAGGGGACGCATGCCTGCCGTGCGGGATGTGATCGCCCGCGGGTCGTCCGCGTCCGCCGGGAGGCCGGGCCTCCGAAACTTTCAGTCGTTTCCTTGACAATTTTCGGGGCTCTTTCCACACTTGGGTGCCGAACGTGACGCACCGTCCCGCCCAATTGTTAACGCAAACATATTGTGATCATCCTTCTCGGGTCGGCGGCGATCATGCTCGGAGGTGATGGCGGCCGAGGAGACTCGCGCCGCCGAGCCGAGGACGCGGCGGGACGAACGGTCGTGGAAACCGTCGAGCCGCCTCGGCCGGACCGGCTTCACCTGCCAGAAGCATCCGGATGGCACGATCTCGGGAGGGTCCGTGGTACGGATCGTCATGGCAAGCGCTCTTCTCGCCACGTCACTGGTGGCGGTGGCCGGGCAGGCAGCGGCCGGACAGGTCGCGGCCGCGCCTGTCATCACCGTTTCGGACAGTGTGCGTCATCAGCAGATGGACGGCTTCGGCATCTCCACGGCGTTCCGCCGGGGCGAACTGCTGCGCAACCTGTCGACGACGCAGCAGAACGACATCCTCCGCCTGTGGTTCGACCGCGAGACCGGCGCGGGGCTCAGCATCCTGCGCCTGGGCATCGGCGCCTCACCGGCCGGCAGCCCGTACGACAAGATGGTCTCCATCCAGCCGCAGAACCCGGGCGGCCCCGACGCGCCGCCGAGATACGTGTGGGACGGCGACGACGGCGCCCAGGTGTGGCTGGCCAAGGTCGCGAAGTCGTACGGCGTGGAGCGGTTCTACGCCAACGCCTGGAGCGCCCCCGGCTACATGAAGGACAACGGGAGCGAGAACAACGGCGGCACCCTCAAGCCCGAGTGGCGCACGGCCTACGCCCGGTACCTGGCGCAGTACACGAAGTTCTACGCGCAGGAAGGCATCAAGATCACGGACTTGGGGTTCACCAACGAACCCGACTACACGTCGACCTACGAGTCCATGCGCTTCACCCCGGCCCAGGCCGCCGCCTTCGTCAAGGTCCTCGGCCCGATCGCGACCGACGTCAAGATCGCATGTTGCGACGCCTTCGGCTGGGACCAGGCCAAGGCGTACACCAACGCCATCGAGGCCGACCCCGAGGCACGCCGCTGGGTGTCCACCTACACGGGCCACACCTACGCCAGCCAGATAACGAGCCCGCAGCCCGGCAACAAGCGCACCTGGATGTCGGAGTGGGGCCCCGACGGGAGCACCTGGAACGAGAGCTGGGACGACGGGAGCAGCCAGGACGGCTTCACCGTCGCCCAGGCCATCCACCAGGCCCTCACCGTCGGCAACGTCAGCGGCTACATCTTCTGGCTGGGGGGCTCCTCGGGAGCCACCCGGGCGATGATCCAGATCGACCCGGCGGCGCGGACGTACCGCGTGTCCAAGCGGCTGTGGGCGATGGCGGCGTACAGCCGGTTCATCCGGCCGGGCGCGGTCCGGCTCGGCACGTCGACGAGCAACTCGGCGCTGAAGGTGTCGGCGTTCCTCAACGCCGACGGATCGAAGGTCGTCGGGGTACTGAACACCGGCAACTCGGCCGTCACCTGGGACGGCCTGCAGGGCGGCACCACCGCCTACGTCACCGACAACGCCAACTCGATGACGCGTTCCACGGTCACGGGCGGCGCCGTCACCCTCAGGCCGCGCTCCCTCACGACCGTCGTGATCGGCGCTCCGACCCCGACTCCCACCCCGACGCCGCCCCCGACCCCGACGCCGACCCCCACGCCCACCCCCACCCCGACGCCCACCCCGACTCCCACCCCCACGCCGACTCCCACGCCGACCCCGACGCCGACCCCCACCCCGACTCCCGTCCCCGGCGGGTGCACGGCGGCGGTCCAGACGGTGAACGCCTGGGGCGGCGGCTTCCAGTCCACCGTCACCGTGAAGGCCGGCTCCAGCGCGATCAACGGCTGGACGGTGAAGTGGACCTGGCCCGGCTCACAGTCCATCACCCAGTTGTGGGGAGGCGTACGGTCCGGCTCGGGAGCGGCCGTCACCGTCAAGAACGAGACCTGGAACGGCGGCCTCGCCGCCGACGCCACCACCACGTTCGGGTTCACCGCCACCGGCCCCGCCGCCACACCGCCAATGACATGTGAGGCCTCCTGACCCGGCGACGAGCGTGCCACGGCGCGGCGGTGAAGGCCGCCGCGCCCCGGTCGCGGGACGGGAAGTGGCTTTCACGTGCCGGGAGGGTTCGTGGTCCACAGCGCGGAGACTTTCACGTGCCGGGAGGGTTCGTGGTCCACAGCGCGGAGATGGGCAGACACGCCAGACCGTCGCCGAAGCTCAGCGATTCCGTACCGCAGTAGAGGACGAACCCCGCGCGGAACCGTGAGCCGAGCCGTCGCTGCATGAGCCTCAGGCCGCGGAAATCATCTGTCCGTACCGTCTCCGCCGCCTTGACCTCGATGCCGATGATCTGGCCTGAGTTGTCTTCGAGTACCGCGTCCACCTCGTACTGGTCACGATCGCGGTAGTGGTAGAGACGAGCGGTGGTGTCGGACCAGGTGAGCTGACGAGCCAGCTCGCCGAGTACGAAGTTCTCCATCAACCCGCCGATCGGTGCGTCCGTCGCGCTTCCCAGAGCCAGATGGTTGGCGAGACCGGAGTCGACGAAGATGACCTTCGGGGTCGCGACCGTCCTGGTCGTCAGGTTCGACGACCAGGACGGTACCAGCCGTACCAGATAGATGGTCTCCAGGATGTCTATGTAGCTGCGGACCGTTGGCGCCGTGACGCTCAGTTCGGAGGCGAGACGGTTCACGTTGAGCAGTCCACCTGTCTGGGCGGCCAGCAGCGCGATCAGCCTGCGCATGTCACCGGCCTTCTCGATGTCCGCCACCTGCTTGACGTCACGGCTGAGCAGATCCGCGATGTAACTCTCGTAGAACCGTTGCCGCCGACGGGGAGACTCGCGGCGTACCGCTTCCGGATAACCTCCCCGGGCCATCCTGACGAGATAATCCTTGCGCCGCAGTGTCGACGGTCCGCCGCGGGTATCGGAGCCGAGGGCGAAGGCGGCGTCGACGAAACCGTCGGGAGTGCCGTCCATCTCGCCCTGGGACAGCGGCCAGAGTTCGACGGTTTCCGAGCGACCCGGCAACGTGTCCGGCAGACTGCGCAGCGCCAGTAGCCGTGCTGAGCCGGTCAGCAGGAAACGACCGGGGCGCGGATCGCGGTCGACCAAGTACTTGATCGCCAGCCAGAGGTCGGGGACCCGCTGGACTTCGTCGATGAGCATCAAACCGTCGTGGCGGACGAACCGGACCGGATCCTCCATGGCGGCCGCCCGAGTGACCGGATCATCGAGGAAGCGCGTCACTCCGTTCGCCCCCTGGCGTAGGACGAGCTCGGCCAGAGTGCTCTTGCCCACCTGGCGAGCCCCGTTGATCACGACGACCCGTGTGTCGGCCAAGGCCTCCGCGATCAGGCCGGCTGCCTTCCTGGGAACGTAGTCCATTGCGCTTCGCACCGGTCGATCCTAGCAGTCACTTTAGATCTGCCGAAGGTCACTCTTTAGATCTGCCGTACCCCACCCTTTATATCTGCCGAACACTGGCGGTTTGCCGAATCTCCATGGCCGGACACGTCCGGCACATCTACCGGATCACTCTTTGGCCTTGCCATGAGGGAAAAGACGCCAGCGGGCCCAGACGGTCTTGCCGGGACGGCGGGGGAGAGGGGTGACGCCGTGGTCGTGGGCGAGGGCCCCGACGATGGCCAGGCCACGTCCGTGGACGGCCTCGGCGTCGAGGGCGAGGCGGCGGAGCCGTCCCGGACCCCGGTCGGTCACCTCGACCCGAAGCTCGTCCACCCTGCCCCGCATGGAGAACCTGACCACGGGCTCGCCGTGGACGATCGTGTTGGCGAGCATCTCGCCGACCACCAGGACGACATCGTCGGCGAGGTGGTGCAGCGCCCAGGCGGTGAGGGTCTCGCGCACCATGGCACGAGCCTTGGAGACGATCGACAGGTCGTGCGGCAGATCCCAGCAGACGGCACGCGGCTCGTCCGGGGAGTGCCGATCGGCTCCCTGCGGCACGTCCGGAGGTCGCGAGGTGTCGTCGTCCGGAGTCTCAGGCATGGTCTCTCCTCGAGGAGGCGGTGCGCCGTGTCCGGCTCGCGCGTCAGGTGGTGTGCTTCCCCGCCGATGCCGCCCGCGTCGAGCGCGCCCGCTCACGCGGTCACTCCCTGCCGGGGGGTGTGCCTGCCGGAGGGGGTACGGGAGCCCGGCGGCCGTCCGCGCCGGTACGGCACCGAGGTCGCGGCGACGGGCTGCTCCGCCCTCCGGTGACGGCCGGGGGACCCCTCGGAGGTCCGAACGGGAGGAGCGGCGGGAACGGCCGGGCCCGGAATCGAGCGGACGGGCGTCGCGACGGGCGGGCGCCCGGACAGGTCGAGGCGACGACGGGCGGCCATCCGGGCACGGACCTGGGCGGGGGTGGGCTGCTCCCAGTGGTGGTGCGCGCGGTGCGGCAGGCTGGCGGCCTCGTGCGCGTACGGGGGATGGCCGCACCAGCGGCAACCGAGCGGCATCGGCGGCCGGTCCGCATGCCAACGCACCAGGATCGGCCTGGGGTTTCCTCTAGGGTTGTGCATCGGATCGGACCTCCAGAGTCCGGTCGAGGGGCTTGTCATGGCGTGCCGTGCCGTGGCAGGCCCCGATCTGTTCGTGGGGCAAGAGCGACGCGTTTCCGTCGGACTTACTCAGCGGTGACAGCTACGTGTCCGCAAGAGGCTGAGGTGCGATCGTCGATCTGTTCTCCGTGTGAGTAAGCAGGATTTCCGCCCTCCCGACTCGGACATATCTGATGATTTTTCGATATTCGTGAGGAGTGCTCCCTGCGGGCATGCGGAAGCCGCTTCAGTGGCGTCTCCGGTTTCCCGGAACCCTTAACAGAGTGCCTTTCAATGGCTACTTTGGGTATTGAAATCTGCGGTACATCAGCGAGACGGTTTGTAGAAAAGCTGTACCGCTTGTGTCGCGGTGTGGAATTCTTCGCTGGATGGAGTCAAAATGTTCATGAACTCCGATCTCGATCCGACAATGAGCAATCTGGCTCTCTTCGGTGCGGAACTCCGTAAATGCCGGAAAAGGGCAAAAATAACTCAGGACGAGCTGGCCGAGGTGACCCAGTTCAGCAGGAGCCTGCTGAGCTTCGTCGAAAAGAGGCGAGCGCACGCCCAGCCGCAACCTGGCACAACGCTGCGACGAGGTCCTGGGTGCGAGCGGAGAGCTCGTCCAGCTCTGGGAGTACATCACCCACGCCGCGAGCCCTCGGTGGTTCCGGGGCTGGCTCGATGTCGAACCGGCCGCGCACACGCTGCACACCTGGGAGCCGCTCGTCATGCCGGGCCTGCTCCAGACCGAGGAATACGCGCGGGCGGTCATCCGCGGAGAGCCCGGCATAACCGACCAGCAGGCAGAAAAGGCCGTTGCGGCCCGAATGGAGCGTCAGGCGATCTTCGGTCGCGACGACCCGCCCCTGTTCCGTGCGGTGATCGACGAAGGCGTTCTGTATCGACTCATCGGCGGCAGGGAAGTCATGCGCAGACAACTCGAACGCCTCGCGCGGGCGATAGAGTCCCCGCGAATCGGCGTCCAGATCATTCCCTTGGAACTGGGGGTGACGACGGGAATCCTCGGCGGTTTCGTGATCGCCCAGCTTCCTGGGAACCCGGATATGGTGTATATCCAATCTGCGATCCATGGAAGCGTGTCGAGCCGTCCTGAAGACGTGGAGGCCATCCACGCCAGATACGGCGCCCTGCGTGCGGAGGCGCAACCCCAGCGCGCGTCCATCGAGTTGATCAGAAAGGCCGAGAAGCTGTGGATCTGAGCGACGAGCTGAAGACCGCAATCTGGCGCAAGGCCACCAAGAGTGGATCTGACCAGGGCAACTGCCTGGAAGTGGCTCCGTTGTCGGGTGGTCGGGTGGGTCTGCGGGACACCGAGGCTCCCGAGCGGGCGCCGTTCGTGGTGAGCGCGAGTGTGTGGGACGCCTTCGTCGAAGGCGCCAAGAAGGGCGAGTTCGACTTCTAGTTCGAACCCGCGAGATACGAGAAGCCCTCGGCCGGTTGGCCAAGGGCTTCTGTCGTCGTACGGCTATGCCACGGTGTACTCAACGTCTCCGAAGTCGGCCACCACGCGAAGCCGTCCGCCGAGAGCCTCCACGTAGGAGCGCAGGGTCGCCACCTCGGCACGGTCGATCTGGCCGCCTTTCCGCTATCGGTGCGTTCGTGCCGTACCACTGATCCCAGTTGCCGGCCTTGCCGCCTGCGGCCAGGAGCACCGCCCGGTGAGTCGGGTCGAACGCGAACGGAACGCGGATCTCGCTTTTTCTGGATGAAGCTGGCCTCAACTCTTTTAGGAGCCGTTCGAGGTTCAGACTTGGCCGGATCACCTGTTCTGAAACTTTCACGACCATTGACTTATTCAAGTCAGGGAATTGAGAATGCTCAACGTCGTTCGAGAGGGCCACCAGCTGCCATGTCCATGATCCGATCCGAAGGCGCGTGCCGTTCTTTCGACATCGATGCGGCAGTTGTCGAGGACGCCGGCGAGGCCCCCGCCTACGACCATCGGATCCGATCCTGAGGCGGCAGATCTCCGGATCCACCAGGGAGAAAGAGGAAATCAATGAGACATCGCATCGCGCTGGCCGCGGCGACGGCCGTCGGCCTCGCGGCCGTGGGGGCCGCGCTCTTGAGCCCGCCGGCCTCCGCCGCCGAAAGTGGCTGCTCCGTGAAGTACAAGGTCGCCGGCGAGTGGCAGGGTGGCTTCCAGGGGGACGTCTCAATCACCAATCTGGGCGATCCACTGACCGGCTGGACGCTGGAGTTCGACTTCCCCACTCCCGGACAGGGCGTGACCAACGGCTGGAGCGCCGACTGGTCGCAGTCCGGCGCGCACGTCACCGCCAAGAGCCTTGGCTGGAACTCCAATGTGGCCACCGGCGCCTCGGTGTCGGTCGGCTTCACCGGTAGGTGGAGCGGCGACAACCCCGTTCCCACCGTCTTCAAGGTCAACGGCATCGCCTGCGACGGCCAGTCCCCCACCCCGACCCCGACCCCCACCCCGTCGCCTACTCCCACCCCTGATCCCGGCGGCCCGGCACCGCAGTTGCGCGTCTCCGGCAACAAGATCGTCACCGCCGAAGGCAAGCCGTACCGGCTGCTGGGTGTCAGCCGCTCCAGTGGGGAGTACGCCTGCGTCCAGGGCAAGGGGACGTGGGACTACGGCCCGGTGGACCAGGCTTCGGTCGATGCGATGAAGAGCTGGAACATCCACGCCGTCCGCATTCCGCTCAACGAGGAGTGCTGGCTCGGCACCAACGGCACGCCCAGCGGCGCCGTCTACCAGCAGGACGTCAAGGACTACGTGAACCTGCTGGTCGCCAACGGCATCACGCCGATCCTCGACCTGCACTGGAACTGGGGACAGTTCACCGGCGTCTCCTGGGCGTGCACCGACACCACGGCGACCTGCCAGAAGCCGATGCCCGACGCCCAGTACGCCCCGCAGTTCTGGACCGGTGTCGCGAAGACCTTCAAGGGCAACAACGCGGTGGTCTTCGACCTGTTCAACGAGCCGTGGCCGGAATACGGCACCGGTGACACCACCTCGGGCTGGAAGTGCCTGCGCGACGGTGGGAACTGCCCCGGCATCTCCTACGAGGTCGCGGGGATGCAGAGCCTGGTCGACGCCGTCCGGGCGACGGGGGCGACCAACATCGTCATGGTCGGCGGCCTGGCCTGGTCGAACGACGTGAGCCAGTGGATGCAGTACAAGCCGAACGACCCGACCGGCAACCTGGCCGCCTCGTGGCACTCCTACAGCTTCAACTACTGCTCCAACGAAGCCTGCTGGGACAGCCAGATCGCCCCGCTCGCCGCGAAGGTCCCCGTGGTGACCGGTGAGTTCGGCGCGGACGACTGCGGCTACGACTACATGGACCGGCTCACCAAGTGGGCCGACAAGAACGGCGTGTCGTACCTGGCCTGGACCTGGAGCCCCTGGGGCTGCACCCAGGGCGCGGTGCTCATCAAGGACTGGAACGGCACACCCGAGCCCGGCATCGGTGCGGGCTACAAGGCGCACCTGCTCACCCAGGACCCGTACGCGTGACCACCCGTCCCGACCGCGGATGATCGCGCCGGGCCCGGCCGTCGCACCGTGACGGCCGGGTCCGTCGGGTGAACGGGCGGTAGGTGTCGTGCCCGGATCCGCGTGGGCCTGAGGCGTCACGGTGAAGACGAGAAGGACGCGTCGCGTGGTCTCGACCGGTGCTGCTCCTCCCGCGTCCGCCGCCTCACCCCGTCCCGGTGGGCCACGCTCATTCGTCCTCCTCGCCGGCCGGCTCCGCTACGTGCTCGACGGCCCGATCCGCGGTACGGCGATCCGGACCCGTCGCGGAGGACGACCGCAGCCGGTCGGTCAGGAATCCCTGGAAGTGCGGGCACGTCATGATGTCGTCGTGCGGGCATTCCAGGCCGCCCTCCAGCATGTCCAGGGCGGCCTGCGCCCTGGAGATCCGTGTCAGCAGCCTCTCGCGGTGGCGGGCCATCACCTCGTGGCGGTCCGGCGCGGATCGGGCGGCCAGCATCGTCCGGATGTCCGCGAGCCCGAACCCCGCCTCCTTCGAGATCAGGATCGCCGCCACCCGGTACAGGTCCGCGTCGGTGTAGCGGCGGCGGTCACCCACGCGGGCCGGTGTCATCAGTCCTTCCGACTCCCAGTGACGCAGCACGTGGGTCGGCAACCCGAACTGAGCCGCCACCTCACCGATTGACTTCATGTCGACATTAAGTCGCACACTGATGACCATGTCCACACTGCTTACTCTCCTTGACGCTCTCGACGACCTCTCTCAGGCCCGCGACCTGCGGGAACGCACCTACCGGGCGCTGGGCGACAGCGTCGTCGACGTCGGCTGCGGAAGCGGGCGCGCCGTCGGCGAGCTGGCCGCCCGCGGGGTCAGGGCCATCGGCGTCGACCTGGATCCCGCCATGATCGAGGTCGCCGCCGAACGCTGGCCCGCGGGCGAGTTCCACGTCGCCGACGCCACCGCGCTGCCTCTCGACGACGGCTCGGTCACCGGCTACCGCGCCGACAAGCTCCTGCACGCTCTCACCGAGCCCGAGCGGGCCGTCGCCGAGGCCCGCCGGGTCCTGGCCTCAAACGGCCGCGCGGTGCTCGCCGGCCAGGACTGGGACACGTTCGTGATCGACTCCGACGATCCCGGACTCGTCCGCACGCTCGTCCACGCCCGCGCGGACGCCATGCCGCACCCGCGAGCCGCGCGCCGGTACCGCAACCTCCTGCTGGACAACGGGTTCGTCGACGTCACCGTCGAGGTCCACACGATCGTGTGGACGGGCCGCGAGGGCCTGCCGATACTCGCCAACCTGGGAGAGGGCACCTGGCTCGACGAGCAGGCCGCCCGGGCACGCGACGACCGGCTGTTCCTCGCCGTCCCGATCTTCCTCGCCTCCGGGACGCGCGCTGGCTGAGCGCCGGTCCGGCGCCGGCGGTGATGCCGCCTTCCCGCCGGGGCTGTGGCATGTTCGTCGGATGAACCGTTTTTCCCGTTCCCGGGTCCAGCGACGATTGCGGTCGCTGGCCTGGCTGGAGGCGCTGAACGTCCCGTTGCAGGCGGCGATCTGGTTCGGCGTGCTCGGACTGCCGGTGACCGCGGGCAACGCCGCGGGCTTCGCGTTGTTCGCGCTTCTCCTGCTGGAGGGGGCGGGGTACTGGTCGGCGAAGCTGCGCCAGATCGCCACACGAGACAGGTTCCTCCCGGGGCGCCGGGCCTTCGAGATCCTCCGCAGGGGTAACGTCGCCGTGCTCGCCGTCGGGCTGCTGTTCGTCGCGGGGACGGTGGTGGTCGATCCGGGGATCGGAAGCTGGCCCGGCCTGGGGTTCGGGCTGTTCGCCGTGCTGGAGCATGTGAATTACTTTCACGTCCAGCTCATGTACGACACCGCCGAGGATCTCCGCCACCTGCGCTCACACGGTCTGCGCCGCGCTCACCTGGCCCGTGACCTCGTTCTTCACGAGGAACGTGCCGCCCACCGCGTCCGTGGCGACGAACGGTGACTCCAGGACCGACGTTCCCCCGCGGCCGCCGGCCGGTCACGGCCGCTCCGTCAGGATGCGGCTCAGGTGGTAGTCCACGGTGCGCCGCACGTCCGCCAGGGTGCGGCGGCGGTGCAGCAGGTCGAGTCCGAGCCCGCTCACGCCGCCGACGAGCAGGACCGCTTCCCGGGCCGCGTCGATCGAGGGCCGGGCACCGGCCGCCTCGATCAGGGCGGTGACCAGGTCCTCCAGCGGGCTCCCCTCGTGCAGGAAGACCGCCGCCAGCGCGGGATCGGTGAGGCTCCGCGCGTAGTAGGCGGCCATCACCCGCAGGCTCGCGCGGCGCTGTTCGTCGAGCGGAAGCAGCTCCTCCAGGGTGGCGCGCAGCAGCACCCGCGGGTCGGACGCGTCACGCAGCGCCGCGATCCGCTCCCGGCCCCGGTGCTCGTTCTCCCGGTGCAGCATCTGCAGGGCGGTGACCAGCAGGTGGTGCTTGCCGGTGAAGTGGTACTGCACCACCCGCGGGGACACGCCCGCCTCGGCGGCGATCTCCCGGACGGTGGCCATCTGGAGGCCGCGCTCGGCGGCGATCCGCCAGATCGCCTCGACGATCTGCCGCCGGCGACCGGCCGGCTCCGGAGCGGCGGGGGCCGGGACCGGCGGGTTCCTGCGGGCCCGGTACGCCCGTGCCTGACAGGCGCGGGAGCAGTAGACCGGGCGGCGTCCGCGCGCGGACGCCCGCAGCGGGCCGCGACAGACCCGGCACTTCATTTCGTCACCCACACTTCCAGATTAACCGCATCATTACCGTGATGTATTGCCCTTCATTGCCTTGCTGACAGGGGATCACCGATGGTGTCGTTGATACATTCGTATCTCGACGGGAGTGGACTGTGAACGAGGCCTGGTACCGGCTGGCAATGCTTCTCACGCTCATCGCGGGTGTCTGGGAGGGCCCGATGGCGATCATCTTCCGCGTGTTCACCGACAAGGACCCGAACGTGCTGGTGGCGGCCAACTACCTGCCCGCCCCGTGGTGCTACGTCGCCGCCGTCGCGGCGGCGGCCGTCGCGTTCGCGGTGATCGCCTTCCTGGACGTCCGGCACAAGCGGGCGATCTCCGCCGCCCGCCGTCCGGACCGGTCGGGAAATGTCGGTCCATGATCGTAGGGTCGCGGCTCATGACCGACTCTCACAGCGTTTCCTTTGATCTGCGTGTCTCCTACCGGCAGGCGTACCTCGTCGACGAGACCGACGACGCCGAGGGGCCGGGCGACCTGCTGCCCGACCACCCCACGCATCGCGTCGGGATCGTACGGGTGCAGGACGGCTGCGCCTTTCTCATCACGGGCCTGCACACGGGCACGGTCGGCTTCTCGGTGACGGTGGCCGGCCACGACCCGGGGGCGGACACCGAAGGCTACGAGGACATCGTGGAGATCGACTTCGAGTCCGAGGCCGGGCAGGTGTCCTTGCACGAGTGGGGCGGCGGGAACGTCCACGAGCTTCCCGAACTTCCCGCGGGCCCGGGACGGTACCGGTTGCGTTACCACGCCCGGAACATGGACGAGGCCGCGGAGGCGGACACGTCGAGCGAGATCATCGACCGCTACCTGCTGCAGATCTGGCCTCAGGACGAGTCCCTCCCGCGCGTGGTCAAGAGCGCGAGCGGGATGCTCGCTTACTGGCGGCAACCGCGCTGACACCCGAGCGGCCCCCTCCGCCCGGCTCACTTCCGGGGTGTACGGGGTGACACGGTTGACCCTGACACGGTGTGAGGTCCTAAACCGGAGGCATCATGTTCAGCATCGGAGATTTCGCCCGCCTCGGCCGGGTGTCCGTACGCATGTTGCGGCACTACGACACGTTCGGACTGCTCCGGCCCGCCCGGGTCGACCAGGCCACCGGCTACCGCTACTACGAGGCACGGCAGCTGTCCCGGCTCAACCGGTTGATCGCGCTCAAGGATCTCGGCCTCAGCCTCCAGCAGGTGGGGCGGATCCTGGACGAGAAGGTCGGCCTGGAGGAGCTGCACGGCATGCTGCGACTCCGCCGCGCGGAGCTGGAGGCGCGGCTGGCCGAGGACACGGCGCGGCTGGCCCGGGTGGGTGCGAGACTCCGAACGATCGAAACGGAGGGCGTCATGCCCATCGATGTCGTGGTCAAGAGTGTTCCCGCGATCCGCCTCGCCGAGTTGAGCGACGTCGCGGAGAGCTTCGAGTCGGACAGGATCGGCCCGGTGATCCAGCCGTTGTACGGGGAACTGTGCAGGCGGCTCGACGAGGCCGGCCTCGCCGTCGTCGGCCCCATGGTCGCGTACTACGAGCAGCTCCCCGAGGGGGTGCGGGTGCACGCCGGCGCTCCGGTGAACGCGGAGCGGGACGGGTCCTACGACTTCGACGTCGTCGACCTGCCCGCGATCGAGCAGGCGGCCACGGTCGTCCACCACGGGCCCATGGAGGACGTGGACGCCACGGCCCAGCGGCTCGCCCGGTGGATCGAGGACAGCGGCTACCGCAGCTCCGGAATGGCCCGCGAGGTGTACCTCAAGTACGGCGACGGCGACCCGTCGACCTGGGTGACCGAATTGCAGGAAGTCATCACGCCACACCCATAGAACCGCCGGCCGAACCTCCGGGGGGTCACGTGTCCCGGCTCCGTGGCCGGCGGAGCGAACTCCCGGGGGCGTCGCGACACGGCTCGTCGCCCGGCTCCGGCCCGTCCCGGTGACCGGAAACGATCACCGGGTCGGCGCCAGCATGGCGGGTGGCAGGATTCGCCGTATGGGCGTAAGCGGTTACTCGTTGCGGCCGGCGACGGCCGGCGACGCGGGCTTCCTCACGGACATGCTCGTGGCGGCCGTGAATTGGGATCCCGCTCGGGAACCGATCGGTCGCGACCGTGTCCTCGCGGAGCGGCGGACGGCTCACTACGTCGAGGGCTGGCCCCGGCCGGGCGACCTCGGGGTGATCGCCGTCGAGGCGGGTGGGCGACCGGTCGGTGCGGCCTGGCTACGGCTGTTCGGCCCGGACGATCCCGGCTACGGTTTCGTGTCCGAAGGTGTCCCGGAACTCTCCGTGGGCGTTCTCCCGTCGTGGCGAGGCGGGGGAGTGGGACGTGCCCTGCTGACCGAGGTCGTCCGGCGGGCGGCGGAACGCGGCTTCACCCGTATCTGCCTGAGCGTCGAGCGGTCCAACCGCGCCCGCCGCCTCTACGCCACCGAAGGGTTCACGACCGTCGAATCGGGGCCGGACTCCGACACCATGATCATGATTCTCCCCGCACGGTGACAGCGGTCACGACGAGAAAGCGTGCGACGGCGAGCGCGGGACCTTCCCGGCGCATGGTTTCTCGTCGTGGACGCAAACGCGTTCGCACCGCTGGGTGGCCGCCACGCTGGGATGACAGAAGGAAGATCGGTGAAAGGCCGACAAGGCGTCTGAGGGGCCTGGTAGCGTCGGAGGCTGGTATCGATCTTGATTTGAGATGATATTTCACTATGAGTGACAGTGACGCCGTCGCATCCGCGTGGGCGCGTGTCGACACCACCGTGCCGCACTCCGCGAGGGTGTGGAACTTCCTGCTCGGCGGCAAGGACAACTTCCCGGTTGACCGCGAGGCCGGGGAGACCCTGCTCAGGCTGTTCCCCGACTTCGCGATGGTCGCGCGCCTGCAGCGTGACTTCCTCGTCCGCTCCGTCCGCTACCTGGTGCGCGAGGCCGGGATCCGGCAGTTCCTGGACATCGGCACCGGGCTGCCCACGGCGAACAACACCCACGAGGTCGCCCAGGGCATCGCGCCGGAAACGCGCGTGGTGTACGTGGACAACGACCCCATCGTGCTGGTGCACGCCCGTGCCCTGCTCACCGGCACCCCGGAGGGTGCCGCGTACTACGTCGACGCGGACGTCCGCAACCCCGAGCTCATCCTGGAGGGGGCGGCCACGACGCTGGACCTCGGCCGGCCGACAGCGGTCATGATGCTGAGCATCGCCGGGCAGGTGACCGACGACGACGACCCCCAGGGCATCATCGACCGGCTGCTGGAACCCCTCGTTCCCGGCAGTTATCTGGCGCTGAGCGACGGCACGAACACCAACCCGGCCCTGATCGAGGCCGTCACCGCCTACAACGCGAGCTCCGCCAACACCTACCAGCTCCGCAGCCCGGAGCGGATCGCCGGTTTCTTCGACGGCCTGGAGCTGGTGGAACCGGGTATGGTGCCGACACCGGAGTGGCGCCCCGAGCCGGACCGCTGGGACGAGCCCTCCCCCGTGGTGAGCGCGTTCTGCGGGGTGGCCCGCAAGCCCTGAGTTCCGCGGCCCACCCCGCAGACCTGCCCCGCAGACCCACCCTGCAGATCCCGAGCCATGCGAACCGGTCCTCCGCCGTCGTGCGAGAGACCGGTCCGTCCCGTACGCTCAGGCGTTCTCGCGGGCGAACCAGGCGACGGTCCGGCGCAGGCCCTCCTCCAGGCCGACGGCGGGCCGCCAGCCGAGGATCTCGACGGTGGCGGTCAGGTCGGCGATCCTGGCGCTGTCGAGGGGACGGTCGCCCAGCGCTCCGTAGCGGGGACGGGCCTCGCCGCCGGCGACACCGCCGACGATCCGGGTGAGCAGGTCCACGGTGTCGCGGATGGAGGTGCCCTCTCCCGCGCCGACGTCGAAGGTACGTCCCCCCGCCTCCGGGCTCGCGCCCGCCGCGAGGAAGGCGTCGACCACGTCGTCGACGTAGACCCAGTCGAGCTCGCGCGTGCCGCTGCCCAGCTCGGGCTCCTGCCCGCGCAGCAGCGACAGCGTCACGTACGGGACCAGCTTGCGGACGTCCTGGGGGCCGGGACCGTAGACCATGCCGATCCGCAGGTTGCTCACCTGGACGCCCCACAGGTGGTGGAACATCCGCGCGTAGCCCCCGGCGGCCCACTTGGAGGCCGCGTACGGCGAGGACGGCGCCCGCTCGCCCTCGTCCGGCCGGAGCTCCTCCAGCGAGCCCGCCAGCACCACGCGGGTCTCCGGGCCGTCGGTGACGGCCGTCAGCAGGTTGACCACGCCGGTGAGGTTGCTGTGCAGCATCGGCAGTACGAGCTTCGGATCCCTGGCCCCGGCGACCTCGCTGGCCAGGTGGAACACGACGTCCGGGCGGACGGAGCGGACGAGGGCCCGGGCCGCGTCCGCGTCGGCGACGTCGGCGACGTGCCACGTCTCGCCGTGCTCCGAGCCCTCCCGGGGTCTGCGGCCGACGGCGTGCACGCGCGCGCCGAGCTCGCCCAGGCGCCGGACCAGGTGGGCCCCGATGAAGCCACCGGCTCCCGTCACCAGCACGGGCCTCGCGTGCCAGTGCTCCTCCGCCAACGGGACGACCATGTTCTTCCTCCTGGTTCGGGGGGATTTGCGCAAACAAGCGGTAAGGCCCGCTCCGAGGAGCGGGCCTTACCGTGTGGTCGTGCGCGTGGTACCGGTCAGCCGATGCGCCAGGTGTCCCCGGCCAGCAGCAGGTCGTTCAGGTCGCCCGGACCCTTCTCGCCGACGGCCGCTTCGAGCTGGGCGGCCATGAGCTCGTCGTAGGAGGGGCGGTCGACGTCGCGGAAGACCCCGATCGGGACGTGCTCGAACGAGGGCTCGTCCAGCCGGGAGAGCGCGAACGCCAGCGACGGGTCGGCGCGGTGGGCGTCGTGGACGAGGATCTCCTCCTCGCTCACCGCCGACCTCGGGACGACCTCGATGCCGCCGTCGGCCGCCCGGCGCACGGCCTTGGAGGCCGAGGCGATGGGCATGCCGTGCTCCAGGCGCAGCGTGATGTCGTCGCGCTGCTCCGGGTCCTTCAACGGCTCGAAGGCGTTGTCGTTGAAGATGTTGCAGTTCTGGTAGATCTCGACCAGGGAGGTCCCCCTGTGCTCGGCGGCCTCGCGCAGCACCGACTGCAGGTGCTTGCGGTCGGAGTCGAGGGTCCTGGCCACGAAGGACGCCTCGGCGCCGATGGCCAGCGAGATCGGGTTGAACGGCTTGTCCAGCGAGCCCATCGGGGTCGACTTCGTGATCTTGCCGACCTCGGAGGTCGGGGAGTACTGCCCCTTGGTCAGGCCGTAGATCCTGTTGTTGAACAGCAGGATGTTCAGGTTGACGTTGCGGCGCAGCGCGTGGATCAGGTGGTTGCCGCCGATGGACAGCGCGTCGCCGTCACCGGTGATCACCCACACCGACAGGTCGGGCCGGGAGGCGGCCAGGCCGGTCGCGATCGCCGGGGCGCGCCCGTGGATGGAGTGGAACCCGTAGGTGTTCATGTAGTACGGGAACCGCGAGGAGCAGCCGATGCCCGAGACGAACACCATGTTCTCGCGCTTGAGACCGAGCTCGGGCACGAACGACTGGACCGCGGCCAGGATGGCGTAGTCACCGCACCCGGGGCACCAGCGCACCTCCTGGTCGGACTTGAAGTCCTTCATGCCGAGCTTGACCTCGGACTTGGGGACCAGGGAGAGTCCGCCGCCGACTCCGGGGAGGGACACCTCGGTACTACTCACTGTCGATCACATCCTGGATCACGCCGGCGAGTTCCTCGGCCTTGAAAGGAAGCCCGCGCACTCGGTTGTAGCTGATGATGTCGACCAGGAAACGGGCGCGCAGCAGGAGCGCGAGCTGGCCGAGGTTGATCTCCGGCAGGAGCACCCTGTCGTAGGCGCGCAGCACCTCGCCGGTGTTGGCGGGCAACGGGTTGAGGTGGCGCAGGTGCGCCTGGGCGACCCTGCCGCCGCTCTTCCTGATGCGCCGCACCGCCGCCGCGATCGGCCCGTAGGTGGAACCCCAGCCGAGCACCAGCACGCGGGCGTCGCCGTCGGGGTCGTCGACCTCCAGCGCCGGGATGTCGTTCGCGATCCCGTCGATCTTGGCCTGGCGGACCCTGACCATCCGGTCGTGGTTGCCGCCGTCGTAGGAGATGTTGCCGGTGTTCTCGGCCTTCTCGATGCCGCCGATCCGGTGCTCCAGGCCCGCGGTGCCGGGGATCGCCCAGGGGCGGGCGAGGGTCTCGGCGTCGCGCTTGAACGGCAGGAAGGTCGTGCCGTCCTCGGCGTTCGGCCCGGAGGCGAACTCGGTGGAGATGTCGGGCAGGTCGGCCGCGTCGGGCACCTTCCACGGCTCGGAGCCGTTGGCCAGGTAGCCGTCGGAGAGCAGCATGACCGGGGTGCGGTACTTCACCGCGATCCTGGCCGCCTCCACCGCCGCGTCGAAGCAGTCCGACGGGGTCGAGGGCGCGATGATCGGCAGCGGCGACTCGCCGTTGCGGCCGAACATGGCCATCAGCAGGTCGGTCTGCTCGGTCTTGGTGGGCATGCCGGTGCTGGGACCGGCCCGCTGCACGTCGACCACGATGAGCGGCAGCTCGGTGGTCACCGCCAGGCCGACGGTCTCGGCCTTGAGCGCGACACCCGGCCCGGAGGTCGTGGTGACGCCCAGCGCCCCGCCGAAGGCCGCGCCGAGCGCCGCGCCGACGCCCGCGATCTCGTCCTCGGCCTGGAAGGTGCGGATGCCGAACCGCTTGTGCCGGGAGAGCTCGTGCAGGATGTCGCTGGCCGGGGTGATCGGGTACGACCCCAGGAAGAGCGGCAGCCTCGACTGCACCGAGGCGGCGATCAGGCCGTAGGCGAGCGCCTGGTTGCCGGAGATGTTGCGGTAGACGCCCGGGGGCAGCTTGGCCGGCTTGATCTCGTAGGAGACCGAGAAGGACTCGGTGGTCTCGCCGTAGTTCCAGCCCGCCTGGAAGGCCGCGATGTTGGCCTTGGCGATGTCGGGCTTCTTGGCGAACTTGGTCTCCAGGAACTGGATCGTCGCCTCGGTGGGCCGGTGGTAGAGCCAGCTCAGCAGCCCGAGGGCGAACATGTTCTTGGAGCGCTCGGCGTCCTTCTTGGACAGGTCGAAGCCCTCCAGCGCCCTGACCGTCAGCGAGGTCAGCGGCACCGGGTGGAGCCGCCACTCGGCGAGCGAGTCGTCCTCCAGCGGGTTGGCGTCGTAGCCGACCTTCTGCAGGTTGCGCTTGGTGAACTCGTCGGTGTTGGCGATGATGTCGGCGCCGCGCGGCAGGTCGGAGAGGTTGGCCTTCAGCGCGGCGGGGTTCATCGCGACCAGGACGTTGGGGGCGTCGCCGGGGGTGAGGATGTCGTGGTCGGCGAAGTGGAGCTGGAAACTCGACACGCCCGGCAGGGTGCCTGCGGGGGCGCGGATCTCGGCGGGGAAGTTGGGGAGCGTCGAGAGGTCGTTGCCGAACTCCGCGGTCCCTGCGGTGAAGCGGTCACCGGTCAGCTGCATGCCGTCACCGGAGTCGCCGGCAAACCGGATGATCACGCGGTCGAGTTGCTGAACCTGCTTGGTCACAGCTCAGTCCTCCTCGACGCGACAGCGCGCCGTTGTTCGTGGCACATTCTTTTTTCCATGCTAGGTCCTCGGGGTGACGCGTAGTCTTTTCGCGCTCCACTCGGCGGAGGAAAGTGACCTTTGTCGCATTGTCCTCGGCGGCCTTGAGTCGAAGCCTGGGGCGTGCGTGCACGGCGCATCGCGGGCCTCCAGCGGCCCGCGGAGAGGTCACGATCGCGGACGGCCGGTCCGACACAGCCCGGCCGCGAGCCTGCACAGGTCGACGTGCAGGCGGCCGAAGAGGACGGTTGTGGTCACGCCGTCCAATATATGTCCCGTCCTCGAGCGGCTCTCATCGCCTCCGGTTATGGCCTCATAGCCCCAGGGTATGACGCCGGCAGTCGTTCCGGCGACTCGGCGCCGGCCCCGGAGTCGTAGATCCAGCCCGGTCGCATCGCGCGCGGGCCGTACAGCTCGGGAACGGTGACGAAGGTGTAGCCCGCCTCGGCGAGCCTGCGCACGATCTCCGGCGCCGCGTCCACGGTGGCGCCGTGGACGTCGTGCATGAGGACGATGGACCCCGGGCCGGTCCGGGTGACGACCCGGTCGGCGATGACGCGGGGGTCGGGCTCGCCGCGGTCGTCGGCGTCGACGTTCCAGCGGACCACGGCCATGCCCAGCCCGGCGGCGGCGCCGGCCACCCGCCCGTCGAGCCCGTCGTACGGCGGGCGCATGAGCGTGGGGGCCTGTCCGATCGCCTGGGCGATCGCGTGCTGGGCGCGGTTGAGCTGGGAGGTGACCATGAGGGTGGTCAGCGTGGTGAGGTCGCGGTGGGACCAGGTGTGGTTGGCCACCAGGTGCCCCTCGTCCCGCATCCGCCGCAGCAGGTCGGGGCGGGCCGAGGCGCCGGAGCCGAGGCTGAAGAAGGTGGCCCTGGCCCCGTGCCGGCCGAGGACGTCGAGCAGCCGTCCGGTGTCGGGGCCGGGTCCGTCGTTGTAGGTCAGGGCCACGCAGCGGGCCCTGGCGCAGTCCACGCCGCCCGCCCTGGAACTGCGGGCCGGGGGCTTGTCGGTGCTCGCCGCCAGCATGTCCCGCTGCGAGGTGCCGGACGGCCTGGGCGCCGACGCGACCGCCCGCCGCGCCCGCAGGCCGGTCGGCGACAGCAGCGGCCCGGAGACGGCCGACGGCACGGCGACCGCCACCCGCCCGGTGGACCTGGAGGCCACCTGCCCGTCGTCGAACTCCACGACGAGGTCGCCGCGCGGGTTGAAGACCAGGGAGTCGAACATCCTCGGGTCGAGCCTGAGCGGGTCGAGGCGCACCGGCGTTCCCCGCCTGGTCATCTCGTTTTCGACCAGCCCCACCAGCGTGGACATCGCGGCGTCGTCCCTGATCAGGCCCGCGGAGCCCAGGACGCGGCGGTCGGTCCGGTCGTACCAGAGGGTGGTGCGCGACTCCCGCCAGCCCGCGTCCATGGAACGGCCGATGCGCAGCCGTACCCCCAGCACCTCCTCGGACGCGGCGGCCAGGAGCCAGTCCACGTTGAACTCGGGAGCGGTCGTGGTGTCGCCGGGGGCCTCGCGCCAGGTGAAGCGGCGGAGCTCGTCCTCGACCGTGTCGCGGAGCCGGTCGGTGAGGCGGGGGGCCCCGGTGACGGCCGGGTAGGCGGCGTGCGCCCGCCGGCCTCCGCGCTCGCCACTGCTGAGCGTCCGGGTGGTCAGGCCGCTGACGGCCGACGGGTCCACATAATTGATCATTGTCGGTTCCGAGGGCAGGGGGGCCCTCGTCACGGGGGAGGCGGTGGCCGCACCGCAACCGGCGAGCATTGCGGCCACCCAGGCGATTCCTCCGATGAATCGCTTATTAGGCATGAAAAGAGGCTAAACGTAATAATGAGGTATTTACTCGGATTTGATATTAGGTACACGGAGGCTTTAGGCGTCCCGACGCCCCGGGCCGGTCCCGCTCCCGGGGGTTCCCATCGCGTGACGGGGGCGGCGGATGCTGCTATAGGTAGGACGAGGGAGTGCCGCGGCGCGGATCCCGGGAGGAGAGGCCATGAGCGGATATTTCGGCTCCTACGTGGTCGTCCTCGCGTTGTTCGCGATCGGCCTGCTGATCGTCGCGGGGGCGCTGCTCGTCAACCGGGCACTCCGTCCCAGCCGCCCCACCCACGAGAAGCTGCTCACCTACGAGTGCGGCGTGGACCCGGTCGGCGACGGCTGGGCGCAGTCCCAGATCCGCTACTACGTGTTCACCTACCTGTACGTGGTCTTCGCGGTCGACGCGGTCTTCCTGTTCCCGTGGGCGACGATCTTCGCCGCCCCCGGCTTCGGGGCGGCCACCCTGGCCGAGATGTTCGTCTTCCTGGCCTTCATCGCGCTCGGCATCCTGTACGCCTGGCGCAAGCGCGTGCTCACCTGGACCTGAGCCCCGGCGGGCCGACGGAGCGCGGGCGCCGACACCGAAGGAGAATGCGTGCCATGGCGGATCTCCCGATGCCCACCGTGGGGCCGGTCTCGCGGCTGGCACCCAAACCCATGCGCTTCATCCTCAACTGGGGGCGGCGCTACTCGCTGTGGGCGTTCAACTTCGGTCTGGCCTGCTGCGCGATCGAGTTCATCGCGACCTCGATGAGCAGGCACGACTTCATCAGGTTCGGGGTGATCCCGTTCGCCAACGGCCCCCGACAGGCCGACCTGATGATCGTCTCCGGCACGGTGACCGACAAGATGGCCCCCGCGGTCAAGCGGCTCTACGAGCAGATGCCCGACCCCAAGTACGTGATCTCCTTCGGCGCCTGCTCCAACTCCGGCGGCCCCTACTGGGACTCCTACTGCGTGACCAAGGGCGTCGACCAGATCATCCCGGTCGACGTGTACGTGCCCGGCTGCCCTCCCCGGCCCGAGGCCCTGCTCCACGGCATCATGATGCTCCAGGAGAAGATCGCGGCCGAGAACCTGGGTGATCGCTATGCCTGACCTGCCCGTCCCCGCGCCCGATCCCGCGTCCGTCCCCGCGTCCGTCCCCGCGTCCGTCCCCGCGGCCGTGCCCGCGGCCGGGGCCCTGGCCCGTCTCTCCGGAGACGGGCGCGCCAGGGTGTCGGAGTCCTTCGGCCAGACCACGGCGGACGTCGACGCCGGCGACTGGGTCGACCTGCTGGCCGCCGCCAGGGCCGAGGGGTACGAGTTCTTCGACTGGCTGACCGCGGTGGACGAGCCCCCGGAGGAGTTCGCGGTCGTCGCCCACCTCTACGCCCCGGCCTCCCGCTCCCGCCTGCTGCTGCGCACCCGCGTACCGCGGGCCGACCCCCGGCTGCCCAGCGCGGTCGGGGTCTTCCGCGGGGCGGACTGGCACGAGCGCGAGACCTTCGAGATGTTCGGCGTCGTCTTCGAGGGCCACCCGGACCTCGTCCCCCTGCTGCTCCCCGAGGGGTTCGAGGGGTTCCCGCTCCGCAAGGACTTCGTCCTGGCCGCCCGGGTCGCCAAGGCGTGGCCGGGCGCCAAGGAGCCCGGCGAGTCCGACCACGGCTCGCCGAGCCGCCGCAAGACGCTCCCTCCCGGGGTACCGGCCGGCTGGGGGCGCGACCGTGGTGCCTGAGACGCCCCGCCGGAGGTGCCCGTGACCGCCGTGGTGCCCGAGCCTCCTCGCCGGAGGTGCCCGTGATCGCCGAGGTGCTCGACGCCGCCGTCCGGCTGCTCGTGATCGTCGCCGCCTTCCTGGTGCTGCCGCTGGTCGCCGGGCAGATGGAGCACAAGGTCATGGCGCACATGCAGGCGCGCCTGGGTCCCATGTACGCCGGGGGCTTCCACGGCTGGGCCCAGCTCGTCGCCGACGGGGTCAAGTTCATGCAGAAGGAGGAGGTGATCCCGGCCGCCGCCGACCGCCGGGTCTTCGCCCTGGCGCCCGGCGTGGCGCTGATCCCCTACCTGCTGGTCATGGTCGTGATCCCGATCGGCCCCGGGCTGGTCGGGGTCGACCTGGACGCCGGGCTGTTCTTCGTCCTCGCCGTGATGGGGGTCGGCGTGCTCGGCTCGGTCATGGCCGGGTGGTCGTCGGGCAACAAGTACTCGGTCCTGGGCGGCATGCGCTCGGCGGCCCAGCTCATGTCGTACGAGCTGCCGCTGGTCCTGGCGGCCTCCAGCGTGGCCATGGCCGCGGGGACGCTCTCCCTGCCGGGCATCGTGCAGGCCTGGCAGTGGTGGTGGCTGCCCTGGCAGGCGATCGGCGGGGTGGTCTTCTTCGTCGCCGGGCTCGCCGAACTGCGCCGCCCGCCGTTCGACATGCCGATCGCCGACTCCGAGCTCGTCATGGGCCCGATGACCGAGTACACCGGCATGAGGTTCGCGCTGTTCATGCTGGCCGAGTACGCCGGGATCGTCGTGGTGTCCGCGCTGACCAGCGTGCTGTTCCTGGGCGGCTGGCAGGGGCCCTTCCTTCCCGGGCCGGTCTGGATGCTGCTCAAGGTCTTCCTGCTGGTCTTCGTGATCATCTGGCTGCGGGTGAGCTACCCGCGCCTGCGCGAGGACCAGTTGCAGAGGCTCGCCTGGGTGGTGCTCGTGCCGCTGGCGCTGTTCCAGCTCGCGCTGACGGGGGTCGTCAGGGTCGTCGCCGGGTGACCCCGCGCCTCCTCCTCGCCGGCCGATCCGGCGTCTCCTTCTCACCGGTCCTCGCGCGATCGGGCCGCCGTACGAGATGATCTGACGTTCGAAGCGCCCACGCTGGGCAGGGAAGTAATACACCCTGTGACACCACCTGCCAAGGACGGAACGCATGAGCCTCGCGCTTGCCGTTGAGAACCACGAACTGGTCGTCGACGTGCCGGAACATCCACCGGTGCGGCTGCCGCTGGCCGGTGAGGTCCGGGCGCGCACCATGCTGATCTTCGGCTATCCCGGCAGGGGCAGGACGAGGTACGGCCTGGCCGTGCTGGACGAGTCCGGCCTGGTCATGCTGGAGGCGCCGGGTGCCCGCTCCAGGGAGGAGGTGGAGGCGTTCGCCGCCGGCAACGGGCTGGAGTTCGAGTTCCGGACGTTCGACACGCCGCAGCGCGCCAGGGTCGCGCTGGCGCGCAGGTCCCCCAGGTGGCACGGGGTGACCTGGCGCCGGGCGCCCGCGCCGCTGCCGCGTCTGCGCGTGCCCGGCGCGAGAAGCCTCAGGCCGCCCCTGAGCTCGCCCAAGGTGTGGTGGCGCGAGCAACTGCTGTACGTGCTCATGTGGGCGGTGCTCGCCTACGGGGCGGTCTTCGTGGCGCTGGTGCTGCTGAACCTGACCGACACCCGCGCCGACGTCACCCGGGGGATGGGGGCGCTCGGCATCGTGGCGCTGGTGCTGGCGGGGCTGACGGTCGTCGGGGCCGTCGTCGTGGTCGGGATCGGCCGCCGCAGGACGCGCAGGCAGAACGCGCAGGGAAGGGTGCTCAGGCGCGAGGGGCAGCCGCACTGCCGGCTGGTGGTCGTCCACGACCGTCTGCTGCTGGAGACGGCGCGCAGGACCCGGGAGCTGGAGGCGTCCGAGCTGCTGCTGTACTCGGCGGAGTCCGGGGTGAGCGGCCTGCTGGTGGGCGGGGGGCTCTTCCACCTGCCCGGCCGCTGGGACCCCGAGGAGGTGGAGCGCTTCGCCTCCGGAAACGATCTGGAGCTCCAGGTTCGCGCGCTGACCCACGAGGAGTACCTGACCCTGTCGGAGGGGGCGAGGGACGCGGTGCCCTGACCCGCGCGCGTCCCCGCGTTCTCCCTCGCGTCCCCCCGCGTTCCCGCGTTCTCCTCCGCGTTCCTCCGCGTTCCCGCGTTCTCCTCCGCGTTCCTCCGCGTTCCCGCGTTCTCCCCCGCGTCCCTCCGCGTATCCCCGCGTGCTCGCGCGCTCTCACCGCCGGAGAACCGTTTCCCGGCCATCCCGGCCCTCCCGGCCACCCCGCTCGCCCCGCGACCCTCGGCCGGTCAGTGCACGATCCGCAGCATGATGTCGGAGGCCGTGGGCCGGTTGGCGGGCAGCTTGTCGAGACAGGCGGCGGCCAGCGGGCGCAGTGACGGCGGCATGGGCGTCAGGTCGGGATGGTGGTTGATCACCCGGTTCAGGATCGCGGGGATGGTGTCCTCCCCGAAGGCCGCCTGCCCCGAGGCGGCGAAGAGCATCGTCGCGGCCCAGCTGAACACGTCGGTCTCCGTGCCGATCGCCTCGCCCGAGAGCTGCTCGGGTGACATGTAGGCGGGTGTGCCCATGATCTTTCCCGAGGTCGCGGTCACCTGGTCGAGGGCGCGGGCGATACCGAAGTCGATCACCCGGGGCCCGTCGGCGCCGATCAGCACGTTGGCCGGTTTGAAATCCCGGTGCACGACCCCCGCCCGGTGGATAGCGGCGAGCGCGCCCGCCGTGGCCAGCGCGAGCCGGGTCAGCCCGTCCTCGTCGCGGGGTCCCCTGTCGCGGACGAGTTTCTCCAGGGAGACGCCCTCCACGTACTCGCTGACGACGTACGCCTGATCCTCGTTGATGTTCACGTCGAGGACGCGCGCGGTGGAGAACGTCGCCACCCTGCGGGTCGCCTCCACCTCGCGCAGGAAGCGTTCCCTGACCGCCCGGTCGCCGCCGACGTGGTCGTGCAGCACCTTGATCGCGACCTTCTGCCCCTGCGGTGTGAGCGCGAGGTAGACCTTCCCCTGCCCGCCCTTCCCGAGCTCGCCGATCAGCCGGTACGGCCCCAGCCGGCCCAGTGGGGTCCCGGCGTCCCGGTCCGGTACCGCGGGATCGTGGGAGGGCCGCCCGTGCGAGAGGTACCCGGCCGGGTGGGGCGGTGACCCCTGACGGGGCCGCCCGTCGCGGGGCATCTCGTCGTGCCGCTGCCCGCCATGAGGACCGTTGCCGTACGGGCCGTTGCCGTGCGGCCCGTTGTCATGAGGTCCCTTGTCGTACGACCCCTTGTCGTACGGGCCGGCGGAACCGTACGGGGGGACGTCGCGGCGGGTGTCGTAGGGGCCGGCGCCGTGCGGGCCGGTGTCGCGCGAAGCGGGCGGTCCGTGGTGAACGCCCTGCGGCGCGCCGCCCCCCATGCGCTGTGGCGAGGGCCGCTGCCACCCCGCGGGCGGGCGCATGGCCGAGGGCGCCGTCGGTGCGGTCGTGTGCGGGGTCCGGACGTGCCCGTACCTCGCGGCCGGGTGCGGGTGCCCGTCCACGGGACGCCGGAACACCGACTCCCTGATGATCAGGGCGTGGATCAGGCCGCCGATCCAGCTACCGAACAGGCCGATCGACCCGACGGTGTCCAGCCATACCGGGATGAGGTCGGAGTCGCCGTAGATCGAGGCGCCGGTCATGAAGACGCCGATGCCGATGCCGTAGAGGACGGCGGCGAGGGCCAGCAGCGGACTGCGCAGTCGGTGGGCGGCGTGGCCGATGATGAACGGCGTACCGATACCGCAGGTCAGCAGGGGAGCCAGGGCCCACAGGACGCTCCACGCCGTGGTGGAACGCGCCGGTGGCCGCGGCTGCCATGCAGGCGGTCCGTACTGGTAGGACATGGGGCGAACAATACGATTCTTTTGGCATGAACGCAGAGCATTGTGCTTCACCAGGGCGAGTGGGCGGCGGTTATCGAACACACAGTCTGTGGATAACTTCTGTGGATAACTTCGGGCCCGTGTGATCCGCGCCGTCGGGGCCATACCGGCGAGGTCTCCGGTGCCCGCCGCATTCCCGAGCGCCCCACCGTGCGTCATGATGTTGAGTTGTGGCGCGGATACCAGGAGTGGGACTGGCGAAGGGGCTCTCCGTGACCCTTCGCCACATGCTGAGCAGGTCGGTGACCCAGCAGTACCCCGAGGTCCGGCCGGAGCTGCCGCCCCGGAGCAGGGGGGTGATCGCGCTGGTCGAGGAGAACTGCACGGTGTGCATGCTCTGCGCCCGCGAGTGCCCCGACTGGTGCATCTACATCGACTCCCACAAGGAGACCCTCCCGGCGCCCGAGGGCGGCCGTCCCCGCGCCCGCAACATGCTCGACCGCTTCGCGATCGACTTCTCCCTCTGCATGTACTGCGGGATCTGCATCGAGGTCTGCCCCTTCGACGCCCTGTTCTGGTCCCCGGAGTTCGAGTACGCCGACGGGGACATCCGCAACCTCCTGCACGAGAAGGACAGGCTGGCGGCCTGGGCCGCGACCGTCCCGCCGCCCCCGGCCCACGAACCCAACGCCGACCCGCCCAAGGAACTGGCGGCGACCTCGCGCCCGGTCCGCCCCCGACCCACCCCCTCCTCCGGTACGTCCCCCTCCGGCGCGTCGCCCTCCGGTACACCCGCCTCCGCCCCCGCCACCCCCGCCGCCCCGGCCTCCAGGTCCGGCTCCGGTCCGGGTTCCCCGGATTCCTCAGGCTCCCCGGGTTCCCCGGCCCCCGGTGCTTCCGGTTCCCCGGCCACGGACGCCCCCGCCGCGCCTTCCGCGCCTTCCGCGCCTTCCGCGCCTTCCGCACCTTCCGCACCTTCCGCGCCTCCCTCGCCTCCCGGACGTTCCGCGCGGGCGCCGGGCGGGCCCTCCGGCCCCGCCACCTCGGCGGCACACGCGCGCGTCCGGGCCATCCGTCCACCGGGATCCCTCCCCAAGCCCGCGGACTCGTCCACGGGCGGCTCCTCCGCCGAGAAGTTATCCACAGGTAAGGGTGGCGTGCCCCCGGCGGCCGACGCGCCGGAGCAGACTTCTCCTGCGGATCCCAGCGGAGAGCCGAAGGAGGAGACGTGACCGAGGCGCCGTCCTATCTGTCACCGAGCGGGCAGGAGATCGTTTTTCTTCTGCTGGGCGCGGTGGCCGTCGGGTCGGCCCTGCTGGTCGTGACCACCCGGCAGCTCGTCCACGCCGCCCTGTGGCTGGTGGTCTGCTTCGGCGCGCTGGCGGGGTGCTATCTGGTCCTGACCGCCGAGTTCGTCGCCTGGGTCCAGGTCCTGATCTACGTCGGTGCGATCGTGGTCCTGCTGCTGTTCGGCATCATGCTGACCCGTGCCCCGATCGGCAGGACCGCCGATCTCGACAGCCCGAACAGGCCCACCGCCGCGATCGTGGCGATCGCCACCGCGGCCGTGCTGGTCACCGTCGTCGTCGACGGCTTCCGCATGGCCTACGTCCCCCTCGAACCCGGCGGTGGTTCCGCGCGTGAGCTCGGCTCCAGCATCTTCCGCAACTGGGTGCTCCCGTTCGAGGCGCTCTCGGTCCTGCTGCTCGCTGCCCTGATAGGCGCCATCGTCCTGTCCCGCACCGACATCCGCGGGAGGGACTGACATGCACGTCGTCTATCCCGCCGTCGTCTCGGCGCTGCTGTTCTCCATCGGCGTGTACGGCGTGCTCGCCCGGCGCAACACGATCCTCGTGCTGATGTCGGTCGAGCTGATGCTCAACGCGGTCAACCTCAACCTGGTCGCCTTCGACGTGTGGTTGCGCGACCGGCTGCACGGCGGGCAGGTCCTCACGCTCTTCGTCATCGTGATCGCCGCCGCGGAGGTCGGTCTCGGCCTCGCGATCATTCTCGCTCTCTACCGCAACCGCCGGACCGTCGACCTCGACCGTCTCCGCTCCCTGGCCGAGCCCGCCACCGCCACCCTCCCCACCTCCGCCGATTCCAGCCACGCCGGTTCCGCCCCCACCGCGACCACCCCCGCGGCCCTTCCGCCGGACGAGGCCGCCTCCTCCCCGGGCACCGAGCCCGCTCTCGCACCGGCAGGCCCCGCCCTCACGTCCACCGGTTCCGCCCACACGCCCAGCCGCCCCGCCCGCACCCCGGCCGAGCCCTCGATCCCCCCTCGGCCCCGCCCCCGGGCCGGGTCGCCCGACTCCGCGGAGGGGCGCCGGACGGACGCCGGGCCGGGTGAAGCACCATGATCACCATTGCCGCGCTCGTGATCCTGCTGCCCTTTCTGGGAGCCGCCGCGGGCCTGCTCGGCTCTCGCTTCCCCCACCGCTCCACCGGTGTGACACCTCCCGCACCCGACCCCGCCGCCCATGACGCGGCCGGCCGCCGAGCCGCCTGGATCGCCGTGATACCCACCGCGGCCTCCGCCCTCCTGGCGCTCTGGCCGGCGTACGCCGCCTGGGTCGCCGCGGGCCGGAGCGGAGCCGAGGCGTCCGTGCCGGCCGGTGCCGGTGGGCAGGGCACGACCGAAGGGATCACCGCGACCTTCGCCGTCATCGAGACCGGCTCGGTGCCCATCTCGGTGGGATTGCTCGTCGACGGCCTCGCCGCCTCGATCGCGGTGCTGGTGACCGTCGTCGCGCTGGCCGTCCAGGTGTACTCCGTCGGCTACATGCGCGGCGACCGGCGGTACCCGTCGTACAGCTCGTTCATCAGCCTGTTCACCAGCGCCATGCTGCTGGTCGTCTACTCGGCGGACCTGCTCGTCCTCTACGTGGGGTGGGAGGTCATGGGTCTGTGCTCCTACCTGCTGGTCGGCCACTGGTGGGAGGAGAGGGCCAACTCGCGGGCGGCGATCAAGGCGTTCCTCGTCACCCGGATCGGGGACGTGGGCTTCCTGTTCGGCATCTTCGTCCTCGGGACGGCGGCCGGCAGCTTCAGGATCGCCGACGTCGTCGCGGCCGTCCCCGCGATGTCGTCCGGCACGCTCGTCGCGGCCACCATGCTGCTGCTGGCCGGGGTGGCCGGCAAGAGCGCCCAGGTGCCGTTGCACGTCTGGCTGCCCGACGCGATGGCCGGGCCGACGCCGATCAGCGCCCTCATCCACGCGGCCACCATGGTCGCCGCCGGGATCTTCGTCGTCGCCCGCCTCTACCCGGTCTTCCTCGGAGCCCCCGCCACCCTGGACGTGCTCGCGGTCCTGGCCGCGCTCGGCATGCTGGGCGCGGCCCTCGCCGCCCTGGCCCAGGACGACCTCAAACGCGTCCTGGCCTACTCCACCGTCAGCCAGCTCGCCTACATGGCCGGTGCCCTGGCGGCGGGTTCCCGGAGTGCCGCGATCTTCCATCTGATCACCCACGGGGCCTTCAAGGCGCTGCTCTTCCTCTGTGCGGGGGCGGTGATCCACGCGGTCGGCTCCAACCTGATGAGCACCATGGGAGGGCTCCGCACGAGCCTTCCCGTCACCTTCGCCGCGATGACGATCGGTTTCGCCGCGCTGACGGGCCTCCCACCGGCCAGCGGCTTCTTCAGCAAGGACGAGGTGCTGGTGGCCATCGAGGGCTCCCTGTCCGCCGGCCCGCTGACCGACGCCGCCGCCCTGCTGCTGTACTGCTGCGCCCTGGCCACGGTCGCCGTCACCGGCGCCTACGCCACCCGGGCGTGGCTGCGCACCTTCTTCGGGCAGCGCGCCCCGGCAGACCCCGCCCCCGCCCATGCCCCCGTGCACGGGACACCGCCCACCATGCGCTGGCCCATCGTCGTCCTGGCGGTCCCGGCCCTCCTCCTCGGCCTCGCCCGGATCGGTGACGTCCACTGGGGCACCGCCGCCCTCAGCCTCGTGCTGGCGCTGCTGGGCGCCGGGGTGGTCTACGCCGTGTGGCGCTCGGAGCCCGGGAGCGACCCGGCCCGCCTGCTCGGCCCGCTACGCGTCCCCTGTGAACGGGCCTTCCACGTCGACGCCGTCTACACGGCCCTGTTCGTCCGCCCCGTCCTGCTCCTCGGCGGCCTGGTCGTCCGCGTCGACGACCGCGTGGTCGACGGCGCGGTGCGCGGCTCGGGCCGGACGACCCTGGGCGTGGCCGGGCTCGTCCGCCTGGCGCAGAACGGCAACGCCCAGCTCTACATCACCGGCCTGCTGGCGGGCGTCCTTCTCCTCACGGCCGGGGCGGTGATCCTCAAGTGATCTTCGTGCCTCTCCGGGGCGTCGTGGCCCTCGTCGTGCCGCCCCTCGTCCGTCTGGCGGTGACGCGCCGTTGACCTCCATGAGCTGGGTGCCACTCGCGCTCATCGGCCTGCCGCTCGCCGGGGCCGTCGCGCTGCTCGTGCCCTCCGGCACGGACACCGCGGCCCGGGGGCGGCTGCTCCGGGCGCACGGCCTGACCGTCTCAGGTGTGACGTTCGCGCTGTCGGTGGTGCTGGCCGTCGCCTTCGACCACGGCGACGCCGCCCGGGTGCAGTTCGCGACCGACCTGGCCTGGGTCCCCGGGCTCGACCTCAGGTTCCACCTGGGCGTGGACGGGATCTCGCTCCCCCTGGTGGTGCTGACCACGCTGCTGACCTTCCTCTGCTTCGTCTACCTGTGCCGGGGACGCGCCGACGGTCCCGGGCAACTGCTGCGGTCCGGCGGCGACCGGCCACGGGCGATGGTGTTCACCCTGCTCGTCCTCGAGGTCGGCATGGTCGGCACGTTC
This sequence comes from Streptosporangium sp. NPDC023615, assembly GCF_040640155.1. NCBI lineage: Bacteria > Bacillati > Actinomycetota > Actinomycetes > Streptosporangiales > Streptosporangiaceae > Streptosporangium > Streptosporangium sp. NPDC023615. The sequence goes on from NZ_JBFABE010000007.1 coordinate 211,993, forward strand.
CTCGCGCTCGACCTGCTGCTGTTCTTCGTGTTCTTCGAGATCGTCCTCATCCCGATGTACTTCCTGATCGCCGTCTGGGGAGGCCGGGCCCGCCGGGCGGCGGCGATCAAGTTCATCCTCTACACCCTTCTCGGCTCGGTGGTCCTGCTGCTCGGCCTGCTGCTCATCTGGTCGCAGACCGGCACCCTGGACATGACGGTCCTCGCCGAGGCACGGGGAACCGGCGTGTCCCGCTCGGTGCAGATCATCGCCTTCCTGGCCGTCGGCATCGGGTTCGCGGTCAAGACCCCGATGTGGCCGCTGCACACCTGGCTGCCCGACGCCCACACCGAGGCCCCGACCGTCGGCTCGGTGCTCCTCGCGGGCGTACTGCTCAAGATGGGCACGTACGGCTTCGCGCGCATCGCGATCCCGGTCCTGCCCGACGGCGCCGCCGCGACGGCTCCCTGGCTGGGCGCCTTCGCGGTGGCCGGGATCGTCTACGGCTCCCTGGCCTGCCTCGCCCAGCGCGACCTCAAGCGGATGATCGCCTACTCGTCGGTCGGCCACATGGGCTTCGTGCTGCTGGGGTTCGCCACGCTCACCCCGGTGGGGGTCAACGGGGCACTGTTCGGCAACATCGCCCACGGCCTGATCACCGCCCTGCTGTTCTTCGTGGCAGGAGCGATCAAGGAACGTTACGGCACCTCCGACATGCGCGTGCTCGGCGGCGGCATGCTGACGCGCCTTCCGCGCCTGGGCTCGCTGCTCACCTTCGCCTGTGTCGCCTCGCTCGGGCTGCCGGGGCTGGCCGGCTTCTGGGGGGAGATGCTGGCCCTGCTCGGCGCCTTCCGCCCCGCCACGGGTCTGCCCGGCCCCCTCTACCTCGTCTTCATGGCCCTCGGAGGTCTGGGCACCGTGCTGACCGCCGCCTACTTCCTGCTCATGCTCTCCCGCGTCACGCACGGCAGGAGCACCGAGACCGTCCACGCCCCGGTTCTCACCGCCGCCGCCACGGGCGCCCCCGCCTCCACGGGCCCTACGAGCATCGAGGAGGACACGGCGGCCGCCGACGTCAGGGCCGTGGCGGCACAGGGCACGGTGACGCAGGAGGCCGCCGCGCGGAGCTCGCGGAGCTCGCGGAGCTCGAGAACACCCGAGGAGGGAGCGGCGGGCCGTCCGCCCTCCTCCACGGGAGGATCCCTCCTGCCCGACGTCATGGGCCACGAACTGGCCGCCTGGGTGCCGCTGGTCGTACTGATCCTGCTGTTCGGGCTCTGGCCCAAGCTTCTCCTCGCCGTCACCGATCCGGTGGTCCGCACCCTGCTGGGGGCGCCGTGATCCAGTCCATCGACTACCACGCGATCGCGCCGCCGCTGATCCTGGCGCTCTTCGCCGGGCTCGTGTTGCTGCTGGACGCCTTCCTGCCCCGCAGGGCGTACGTCCGGCAGGCGCTCGGGGCGGTCACGCTGACCGGGGTGATCGCGGCCCTGGCGACGGTGGTCTCGCAGGCCGTACGGGCCGGAGAGCCCTTGAGGACCTTCTGCGTGCCCGAAGGGCTGCTCGGCTCCTCCCGCGCGGCGATCGGTGCCCTCGTCCCCCCGGACGCCGCGTCCGCGGCGGCCACCGCGCCCGGAGCCACCGTGCCCGCCACCGCGGCACCGTGCTCCTTCGTGGTCGACGACTTCACGCTGATCTTCGCGGGGCTCGCGCTGGTCGCGGGAGTCGTCGTGGTGCTGCTGTCGGCGACCGAGCTGTCCCGTGAGGACATCCCCGTCGGCGAGTGGTACTTCCTGCTGCTCTGCACGCTGGTGGGAGCCGTCGCCCTTCCCGCCTCCCGCGACCTGATCATGCTGGTGGTGGCGCTGGAGCTGGTCTCGCTACCGGTGTTCGCGCTCACCGCGCTCAGGCGCTACGACGGCAGCGGCTCCGAGGCGGCGGTGAAGCTCTTCCTGGTCTCGGTGGTCTCCACGGCCGTCATGCTCTTCGGCGTCTCCCTGCTGTACGGCGCGACCGGAACCGTCTACCTCGACCGGATCGCCCACGCCCTCCGGGCGACCGGCCCAGGCCCCGGTTCCACGGATCCGGGCGGTGCCGCCGGTGTCGCCGGTGCTGCCGGTGTCGACGGCGCCGCCGGTGCCCTGCAGCAGATCGGCCAGGTGCCGCCCGCCGTGGTGACCGTGGCCGTGGTGCTCGTTCTGGCCGGGTTCGCCTTCAAGGTCGCCGCGGTGCCGTTCCACGCGTGGGCGGGCGACGTCTACGAGGGGGCACCCGTGCCGGTCGCGGCCCTCCTTTCGGTCGTCTCCAAGGCGGCCGGGTTCTCCGGGCTGATCCTCATCCTGGTCGTCGCCCTGGACGGCCAGGGCGCCACCTGGGTCCCGCTGGTCGCGATCATCGCCGCTCTGACCATGACCGTGGGCAACCTGCTGGCCCTGCGCCAGCGCAACGCGGTCCGCCTGCTCGCCTGGTCCTCCGTCGCCCAGTCGGGCTACATCCTGGCTCCCCTGGGGGTCAGGGACGGCGAGGCGATGAGCGCCTCGATCGCCTACCTGGTCTTCTACGCGGCGATGAACCTCGGCGCCTTCGCCGTGGTCATGCTGGTGTCGAGGGGACCCGGGGGCGGAGGGCTCGACGACTACCGGGGACTGGTGTTCCGCAGCCCTCCGGCGGGGCTGGCGCTGGCCTTCTTCCTGATCTGCCTGGCGGGCCTGCCCCCGGGGCTGGCGGGGCTCTTCGCCAAGATCGTGGTGTTCCGGGAGCTGCTCGGCACCGACGGCGGCTGGCTGGCCGTGGTCATGGCGGTCAACACGGTCGTGGGGCTCTACTACTACGTCACCTGGGTCGTGCGGATCTTCACTCCCGTTCGGGTTCCGGCTCTCCCGGCCGCCGGAGCCCCGGCGGCCGGGAGAACCGGAACGGGCGAGCGCGCACCGAGCGATTCCGGCACGGACGCCTCCGGCACGGCCAGGGTCGGCACGGACGCCTCCGGCACGAGCAGGGACGGTACGGAAGCCTCCCGCACAGGCGGCTTCGGCACGGCCGCCCCCGGTGGGGGCGGACGCGGAAGCGGGTGGCTGCCCGCCGGCGTGGCCGTCGCGCTGGCGGCGATCGTGGCGATCGCCTTCTCGATCGCCCCCCAGCTGGTCCTCGACCTCGTCCCCGCCGCGCTCATCGCCGCAGACTGAGCCGTTCGGGAACGTTCGACCTGGACGAAGACGTTGTCACAGGTGAGTCGGCGTCGACCGGGAGGGGGATGTAGTGCACCACAACGGTCTGCGTACCGCGGTCCTCCTCGGCGCACTGTCCGCGGTGATCATCGCGGTGGGGGCGTGGCTCGGGGGTGGCGCGGGCGTGCAGATCGCGGTCCTGATCGCGCTGGCGGTCAACGCCGTCACCTACTTCTTCTCCGACCGCATGGCGCTGTCCGCCATGCGCGCCCGGCCGGTGAGCGAGGTCGAGCAACCGGTCCTCTACCGGATCGTGCGCGAGCTCTCCACCGAGGCCCGCCAGCCCATGCCCCGGCTGTACGTCTCGCCGACCATGCAGCCCAACGCCTTCGCGACGGGGCGAAATCCGCGCAACGCCGCGGTCTGCGTGACCTACGGGATCACCCGGCTCCTCGACGAGCGCGAGCTGCGCGGGGTCGTCGGCCACGAGCTCTCCCACGTCTACAACCGGGACATCCTGATCTCCTCGGTGGCCGGCGCGCTCGCGACCATGATCACCTACCTCGGCTATGCCGGGCTCTTCCTCGGAGGCGGCGAGGACGACGAGGGGCCCGGCTTCATCGGCGCGCTCCTCATGATGGTGCTCGGCCCGGTCGCGGCCGGGATGATCCAGATGGCCATCTCGCGTTCCCGCGAGTACCAGGCGGACGAGTCCGGGGCCCGGCTCACCGGCGACCCGCTGGCCCTCGCCTCGGCGCTGAGGAAGATCGAGATGGGCACCCGCCGGTTGCCGCTCCCGGAGAACGGCCGGATCGTCTCCGCCTCACACCTGATGATCGCCAATCCCTTCCTCGGCACCGGGATCAGCAGGATCTTCTCCACCCACCCGCCCACCGCGGAGCGCGTCGCCCGCCTGGAGCGGATGGCCGGCTACCGCCGCTGATCCACACCCGGGACGGGTCACGGGCTCAACCCGGCGACGATCGGGTGGTGGACCGACCCGGGCACGACGAAGCCGGCGATCCGTTCCGTCCCGCCCGTCTCCCGATCGACCCGGTACCAGCCGTAGCGGTTCCCGCCCCCCTTCCTGGCCCGGCGCGAGACGACCGTCTGCAGATCGAGAAGGCCCGCGACGTTCCAGCGCAGCCGGGTCGGTGTCCTGCCGTACGGAACGGCGACCGGGACGCCCGTGGCAGGGGCGCCGGACGGCACGCTCCACAGGCCGATACCGGCATCGCCCTCCGTGAAGTGGGCGACGGTCTCGCCTCCCGGCCCGAGCGCGCCTCCCACGGGGACACGTCCCCGCTCGGCGAAGGGCGACATCGAGTACACCTTCGCCTGGAACGCGTCATCCACCACCAGGACGAACTCCGCGTCAGGGCTGAAACTCCACGGCCGCAACCCCGGCCGTAGCGTGAGGCCCGTCCCGCTGCGGGTGTCCAGGATCCGGTACTCCCCTCCGGTTCCCAGCACCGCGTACCGTCCGCGCGGAGAGAGGTCGATCCGCGTCGCGCGCATGGCACTCGACCAGGTCACGCCCGGCACCGCGCGTACCGCGCCCGAGATCACCTTCCGCACCGTCAGCGCCCCGCTGCCGAGATGGAAGTACGCGACATGCCTGCCGTTCGGTGACAGGGCCAGCGGAGCACGCCGTCCGCGCGAGGAGAACACCCGGGCGTCGGTGAGATCGACGACATCGCCACCCCGGCCCCAGAGCTTCCACGGCGCGCACAGGCACCCGTCGAGGCCCGCGTACCGGGCCGGAGACCGCACGTCCGCGCCCCGCGCCGGGAGAGGAGCCCCCACGGCGATGGCGAGCACACCGGCGCAGACGCCCAGGCGGCGGAACGATCGCACGCAGAACCCCCGAATCTTCCGGACAACGGGGGCGTCCGCTACGTACCGGCCACTGTACGCCTCGACCAGGGCCGACAGGCGGTGTCGCCGCGGATGTCGCCGCCCGCCCGCGGCACGCTCGCCGGGCCCGCGGTGCCGGGCTTATCGACGACCGGGCGGCCGTGCCGCCTCCGGCGGGTGAGCGGCCGGGGCATGAAGACCTCCTGCCCCGGCCGTGTGCCCTGGATGTGCCCCGATCAAGGACGGGAATCACGGGACTCCCGGTCAAGGCGCCGAGCGCCCGGCGGGCTAACGGTAGTTCGAGAACTGAAGGGCGATCTCCAGGTCCTTACCCTTGAGCAGGGCGATGACCTCCTGCAGCTCGTCCCTCTTCTTCGAGCTCACGCGCAGCTCGTCGCCCTGGATCTGTGCCTTGACGCCCTTCGGACCCTCATCACGAATGATCTTCGAGATCTTCTTGGCGTGCTCCTGGTCGATGCCCTCCTTGAGGGTCACCAGCAGGCGGTACTCCTTGCCGGACAGCTTGGGCTCGTCCGCGTCCAGGATCTTGAGCGAGAGCCCTCGCTTGATCAGCTTTTCCTTGAAGACATCGAGGACCGCGTTGGCGCGCTCCTCGCTGTTGGCCTTGATCTCGATCGCCTTCTGCCCCCCCGACCAGGCGATGGCGGCCCCGGTGCCCTTGAAGTCGAACCGGTGCCCCACCTCCTTGAGCGTCTGGTTCAACGCGTTGTCGGCCTCCTGGTGGTCGATCTTGCTGACGATGTCGAACGATGAATCCGCCAAAGTACAATCCCCTCTGAACCGGTAGAACTATCAGCCACGGCCCGGCTCCCAGGTGCCGCGGACCCCGAAGCGCGGCGGCGTCCGCGAGCCGGTTCGGTAGACGCGTACGTAACGGATCAGCCTAGCCAGCATCTCCCGCCGATGCCGAGGCGGTGGCATGTCCCACCCCGGCCCCGCCGGGTCCGCGCCCCCGGTCATGGCCGCCGGAACGTCTCCCATGCGCCCCTCAGGCCCCACCCGTGGCCACCGTGAACAACTGATGTGTCCTGAAAGCCCAGGTGAGAGCAGGTATCGGGCGGCGCGCGCCGCCGATGTCACGTCACCAGCTGAAGTCCGCTATTCTTCTTCCTGTCGCCGCCGCAAGCGGAGGACGCGGCAGGTTGCCCGAGTGGTCAAAGGGAGCGGTCTGTAAAACCGTCGGCTCAGCCTACGCAGGTTCAAGTCCTGCACCTGCCACCAGCAGAAACAGCAGCTCAGAGGCCCTCCGGGGCCTCTTTTGCGTTTCCAGGACATGCAACCGCAGGCAGCCGGAAGCAGCCGCATGTCACCACTCCACCAATATGCGTGCAATGATCTTGGCCGTGTTTTCCCAGGTCGCGCTGAGTTTCCCAGCGCCTTGCCGGCCAACGTCTGTTCCCTCGGCTTCGCAGGCGCCTGGTGGCCATGGTCACCCACGACGGGCATGCTGATCAGATGATGGACGCTGTCGTACCGTGCACCGTTCGGACCACCCGTCCAGAGGACCTGTCGGCGGTCCTGCGGGTCTACGCCGCCGAGCAGGATCCCGAAGATGACTCCTCCCGCACTGCTTCGGATCTTGAACAGCGGACCTGGGCACGGATGATGCGATCCGACGATCTCACCGTCTACCTCGCCGAGGTCGACGATCAGGTGGTCGGGACGGCGACGTTGATGACGATGCCGAATCTGACCTATGGCTGTGCCCCTACTGCGTTCGTCGAGGCGGTCGTGGTCGCCGTCGATCATCGCCGCACGGGCGTGGCCACCGCGATCATGCGGCGACTGCTCGGTGACGCTCGGTCCGCGGGGTGCAACAAGGTCCAGCTTCTGTCCCACAAGCGCCATGCCGGCGATGGTGCCCACCGCCTCTACACCTCGCTGGGCTTCGAGCCGGAAGCGGAAGGATTCCGGCTCTATCTTCAGGAGGTTCCCGCCGCCGTTCGGGCCGCTAGGGTGGCGCGCTGAGAACCGGTTTTCTGAAATGCAGAAGGACCCCGGAGCGTCTCCGAGGTCCTGGTCGTACGACAGGCATGTCATACGGTAAGCGCGTCACCGATTCGCTTGTTGGCCGCGTCCTTGTGGCCGTCGAGGCACTTGGCGTAGACCCGCAGCAGGACGTCAACGCTGTGCCCGGCCCGCTCCGCCACATCAGGAGCCGAGACGCCCGCGTTGAGCCAGAGAGAGACCGCCGCGTGCCTCAGGTCGTACGGTCTGCGAGCCAGGGGAGAGGCCACCTGCGCCGGGGTGAAGGCCAGCTTCCGAGCCTCCTGCCACACCTCGGTATAGGCCGTCGACGCGATCACGCCGCCACGCTCGCTACGGAAGATCCGCCCGTCCGCGCCGGTCCCGTACTCCTCGATGTGCCGACGAAGGATCGCGACCAGTTCCGGCGGGATCGGCACCGGACGTACGTCGGCCCGGCCCCGGTGCTTGAGCCCTCGCTCCTCGTGGGCGTTCCCGCTGTCCGTCCAATGCGTGTTGACCTCGGGCCGGGAGATGTCGACCGTTAGCCGCCCCCAGCCCTTGAGCGGAAGGTGGCAGTCCTGAAGTCGCAGGCCGACCGCCTCAGCCGGGCGTAGCGCCGCGTAGTACATGCAGGCGAACAGCGCCATGAGCCGCCGGCCACGACCACGCCCGCCCACGTAGGTCACCATCGTGAGCAGCTCTTGAGCCTGCCGGGGGTTGACCGCCACACGAGGATCAACGGTCTCGGTGACCTTGGGCGGCTTCCACGTGACCTTGTGCAGTGGGTTGGCGTCCAGCTCCTCCAGTTCCACCGCGTACTCCAGCACGGCATGGAAGACGGCCCGCTTCCGGGCGATCGTGTTCGGAGCCGCCGCCTTGCCGTCGAGGCGGAGGGCGAGCGCGTCGAGTGCCAGCCGTACCGTCTTGGCGTCGTTCAGGACGGTCAGGTCAAGCGACGCGGACTGGAGCCAGCGGGCCGCCTGTGCCATCTCCGGGGAAATCTCGGCCCTCTTGCTCTCCGGAAGGAGGAGGTGTTTCCGGAGAGTCGTCCGCATGATCTCGGCATCGGGACGGCCGGGACGGTCCTTGGTCAGCGAGGGGAGGACCGTGGCGAGCGCGTCTGACATGCTGTCCCGGCTCTTGGCCGCCGCGTGGGGCCACTTCATCTCGATGAAGGCCGCGACGAACTCAAGGACGGTCCGGGCGTCCTTGGCCTTGATCATCGACAGAGGGAGACCGCTCTCGATGTCGAACGCCTCGCCCCGCTTGGCCGCCTGCCGCAGGTCCGACAGGAAGCTCTCGGCGAGTGCCTTGGTGCGGTAAGTCTTCGAGGAGCGCTTCCGGGCGACCGCCCAGCGCACCACGTACGAAGGCGTCTTGCTCGACTTGTTCCGGCTGATCTCGAAGAACTTGACGTCGTACGAGGTGTTCACGCCGCCTCCCGGAGGGTTTCCAGCCACGCCTCGAACTCGCTGCGGTGGAGGCGGATCTCGTCGTTGGGGAGTCGCAGGCCGCGGGGGAACTTGCCGATCTCGCGCCAGCGGTAGAGGGTCCGCACGGAGACTCCGCCGAGCTTGTCGAGGATCTCCGGGACGGTCATGAGCTCGTCGTCGTCCTCCTTCATGCCGCCTCCCTCATTGCCGAAAGATCTTGTCCTGTCGCTTTTTCTTGCAGAGTGAGCAGGGTTGCTCGCCATCGCTGGCGTTCGGCGACCATGCGCAGCAGCCGCAGAGCCAGGGAGGGGATGTCGCCGTCGCCGGCCGGGGCGGGCTTCCAGACGTAGCGGCGCGGGTCGACAGGCTTGTCGGCCAGGCCGAGGGCTTCCATGACCCAGGTACGGCGGTCGCGCCTGTGCTCGGACAGGGTCTTGTTCGACCACTTGCGGGAGACCAGGACGCGACGGCCGGCGTAGCCGAGGTGTTCGGGCTTGTGCGCCTTGCTGCGGCACCGGCCCGGCGCCATGCCCGCCTTGGGACTCTTGGGCTGGATGCCGTAGCGCAGCCAGTTCGAGCAGGCCGGGGAGCACGGTTCGTAACGCAGTGCTTCGACCATGCGGGCCGCGTGGTCGCGTTGAGCGGTGTTGTCGGCGTCGAGGGTGTCGCCGAGGCTCTTGGTCAGGTACTTGCTCAGGTAGCGGATGCACTGGTCGGCATCCGGGGTGCCACCCAAGACGCCTTGAACGTTGACCTGGGGACCGAAGCGGACCACGTGCAGCGGTTCGGCCTCCTGGTCGGCATCCAGCCGGTCGAGCGCTTCGCGCCAGGTGGGCAGCACTTCCCCGGTGACTGGATCGAGGTAGTCGCCGTTCTGACCGTCCGGGTAGGGGGTGCCGTCTTCGCGTGCGGGACGTTCGGCCCATACCGGCAGGTGATTACCCTCGAAGCGCACTTCGTCGACCGGGGGCCACCACACCTGGTGGTAGGTGGCCGCCGCGATCGCCTTGACCTCGGCGCGGGGCATGGTGCCGCGGATGGCCATGTGCAGATGCGGCGCGAGTCGCTTCTGTGGTTCGACCGAAGAGAAGTACTGCACGTCATAGCCTGCGACGCGGCGCAGGTTCTGCACGAAGCGGTCGACGAGCTTGGAGAAGTGCAGCGCGTCCCGGACCGCCCGCCGGTAGTCGTAGCTGTCCGGATCGACGGGCACGCCGTTGCGCACTTTGCCGTAGGAGGGAAGCGTAAGCGTGACGAACAGCGACGGCCGGTAGACCATCCCGTCGGAGCTGGTGAACGTCCGTCCCAGGGTGGTGTTCTGCCGGACCTTCCTGGGCAGTTCGGGGGCGTCCTGGCGTCGCCGGGTCGAGCGGTTGCGCTTGCCCGCGGCACGGCCGAGCAGGGTGCCGCGCATCCCGGCCGCGTCGATCTCGTCATCCAGGCCGGTGAGGATCGCGTCCAGGTCGGTGGTGTCGTCGCCGGCCTTGTCGGCGGCATCGCGCTGAGCCTGCATGTCGGCGCGGAACTCCACCAGCCACAGCTGTTCCTCGTTGGGCTGATCCGGGGTGATCGAGGGTTCGGCGTCCAGGTGCCAGCCCTCCCGGCACTGGGCCATCCGCAGGTAGCGGTTGCGCTTGGCGCAGGAGGGGCATTTGGCGTCCATGGTGGCCCCGCAGGGGACGTTGACGTCCTCGGTGAGGCCGGTGTGGGTGTCGAGCCGCCGCAGGACCACCGGCCGGATGCACACCCCGTTGTTCTTTGCGATCTCCACCGCCACATCCAGCGCGAGCGGCATCCTTTGACGCTCGGCGCGCGACAGACTGCGGTCGTTGGGATTGCTCACGCGCCCTCCTCATGAGTGTCGCCGGGGTCGAGGAGTGCGCCTTGTCCGCAGTCGCGGCATTCGACCAGGCAGCGGATCAGGTCCAGCCACAGCGTGTTGACCGCGTGGCAGGCCGAGCAGCGCAGGCCGTCGAGGATGTAGGCCAGCTCAGTCACGCTCGCCCCTCTCCTGCACTTCGTTCAGGTCGGCGGCCAGCCGGAACATGCTCTGGTAGGGGTCGGCGGTGATGCGGACGTTGAACAGCTCGAAGGCCAAGACGGGTTGAGCGTGGCGCGGTCCCAGGACGGCCAGGACGGGCCGTTCACACAGGCGGGTGATTTCCTCGTTGGTGCCGTAGAAGCAGACCCTCATGCGGTCACCTCCATGGCCATCGCGCGGATGTCGCTGTCGCAGACATAGGCGGCACGCACCCGGATCGGGTCGGGTGAGGTCTCCAGCCGGACATAGCCGATGCCGGCACCCTGCTCGGGAATGGGGGAGATGTGATCGGCCAGCGCCCCGCGGTCGCGTGCGCCGTCGCCGAGCACCATGTCGACCTGCTCGGACTCGTCCAGGCGGAGGGCGATCTTGTCGGGGAACAGGTTGCGGATGTTCATGACCTCCTTGCGCGGGTCCTGCAAAGCGGCCAGGACCCCAAAGCCGACCGCACGGCCCTGCGTGGTGAGCGTCGCTAGAGCAGCGGAGATGCGCAGCTTGAGGCCCTTGTCGGACTGGTAGGCGGTCAGGAACGCCACCTCGTCGACCACCACCAGGACGAACGGGTCATCGAGGGTGGGTGTGTGGGAGCGCTGGAGCCCGGCGTAGCGATCGGCCCGCTCTTGCATGATCTTCACGGCCGCTTCCAGGAGATCGGCGCAGTCGGCCGGGTTGGCGGCGTAGCGGTCGCCGAACAGGTCACGGCCGTAGGACAGTTCCATCCGTTTGGGATCCAGCGCCCAGATCTGTGCCAGGCCCGTACGGGTGGCGGGGAGCAGGCCGCGGATCGCCGACCAGATGACCGAGCCCTTGCCCGCCCCGGTGGCACCGGCGACCAGGACGTGAGTGCCGTGAACCTTCAGGAACCAGGGGGTGCCGTCCTCGCACCTGCCGACCTCCACCGGCCCCACCGACGCCTCATCTGGGACCGGTACGGCCGGGAGTGGAGTGGCGAGGGGATCACGGCGAGGGAAGACGAGCAGCAGCCGGCCGGAGCGGGCGATGGAGACCCGGCAGGAACGGGCACCGAAGCCGTGGGCGAGGTGCTCGGTGCGGTCGGCCCAGTCCTTGACCGCTTGGCCGGTGAGCATTCGCACTGTGACCACGTCGGCCCACGAGGTGCAGGTGACGCGGACGACGCGGGGCAGGTAGTCCCGGCCGCGGATGTGTCGTCCGAGCCCAGAGATGATCATCACCGGTTGCCAGTGCCGCCGGTAGACCCACACCAGCCGCCACCAGGCCAGCAACCGCCAGCCCACCAAGCGAAGGAACGAGGGACGAGCCAGCAGGAACCAGACGGTGAGGCCGAGGGGGACCACGGTGATGAGGCTGAGGCCCCAACGCCAGCCGCAGACGTAGGTGACCGCGCCAGGGGTGAGCGCAACGGCCGAGGCGACGGGGTGGCGCCACAGCAACCGCAGCGCACCGGCCAGCAGCCGCCACACGAAGATTACGATGGTGACGATCGCCGGGGTGCGAAGGACGGCCGGGCGGAAGACGACGGCGGTATCGGGGGTGGTGGAGACGAGGGCTTGTGCCTCGTCTCCGGGCAGTTTCTTGAACATTAGGCTGGGGGCCTTCCTTGAATTCGCGTCCGAGGGAGAACCGAGGGGCCGCCGGAAGTTGGCGCTTCTGGCGGCCCCGCTTACGTGTCAGGCCGCGACCTCACTGGGCGGAGTGGTCGACGCGGTGACATAGGCGTGGGGCTTGTGCTCGCTCATGCGGCCACGTCCTTACCGGCCGTCTCCTTGACCGGCGCCGTAGCGCCCTGCCGAGTGGGAGTTGCAGCGGCGCGGGGAGGCCGCATCGTGGTGGCTCGGATGGACCAGGCCAGGCGGCCGGTGTTCTGGGCGACGTAGGCGGTGACGGTCATGCCGTCGAACTCCACCGGTACGAACGGCAGGCCCGGCAGTGCGGCCGGGACGATCGGCTGAACCGGGGACAGGATCTTGACCGAGACCGTCTTCTGGCCGGCCTTGACGGTGGGGTCGGCGTCCATGACCGCGACCTGCCACACCAGTTCTCCGGTGTTCTTGTCCTTGGCGTAGACGGTGCGGCCCTTGGACGAGGCGTCGAAGTCCTTGACCTGCTCGACCTCGCCGACGATGAAACAGCCGTGCGGGAAGACCTGCTCGAAGCGGATCGGGATGGGGCCTTGGATAGCCATGACGGATTCTCCTAGCTTTACAGGAAAGACTTAAAGCTCAACCTGACCTATTAGGTTGCTCCATAAAACTAGGATCCTCAACCTGTCATGTCAAGTTGGAACTTAGGAGCGACTGTTCAGGTGGGGTCAGGTCAGCGGGTAGGCGTCACGCAGTTCATGGCGATCTCCCGGAAGGACTGCATCAACGAGCTGGAGCGCTCTGCCGTCGGCGTCGTGTCCGGTCACCACGAGATTCAGCACCGGCGCGCCGACGGACATCTTCAGGGCTTGTGCCTCGTCCGTCGTCGCTGCCCGTGAGAGCGTGCGTTCGACGGCGTAATCCAATCGAAGCCTCTTGCGGCCGTACAAGTGGCGCCGGATCCCTTCATTCATGGGTTCAGGCGAGGTCAACTTGGTCCCAGAGACCAGGTCGATAGGGAACCACGCTGAGATCAACTCCATGGGACCGTCCTCATCGCTGAGAACGTACTGCCGCAGGAACGCCTTGGACCCGGCAGGCAGATCAAGCAGGGCGGTGACCCGAGTAGGGGCGACGATGATCCCGGCTTGTAGCAACTCGGCGGAAGATTCCGACTCGGCGAGATCCAGGAGTCTCTGCCCGGGATGCGCGCGTTCCGTGCTCAGTGAAGGCACCTTCCCGCGCACGAACGAACCACGTCCGGTCTGGGACTCGATCAAGCCTTCCTGGCGGAGCAGGCGCAACGCCTCGATCACGGTGGGCCGTGACACATCGAACTCAGCGACAAGCCGGCTCTGCGAGGGCAACATCATCCCTGGCGGGTAGGTCCCGTCCGCGATGCGCGACCTCAAGGCGTTCAGTACGCGTTCGTACTTGAGGCCGTCCTCACGTGGAGATGCCATTACAACCGCCTTACCAGCTTTAACATGTCCTATCAGGTTGAGCGTAGCATCAGAGCGATGATCTTCCCCCCCTATGGACGTGGAAGGCCCGGCAAGCCTGGGTGTGGGAGCCCTTCGGGGCCGGCTTGCCGGGCCGAGGCGCGACAGAGAGGGACACGTCTACTGGATGAAGCACACCAGCAGGGATCAACCTCGCCGTCGCGCCCGCTTCGATGGAACTCCGGTAGCAGGGCTGAGACTCTCGTCCTGCAGACTCACGGCCCACCACTGCTCTTCAATTCGCTTCTCGGCAGCCAGACGACCGGCCAACTCCTCCAAGGTCTGCCCGCAGCGCACATAAGACAGGCCACGCTGAAGGCTCTCCCTGGAGAGATCATCCCGACGCACCGCATACCACCCACCCCCAAGGGACGCCGAGATCCTCCATCGCCTGCCATAGACGGCGTTCAACTCGCTGACGGTCATACCGATCACTCCGGCCACGCGGACGAGACGACATCCTGTCCGCGCAGGTCCACCGGCCGGCGATCATCCGGAAGGACGCGTTGGGCCTCTTCGACCAACTTCGACAACGGATGCCCCTCACGGAGGTCCGCGTACCGAACCGCGACCCGGCGAGCGGCCGTCAGCGGATCACTCACCGGGCTGTACGCATAGAGCCAACGCCCATGCGCCGACGTGTTCCCCGACCACCAGTGATACGAGACACCGTTGGTCCAGACGACCAGGTCGATCCAGACCGAAACAAGCGCGATTCCGACGCCATGGTGAATGTCGGCAGGCATTTCCAGATTGCGCAGTTCCTCGGCGAGGCGCACAGCGGCATATGAAGGACCGTTGGTCATCGGCTCAGCCGGTCGCCACCAAACAAGCGTGTCTGTCATGTCTCCTGCCGTCCGCTTCCAGCGCAGTCGAAGCAATCGCTCCGCGTTCTTGGAGCCCGCCGACCATCGATGACCTGAGCGCCGTAAGTCGCGCTCACCCGCGCATACCGCCACCCCTTGCCCCGGCAGGCCGAGCAGCGGCTCTCCTCGCCGGTCTCTCGTGAGCCCGTCGTATCCACTCCTTTTCCTCCGTCGCAATGGACGCCTTCTCCGTTAGCCGAGACACTAGGAACAAGTGGCCGCTCCGCCCCGGAAAAGAATTCCGGGGTCCCCGAGGTACTCATGCGAGGCTGATCGGTATGCGAGGCATGACGGATCACCTGACCATCGGGGAACGCGTAGCGTGGTATCGCCGACGCCGCGGAATGTCACAAGAAGTCCTGGCCGGACTCGTCGGTCGCACGGTCGATTGGCTCAGCAAAGTAGAAAACGACCGAATCGAGCTTGACCGTCTATCGGTGATCAAGTCTCTAGCGGTTGCTCTGGATGTCGCGCTCGGCGACCTTCTCGCCGAGCCGTCCCTCCTCGACTGGAGCCCGGACAGCGGAGACCGCACCGTCCCGGCACTGCGTGCGGCGATCACCGACTATCGCCAGCTCACTCCACTCGCCGCCCTCACCCAGGCCTACGAACCACCCAGCCTCTGTGAACTGCGCAACGAGATCGCCGACGTCTGGCATGCCTACCAGGCATCCCGATACGGCCTCGTGGTCCGCCGCCTGCCAGCACTTCTGACCGAGGCCCACCACGCCGCCGGCGCCTACCAC
Source organism: Streptosporangium sp. NPDC023615 (assembly GCF_040640155.1). Taxonomy (NCBI): domain Bacteria; kingdom Bacillati; phylum Actinomycetota; class Actinomycetes; order Streptosporangiales; family Streptosporangiaceae; genus Streptosporangium; species Streptosporangium sp. NPDC023615. Next base: position 227,135 of record NZ_JBFABE010000007.1, read on the forward strand.
GGTGACCAGCACATCCAAGCCCTCAGCCTGCTCGGCCAGGCTTACCACGCAGCCACCAGCATCCTCGTCAAGATCGGGGAGAGCGACCTGGCCTGGATCGCCGCGGAACGGGGCCTGACCTACGCGCAAAGCTCCGGAGATCAGATCGTTGTCGCTTCACTCCTGCGATCCGTCACCCACGCTCTGCTCTCCAACGGCCGCTATGACGCCGCATCACAACTGACGAGCGACGCCGCCGGACTTCTCCAAGCAGACCTACCCCAGGCGAGCCCCGAACTTCTGTCGGTACACGGCACACTCTTCCTCGCAGGATCGATGGCCGCAGCCCGCGCCGATGACCGCGCCACCACCCGCGCTTTCCTCGCCGAAGCCGCGGAATCGGCCCGCCGACTGGGAGGCGATGCCAACCACGTCTGGACCGCGTTCGGCCCTACCAACGTGGCCATCCACCAGGTGGCCACCGCCATCGAGTTGGGAGACATCCAGGTCGCCATCGACATCGGCCCCGATCTGGACACCAGCGCTCTGCCGATCGAGCGTCGGGCCCGCCATGGAATCGCCGTCGCCCAGGCGTTCAGCCTGTGGAACCGCACCGACGAGGCATTAGGTGCCCTCCTTCAGGCTGAACATCTCGCCCCCGAGCAGATTCGTCACCACTACCTCAGCCGTCAACTGGTCCTGAACTGGATCCGTCGCCAGAAGGGCAAGCCCAGCCACCGGCTCACTGATCTCGCTCGCCGCCTGCGCGTCACCTGAGCGACCGCCACGCCGGGCGGACTTCCCGTACCGTAGGGATCATGACCGGACAAGAGACCCCGCCCATGGCCACCCCCCGCGCCGCAGCCGGGGCACTCTTCTTCGACGACTACGGCCGTCTGTTGCTGGTCCGCCCTCACTACAAGGACTACCGGGACATCCCCGGCGGCTACATCGAGCCCGGCGAGACTCCGTTCCAAGCGTGCGTACGCGAGGTTCAGGAAGAACTCGGCATCCAACCGCCGATCGGCGACCTCCTCGCGGTCGACTGGGCACCCCACCCAGAAGAAGGCGACAAGGTCCTGTTCCTCTTCGACGGCGGAACCCTCAGCCCGAGCATGCGCGACAGCATCCGACTCGGAGCCGACGAACTGGCCAGCTATGACTTCCACTCCGTCGAGGAACTGCCCGGCCTGCTGATCGAACGACTCGCCAAGCGCGTCCTGGCCGCCGTCACCGCTCGCAGCCTCGGCCGCCCGCTGTATCTGGAGCATGGCCAGCAGTTGCCGAAGTAATCGATGCCACCGTGTTTGAGGTGAGCTTCAGGCAGAGGGTCTTCGGAACTCACCTCCAGCCCGATGTCTCGTCTACGAGATCTCACACATCCGATTCGTCGATCCACTCCACGAAAGCAACGAGGTTCTCGCGAGCGGGAATGATCGCCGTCTCCAACAGGGCCGTCTCGCCGGCGATGGCGACTGCCTGCGGCCAGGGTGCATGAGGGTCGAACTCCCGGCTTAGGGTTTCGTGGTCGGTCCAGTAGGTGCCGGTGTCGGTAACGGTCCACAGCGAGAAGTACAGGACCATCTGGTTGTGCTCAGCAAGGTCGTTGATGACCTCTTCCAGCCGTGCTGCCGGCCATATCGCGTCCGGCCCTGTCGAGACTTGCAAGGAAGCGGTCAACGGTGGCAACACCTGTCGCCGTGCACCCAGTACGGTCAACGCACGACGAAGGGCTACCGGCTCAGTGAAGTCCGGCGGTGTACCCGTGGCCCGGAGCCGCCGGTAAGCCGCTTGCAGCGCGGGTACCGCCGCCTCAGTGCCCATTTGCGCCAGCGCGTCAGCCGACCACTCGCGCACCGTCTCGTGCTCGCTGTCGAGTAGGTCGATCAGTACCGGTGCGCTACCGGCATCGCCGAGGTGTTGGAAGATCTCGATGGCGCAGAGCTGGCCATAACGACGCATATGAGGGACTGCGGCCGTCAACGGCCCAGCAACGCCCGGCCGGATCGACATCAACTCCTGCATCGCGTCCTCTGCGATGTCGTCTGAGTCGTCGTCAAGCAGCTCGACAAGCCGTGCGATGTCCTCCTCCGTCATAGCCGTCCAGTCTGCCGGGTTGGCTGGTGCCAGCAGTACACCACCCTGACATTGCCGAATTGTTCTTATGGGGTATCAAGGGCGGCGCTCCGCGCCGCCTCGCGGCCCTGCGCTCGGCCGCACGCTGCGCGTGCGGCCTGGGGGCCGTTCTCGCGCGCGGCCGTGCTCGGGCCGCCGGACAAGCATCCCTCCACACATCATGATCAATAGGATCGAGTGTCCGATCGGTTACGTTCGCGACTAGAGAGCCACGTAACCACGGCCTCTGTCGGGCGAACCCTCTAGCATCGGTGAAGGGAGGAACGAATGTCAGACGGCTTATGGGACAGGCTCTCACCTAAGAAGCAAGAAAAGAAACCAAAACCGAAAGTTCTGCCAGCTCAGAATGATGCATCCTTATCTTCCACGCGACGACTTCGGACGGCCCAAATAGTCGCTATTACTGTTTGGATGTATTTGATTACGAAAGTATTCGTAATCAATCTGGACTATGCATTGATCGTGGCAGCTTTCCCCAACTCGCCATGGATACTCGATCTGCGTATCTTGGTTGTGGCCGTCTTGTTTGTTGGACTCGTGCATTTCTTTAGGCGATATGTATGGTGGATTATATACATAACCTTCTTTCCGTTGATTCTTGTATTCTGGCATGTGCCGTTGAAGCTGTCCAAATTTTGGAGCTGGGATGTAGCAATCGGCCTTACTCAAATTGTATATTCAGTAGGGCGCAACTTTAAATCAAGCGTCACGGTCCGAGTCACCGAGCTTTGCTGCTTGTTTTTAATAGCTGGTGTTAAGCCGCCAACGCTGATGCCTATACTTGCTATCACTTTGGCAATATGCATGTTGTGGACCTTTAGCCGTGCTCTTATCCGGATATTCTCTCCTCGCGGATTTCTACAGGCTCACGCCTCAACGGCACAGCGGATTCTTCAGTCTGGGCAAGTAATGCAATGGGCGTCGCTCCCTCCTGTAGTAAGTAGGAGTCGCGCCCGACGCTTCAATCAGAAGCAGACACAAGAAGTAACTCAAAATCTAGCCAATGCGCTCATGGTGATAAAAGCTAGCGATTTTTATGCCTATCGCCTCGTTAAATACCGCAAAGGTCCGGCCCCGTTTGCCATCGGGATGATCTCTTATGGTCTCATGTTCGTATATGCAACATTGGTACTAACCGCTATCAATATAGCCGTATATAAGTTCCATCCGGCAGAGTTTAATCTCGAACGCAGCTTTTCGGTGCTCGATTTTCTGCATTATACGCTATCTTCCTTAGCGCTGAATGGTGTAGATGGACTCATTCCGATTGGCAGCATTGCTGTAGCAATCAAAATATTTTCGGGCTTCTTTGGGCCTATAATCCTGGCGACTCTCTTTCTTGATGGGATACTCAGCTATCGAAAAGATCGCGAAGATGCCGCAACGCAAGAGACGATTGAGAAAATAAAGAGAGAAGCTGGGAAGGTGAGTAAGCGCGTAGAGAGCGAGTACCAAGTCACTCCCTCAGAAGCTCTCCAACGCTTGGAAGATCTTGGTTTAGCCTCTACGCTTGGGATGGTGCTCTGGTTCTCTTCGCAAACTCCGGACGATTCATCAATGGCGGATAGTCCTATGTAGACCAGCGAGATATGGATTCCGTTGGCAAGTAGATAGGCTGGATTGCGTTACTGACAATTTTTTGCTCAATGAAAAAGTAACGAGAACGCGAATAGAACTCAAGTATTAACCACCTAGCCATGTGGCTCAAGAGGACATTCGCGATGGCGATCTGTCTAAAGCATCGACGTGTGGTAGGCGGATCCGCTAGTCTAGGTCAAGCTGCGATATAGGAAGGAAAAATCATGACACTTGTGAACGATGAAATCTGGGATGACCAAGATGGAGAAGAGGAGGACGCGGCAGAAAATGTGAGTTCCGAAGATGTAACCCGCGCAGTCGTAACCGACACCGACTGGACAGCAGAAACTATCCTTAGCCAACTTCGCCGAGGCAACATTCAGCTCAATCCACGTTTTCAGCGCCGCGACGCATGGGACAAGCCTAGGAAGAGCAAATTCATCGAGTCCCTTATCCTTGGCCTCCCAATTCCTCAAATTGTCCTAGCCGAGGACAAAAAAAGCCGAGGAAAGTTCATCGTCATTGATGGCAAGCAACGTCTACTCGCGTTGCGCCAATTCGCAGCCGGGTCTTCATTCGCAGGAAGCGACAATGAAGGGCAGTTCAAAGGATTCTCGCTGTCCGGACTAGAAGTGCGAGACGACTTGAGGTTAAGCACCCTCAAGAAGCTTGAGGACAATCCCCAGAATATCGATGACCTCAACGCTTTTCTCAATGAGACGATTAGAACGGTTGTGATCCGACGATGGCCTAACGAGGACTTCCTTAATTTGGTCTTCCTGCGCTTGAACACTGGAAGCGTTAAGCTTTCGCCCCAGGAACTTAGACAGGCACTGCATCCCGGCAAATTCACAGACTTTCTGGACGACAAGGCATCCGGCAGCGAATGGCTGCAAAAAGCGCTGCGGATTCAAAAGCCTGATTTCCGCATGAAAGACGTGGAAGTTCTACTTAGGTACTACGCATTCCAGTTCCGCATGACGGAATACGCTGGAAATTTAAAGAAATTCCTCGACGATACGGTAGATGAGCTCAATAAGCAATGGGAGGCGAATTCTTCAAAAATCGAAGCGGTAGGTTACGAGTGCGAGAAAGCGATCGAAGCTACTTTCCAGGCCTTTGGTGAGAACGCTTTCTATCGGTGGTCGGAGGGCCAATACGAAGGAAGGTTCAACAGGGCCGTATTCGACATCATGACGTACTACTTTAGCCGTTCGGAAGTCAGATCAGCAATTCCTCTAGCGGGCGAAAATGTTCACCGAGCGTTCGAGCAGCTATGTGATGAAAACCCGTTCTTCGTAGAGTCGATCCAGACAACAACTAAAACACCTGAGAATACATATCGACGACTGTCGCTCTGGGGGAAGGCACTCTCTGGCGCCCTAGACATAGACATTAAGCTACCCGAGTTCCGCGGCAATAGGTTTGCGCCCTGAACGGAACCCTTAGATGCCCCAGAGATTTTCGCTCCTGTCGCGCAGAATAACGGAGCTTAGAACATATCTTCTTCCGACTAAATTTTCTCCTGTCGGCTCGTATTCGGATAGAATCCATGAGCGAACGCGGGCCTTTCGCGTACTGGCTCATGCAGAATTCGAATCCTTTATCGAAGATCGAGCTCTTCAAGTGGTAGAAGAAGCATTTCGGGTTTGGAAGTCTGGCGGGGCGATTAGACCATCCTTGCTAGCCCTCCTTGCATATAAGGAAACACCTTATTCTCCTCCTACTTCGATTCTCGCACCTCCGCAGAGGAGATCGCCGGACTTGGAATCGCGCATCAACGCGGAAAAGAACAGTTATAGTTGGTACGTGAGAAATAAGAACCACGGAATCAAAGAGAAGAACATCCTAAAGATATTACTACCAATAGGCTGTTTAGAACACGAAATCGATACGACCTGGTTAAGTAATCTCGATTCGTGGGCCACAGCACGAGGAACAACGGCTCATCAGACAGGCAAGATTCAAGTAAGAATAGACCCGTACCATGAACATAAGACCGTGCGTGAAATTCATGCGGGCTTTCGAGATATCGACAAACTTCTTCAAACTAAATGAAGAAGCAGTGGATTTGATTGATCCCATGCTAGCCGATCGCCATTCCTGCAATCAGATTTCTGACTGTATGAAACACGCAGAGACAGAATTCTTTAGGAATGTGGTTATCCTGAAAACCGCTATGCCTCCGGCGGGGGCACTCGACTCCAGGATGATCGCTGGTACGCGACCAAAGGGCCGTATTTGGCTGAGGTGATCCTGATCATCCCGTCTACCTCGACCCAGGCAAGCCCAGCAGGCCAGCTCCTCCGGCTCAAGCCCGTCTGTGACGGTTGGCGTCCTATGCACGAGGAAGAGCGACGGGTGAACGGACACTCGAAGACGGGCTTGCCCCTCCGTCGCCGGCCTGCTGCCGCTTCGCGGTGGGTCGAGGCAGACGGGATGATCAGGCGGGCGGAGGCGTGCGCGGCGCGCAGTTCGAACCCTGCGCGGGTTGCAGTTTGTGCACCGGTTTTCATCCCCGGGGTCATGATCGCCGTTTATGTCGGTCACGTTCTCTACTCTGAGCACTCTTAGAGCGAGGAGGGATTTGCTGTATGGCGATCTGGTGGGTGAATCAGCGGCACACCTTTGATCAAGAGCACGCAGCCGGGATCCTTTGGGCGCCCAAGTTTGACAAGCGCGGACACCGTAAGTCGCACTGGAACACCATGACTGAGGTGTGTCCCGGCGACAGCGTGATCCACTACGCATCCAAGGTGCGTGCGCTGAGTGTAGTGACGGCCGCAGCAGTCGATGCCCTTCGACCGAATGACTTGTCAGAGGACTGGGATCAGGACGGTTGGCTTATACGGACGGCCTACCGACAGGCGACGCAGCCAGTCCTGCTGGATGAGATTCCCCAACAGTGGCGCACAAGCCACTCATCATCCGGCGGTCCGTTCAACGTTAAAGGTGGCGTCAACCAGGGCTATCTCTTCCGACTTGACGATGACTTTGGCGGCCGGTTCATGGAGCGGTTCGCTGACCGGTTCGCCGACATGCCCGTTGTGCTTCCCGCGGAGGCGAACGACAGCGCCGCCAACCTGCTTCGGCGACTTCTCGGTGAGGAGATCACCACCGTCACCGGACGCTGCAACCGCATCCTCGATGTACAGCCGCCCAACGTTCGCCTCGCGACCGATCGATCACCAGATGGCCAGCTCGTCCCGATCGCAGACCTACAGGCTGCGCTCACCACACTTCGGACCCAGGGCAGCGTCACGATTCACCCCGATGATGTGGGCTATCGAAGCGCCTTCATCGGTGCAGTGCTTCTTACCCTCCCGGGGGTCGAGCTGAGGCAAGGAACTCCACCCATCATCGCTGTGCGCCCTCCCGATGCGCTTGAAACGGTGGAGCACGACCGGGAGAGCTTCAGCTACGAAGGCGATTTGGACCGACCGGTCACCGCCACCCAGCGCGGAGAGCAAGCTCGCTTGCGCCGCTTGCTCTTTGGGTCAGACACCGTTGCAACGTGCGCCCTATGCGGCGATACCTTGCCCGTGCGCTTCCTTGTCGCCGCTCACATCAAAGTGCGAAGCCTCTGCACCGACGAAGAGCGCCGTAACCTCGCACACATCGCGATGCCAGCGTGCCAGTTCGGTTGTGATGCCCTCTATGAGACGGGCTACATCTCAGTGGATCAGGACGGAAAGATCGTCGCAGCGACCTCGGAGAGCAATGACCTACTCGCAACTCGACTCTCGAATCTCGCCGGCCGGGCTTGCCTATCGTTCACTGAAGAGAGCCGTCACTACTTCGAATGGCACTACCTAAATCGTTTTCGCAGGTGAAAGAGATGGCCCGCTCTTGCACGTCAGCAGACTGGTCGTCAGCGCTGCTTGCCCCACCGTTACAGACGACGCCTCCGGCGATGGCCTCCAGCTCCAGGTTGATGCCGCGTCCACTCGCCTGCCTGTAGTGGTTGAGTCATATCTTGATTGACGAAGGGAGAAGAGTTGCCCAGTGTTCCTAAGAGTCGCAAACCAGGCCGTGCCGCCGTTAACACGCTTCGTACGCTGCTAGAACAGCATGACCATATCGTTCAAGAGATTGACGGTCAGAACGACTTCGGCGAGGACCTGCACGTCACCTTTACCGAGGACGGCCAGGTCACAGGCGATATGATCAAAGTCCAAGTCAAAGGTGGGACCTCCTGGCGCAGGGCGGGCGGGTATGGCGTTCTGGTCGGTCATCATGCCGATACCTGGGCTGATGGCAACGTGCCCGTGTTTTGTGTCGTTCATGACCCAGAGACCGGTGCTCTGCACTGGGCGAATGCCACGAAGCAACTGCTTCGGGCGCGCCGAGCACGAGAGGCGCTGACGACCATCGCGGTCAGTTCCACGGACAGGCTGAACGATGCTTCCCTTGCCGCTTTCGTCCTGCAGGCTCGGCAGTACGCGAACCGTTACCAGGGTAATCAAGCGCTGCGCGTACGGCTTGGCGAGATGGCGGGTGCCGAGTTCGAGGCGTCCTGTCCGTTCCGGCTCAAGGTGGCCAGAGCGGAACCGATGAGCTGGAGAGTGTCAGTTTGATCCGAACGACGTGGGGTGGGGGTGTTCGGATTCAAATGGCATTTCCGGTGGATCTTGGTGTGGTGGCTGTACCGGTGGGCTTACTGCTCGGTAGGGGCAGAGCAGCAAGGTGGTCTTGGAGCTCGGCGTGCCGGAACTGGTAGATCGGGCCGACGGTGCGGAGCAGGCCGAGACGGTGGGCATCGTCGAGAAATGCCATCAGCTTGCGGGGCAAGTGCTTCTTTCTGGCCAATCGTCGGACGGCGATGGTGTAAGCCAGCCAAGCATGGTGATTCCCGAACGTGAGCCCGCCCGCGAGCCCGAACGTGAGGCCGACCGTGAGCCCGCCCGCGAGCCCGCCCGCGAGCCCGACCGTGAGCCTGACCGCGAGCCCGAACGTGAGCCCGAACACGAGCCCGAACGTTATGGCTCGTAACAGTGTCAGGGTTCTGTCGGCTTTCCAACTCGTCAGTGGTGCGGTCGCGACCGTGGAGGACACGGGCTGTTCCGCCCACTCAATCATCCTCCTCGTGAACTCGACCACGAGCCCGACCACGAGCCCGACCACGAGCCCGACCACGAGCCCGACCACGAGCCCGAACGCGAGCCCAAACATGAGCCCGCTCAGCAGCATGGTCAGGAACCAGTCCGCAGGCTTGACCGTGAGCCCGCGTTTGATGAAGCCGGCCAGATGTAGATCGGCATATCCAGGGGTCTCGCTGAACCAGCCACCGACCCTGGCCCCGAATACGACCCCGACCCCGACCACGAGCCCGACTCCGCCCGCGAGCCCGAACGCGAGCCCGAACGCGAGCCTGAACGTGAGCCCGAACGTGAGCCCGACCATAAGCCCGCTCAGCAGTCCGGCTTGCCAGGTGATGCGGCGGTGTTCGGTATGAGGAATGGTGTGCTGGGCGAGATGCCACCAGGCCAGATCGTAGGTGTCATGGTCTTGCAGCATGCGGGCCAGGTAAGTCAGGTGATCGCGGGCACGGTCGGGGTTCCAGGCGGTGCGGGGCCGAAAGTGGTCGGCGGGGTCGCTACTGGGAGGTCGGCCGTCGATGACGGCGGGAATGAGGTGGTCGAACAGGTGGGTTCGCAGCGTCGTCTCCTGCTGGGCCAAGGCGCCGGTGAGCGCAGCGGGGTCAGCGGCAGGGGTGATGTAGACGGCGCGGATCAGCCACAGTCCCAACGCGGTTTCCGCAAGCCGGCTCAGGCCTGGGCGGGAACCGTCGTGCAGCCCGGCCCAGATCGGGGTCCAGTCGTGGCGGGGCGTCGGTGGCAGGGTGGTGCGCAGGTAGGTTTCAGCGTCGTCAGGAGTGATGGCGGCCGGAGCGATGACCGCGGTGGCGGTGAGCACGTCCCCAGCCTGCTTGACCGCCTGGCCGTACTCGGTAGTGCGGCTGGTGAGAATGAATTGATCACCGGAGGCCAGCCACCGGTTCAACGCCGAGATCACCGCGATGCGGGCTGGTGGAGGAATTTCGTCCAGGCCATCCAGGATGGGCAGGATGTGGCCGTGATCGAGCAGAGCCTTGGCCGCGTCCGTCCCGAACTGCGGGGCGGTCAACGCCGGGTAGTCCGAAGGCAGGCGGGTGGCGAGCCAGTCGTGCAGCCGCGGATGGGTGGCGGTGTCCCAGCCGTTGACGGGCACCAGCACCGGCACCGGATCAGCCGCATCACGTCCCGGGCCCGCCAGGTGCAGTAGCAACTGGATGGCCAGGGTGGTCTTGCCGCTGCCGGGACCGCCGGTGATGACCAGCCGCCGGCGCCGCAACTTACGAAAAGCTTGAGCCAGCCCGGGAATCTGGTCGCTGGAGCCCCTGAACGTCAACAGGTGCTCGCCGACCAGTCGCGGATGGTCCATCACCCCCACGTCGTCGACCAGGTGCCAGGAGATCGGGATCGGCTCGGGATCATCCAGAGACCGGATGGCCGCCTCGGTACGCCACTGCTGAAAGACCAGGCCGTTCAGCGCCTTCTTGGCCGCGGAGATGGTTTCCTTGGGGTCCGCCGCCGGTGAAGTCGAGCGGGCGCGACGGTCGGCGAGGATTCCGTACAGCGTCAGGGCCAGGCTGCTCAGGCCGATGAACGCGCCGATCACGCTGGCTGACTGATCGGCCACGTCCAGCCCGTCCCGGGTGAACAGGTAGAGGCCCATCGCACTCATCGTGGTGATGAACACGATGAAGCCTGCCCATTTCAGAACGCGTCCCGACATGACCTCATCGTGGCGTAACGAAAACGTCGCGGAAGGCGACCAGGTGCAAGGTTAATCCGAACGTTGCAAGAGCTGGTGCCACCTAAGAGCGCCTAACAGAATGAGTCTGACTGTGCTTTGATCTCTCGCTGTAGCGATGG
>NZ_JBFABE010000008.1:0-194286 GCF_040640155.1 Streptosporangium sp. NPDC023615
CCCGCTGGTGGTGGCGGCCCGGTGGGACGCGGCCGGGCTGCGGGCCCGCGCCGAGGCCGGCGAACTGCCGCCGATGCTGCGCGGACTGGTCCGCACCCCCCGCCGCACCGCCGGAACCGCCAACGGCACCGTCGCGACGGCCGGACCCGGCGCGCTCGCCGGACGCCTGGCCACGTTGCCCCGGCAGGACGCGCACCGCCTCCTCGTCGACACCGTCCGCGCCCAGGTCGCCTCCGTCCTCGCGCACGGCAGCCCCGACAGCGTCGAACTCGACCGCCCCTTCAACCAGCTCGGCTTCGACTCCCTCACCGCCGTCGAACTGCGCAACCGGCTCAACACCGACAGCGGACTGCGCCTGCCGCCCACCCTGGTCTTCGACCACCCCACCGTCAACGCCCTGGCCTCCTACCTGGCCGGAGTCCTCACCCCCGCGCCACCCTCGGCCGAGGACACGCTGCGCGGGGCGCTGGAACAGATCGACGACCTGCTCCTGAACGCCAACGGCGAGGGGGACGCCGTCCGCGCCCGGCTGGTGCCGATCCTGCAGGGCGCCCTCACCAGGCTCGGCGCCGCCCCCGCGGACGGCGGCGGGGTGATGGACAAGATCGACTCAGCCTCCGACGAGGAGATCTTCGCCCTCATCGACAACGAACTGTGACGACGACATGACCGCGACAGGAAAGGCTCCGCCGATGGGGACCGAGGACAAGCTGCGCGCCTACCTCAAGCGTGTGACCGTCGAACTGGCCCAGACCCGCCGCCACCTCGCCGAGGTGGAGGAGCGACGCGACGAGCCCATCGCCGTCATCGGCATGGCCTGCCGCTACCCCGGCGGCGCGGACACCCCCGAGGGCTTCTGGGACCTGCTCAAGGAAGGCCGGAACGCGGTCCGCGAGGTGCCGGCCACCCGGTGGGACATCGACGACTACTACGACCCCGACCCGGGCGTGCCCGGCGGCATCTACACCCGCTACGGCACCTTCCTGGAGGACGTCGCCGGCTGGGACGCCGAGTTCTTCGGCCTCTCCCCCCGCGAGGCCCTGCGCATGGACCCCCAGCAGCGCATGCTCCTGGAACTCGCCTGGGAGGGCCTGGAGAGCGCCGGACTGTCACCGTCGCGCCTCCGCGGCAGCCGCACCGGCGTCATGGTCGGCTACATGGACACCCTGCAGTACGGCAGGCTCCAGATGGAGTGGCAGGGCCGCGACGCCCTGTCCGACCCCTACCTCGGCCAGGGCGCCATCGCCAGCGTCGCCGCCGGGCGCATCGCCTACCAGCTCGACCTGATCGGACCCACCCTCACCGTCGACACCGCCTGCTCCTCCTCGCTCATCGCCGTCCACCTGGCCGCCGAGAGCCTGCGCAGGGGGGAGTGCGACCTCGCGCTGGCGGCCGGGGCGTCCCTGTCGCTGCACCCCACGCTCTACATCCAGGCGTGCGCCGGGCTCATGATGTGCTCCGACGGCCGGTGCAAGACCTTCGACGAGAACGCCGACGGCTACGTCATGGGCGAGGGCGGCGGCCTCGTCGTGCTCGAACCGCTGTCGAAGGCCCTGGCCAACGGCCGCCGCATCCGCGCCGTGCTGCGCGGCTCGGCCGTCAACCAGGACGGCCGCAGCAACGGGCTCACCGCCCCCAGCCGCAAGGCCCAGACCGACGTGATCACCCGCGCGCTCGCCGCCGCCCGCGTCACGCCCGACGAGATCGACTACGTCGAGGCGCACGGCTCCGGCACCCACCTCGGCGACGCCATCGAGCTGTCCGCGCTGCACGACGTCTTCGGCGGACGCCCCGCGGACCGCCCGCTCCGGGTCGGGGCCGTCAAGACCAACATCGGCCACACCCAGGCCGCCGCCGGGGTCGCCGGGTTGATCAAGACGGTGCTCATCCTGGAGAACGAGCTCATCCCGCCCAACCTCAACCTCACCACGCCGGCCGCCGCCATCCCCGGCGACGGCACCGTGCGGCCCGTCACCGATCCGCTGCCCCTGCCCCGCCGCGACACCCCCAGGCTCGCCGGCGTCAGCTCCTTCGGGCTGTCGGGCACCAACGCCCACCTCGTCGTGCAGGCGCCCCCCGCTCAGGAGAGCCCCGCGAGCCCGGCCCGCCCGGCAGGCGGGATCCCGGCGGCGCCGTACGTGCTGCCGCTGTCGGCGGGCGGCGAGGCGGCGCTGCGCGAGCAGGCGGGCCGGCTCGCCGGCTGGCTCCGGGAGCGGCCCGGCGCCGACCTCGCCGACGTCGCCCACACGCTCCGGGCCGGCCGCGCCGAGCTCGACCACCGCCACGCCGTCGTCTGCGCCGACACCGAGGAGGCCGTGCGGCGCCTGAGCTCCGCCGCCGAGGACGGCGCGGACGGCCGGCGCGTCAGGCGCCGCCCCCGCGTCGCGTTCCTGCTGCCCGGCGTCGGCGACCAGTACGCCGGCCTCGGCAGGGAGCTGTACGCCGCCGAACCCGTCTACGCCGAGGCCGTCGACCGGTGCGTCGAGCTCGTCCGGCGGCGCTCCGGCGTGGACCTGCGCCCCCTGTTCTTCCCCGGCGACGGCACCCCCGCCGCCCGGCCCGCCGCCGACCTGGCCGCCCTCCTCGGCCGCGCCCCCGAGGAGTCCCCCGCCGCCCCCGGCACCCACGACCCGCTCGACCAGGCCGCGATCGCCCACCCCTTCCTGTTCACCGTCGAGTACGCCCTCGCCCGCCTCCTCGCCCACTGGGGCGTCACCCCCGACCTGCTCGTCGGCTACAGCCTCGGCGAGTACGTCGCCGCCTGCCTGGCCGGGGTGTTCACCCTGGAGGACGCCCTGCACGTGGTCGTCGAGCGGGCCCACCTGATCAGCGCCGCGCCCGCCGGGCGCATGGTCGCGGTCGCCGCCCCGGAGGGCCGCGTCCGCGCCGTCCTCGCCGGAAGCGGGACCGACGTGGACGTCGCCGCCCGCAACGGGCCCGCGATGACCGTGCTCAGCGGCCTGCCCGCCGAGATCGACGCCGCGACCGCCGCGCTCGCGGCGGACGGCCTGGCCTGCCGCCCCCTGCGCTCCGCCCACGCCTTCCACTCCTCGCTGCTGCAGCCCGCCCGGGAGAAGCTCGCCGCCGTGCTGGAGGGCGTGACCCGGCGGCCCCCGGCCGTCGCCATCGTGTCCAACCTCACCGGCGGGCGCCTCACCGCCGAGCAGGCCACCAGCACCTCCTACTGGGCCGACCAGCTCGTCGGCACCGTCCGCTTCGCCGACGGCGTGCGGCACTGCCTGGAGCAGGAGGTGTCCGCGTTCGTCGAGCTCGGCCCCGGCCAGACGCTCGGCGGGCTGGTCCGCCAGAACCTCACCGGAAACGCCGGAGGCGGCGACGGCGGAGCCGCCGTCCTGGGCACGCTCGCCCCGCACTGGAACGCGACCGGGGACTCCGACGCCCACGGCGACCTCCTCGCCACCTGCGCCACGCTGTGGGAACTCGGCGCCGGCGTCACCTGGGACCTCGCCAGGCCGGGCGGCGGCCGCGTCCTCGACCTGCCCACCTACCCCTTCCAGCGCGTCCGCTTCTGGCCCGAGCCGACCCGGAGCCTGCCGGAGACGCCCCGGGCCGGGACGGCGGAACCCGCCGACCACCTCTTCACCCCCACCTGGCGGCGCGACCCGGCCGCCCGCGCCACCCCGCCCGCCGCCCGCCCGCTGCCCGGCCCGCTCGTCGTCTTCACCGACCCCGGCGGCACCGGTACGGCGCTCGCCGACCTGGCCGCCGCCTCCGGCACCCCCGTCGTCGAGGTCGTGCCCGGCCCCGGGCCGCGCCGCGACGGCCGCCGCGTCACCATCGACCCGGCCGACCCCGGGCAGTACGCCGAGGTGTTCGCCGGGCTCGGTGACGGGCCCGTGCACGTGGCCCACCTGTGGAGCCTGGCCGTCCCCGGCACGACCGAGGCGGGACCGCCCGGCGACGACGACCTGCGCGCCGCCGTCGAGCACGGCTTCGACAGCCTCATGCTCGCCCTCCAGGCGCTGGGGGAGCGGCCCGCCCGGCTGCTCACCGTGACGCGGGGCGCCGCCGACATCCTCGGCGGCGACGCCGTCGCGCCCCACCAGGCCCTGGCCCACGGGCTGGGCCGGGCGGCCCGGCACGAGTACCCCGGCCTGACCTGGTCCGGCGCCGACCTCGACCCGGGCGACCCGGGCGACCCGCTCGACGGCGCCGCCCGGCAGCTCCTCACCGAACTGCTCGTCGAACCCGGCGCGGGCGACACCCCCGAGTCACCCGACCCGCTCACCGGCTGGCGGCGCGGCCGCCGCTGGGTGCGCGGCTGGAGCCCGGTCCCCACCACGGACCCGGACACGGGAACGGAGCACGCCGGGCAGGACCGGCCCGTCTGGCGCCCCGACGGCGCCTACCTCATCACCGGCGGCACCCGCGGCCTCGGCCTGGCCCTGGCCGGGCACCTCGTCCGCTCGGGCGTCCGCCGCCTCGCCCTCCTGGCCCGTACCGCCCCGGCCGAAGGCGACGAGGGGGTCGCGCGGCTGAAGGCCGCGGGCGCCGAGGTGCTGCTGCTGACCGCCGACGCCGGGGAGCCCGCGCAACTGCGCGCCGCCCTCGGGCGGGCACGGGAGCACTTCGGCCGGCTGCACGGCGTGATCCACGCGGCCGGACTGCCCGCCGGCGGGCTGCTGCTGCGCCGCACTCCCGCCGAGACCGCCCGGGTGCTCGCCCCCAAGGTGCACGCCATGGGCCCGCTCGCCGAACTCGTCGGCCCCGCCACCCCCGAGAGCGAGCGGCCCGAACTGCTCGTCCTGTACTCCTCGGCCGTCACCGCGTTCGGCGGCATCGGCGAGGGTGACTACTGCGCCGCCAACACCCTGCTCGACGCCTACGGCCAGGCCCTGGCCGGCACCGCGCCCTCCACCCGGGTCGTCACCGTCGCCTGGGGACCCTGGCGGCACGACGTCTGGCAGTCGGAACGGCTCAGGACCGCCGGCGGCCTCGCCGACAAGGTCGCCGCCTACCGCGACCGCTTCGGCTTCGCCGACGACGCCGGATGCGCCCTGCTGGACCGGATCGTCGCCGGAGGTCACGGCTGCGTCATGGCCGTCAGGCAGCCGCTCCGCGAGGTGCTCGACGCCTGGACGAACATGCTCGACCTGGGCGGCCTCCTGGAGTCGGCCACGGCCGCGCCGCAGGGCGAGCGCTTCCCCAGGCCGCGCCTGCGCACCGACTACGCCGCCCCCAGGACCGAGGCCGAGACCCGGATGGCCGACCTGTGGGGCGCCTACCTCGGCATCGACCGGGTCGGCGTGCACGACCCGTTCTTCGACCTGGGAGGCAACTCCCTGACCGGCATGGCCATGGTGCTCGCCATCGAGAAGGACCTCGGCCGCCCCGTCGCGCCCGCCGTGCTGTTCGAGCACCCCACCGTCGCCGAGTTCGCCGCCGCCCTGGACGGCGACGACGACCCCGGCGCCCAGGAGGCGCTCGCCGGCAGTTCCGCACGGGGGCAACGGCGCCGCCGGGCCCGTTCCAGCAACCGCAAGTGAGACCGGACATGAGGACGGTAGACGTGATGGACGACATCGAGGGCCCGGGCACCGACATAGCGATCGTCGGCATGTCCGGCCGCTTCCCGGGGGCGTCCGGCGTCGCCGAGCTCTGGTCCGCGATCCGCGGCGGAGCCTCCGGGATCACCCGCTTCACCGACGACGAGCTGCGCGCCGCGGGCGTCCCCGACGACCTTCTCGACGACCCCGCGTACGTCAAGGCCGCGCCGGTCATCGACGGCGTCGAGGAGTTCGACGCGGCCTTCTTCGGGTTCGGCCCGAAGGAGGCCCAGATCCTCGACCCGCAGCACCGGCTGTTCCTGGAGCACAGCTGGGCGGCGCTGGAGGACGCCGGCTGCGACCCCAAGCGGTTCGACGGCTCCATCGGCGTGTTCGGCGGCTGCGCCCACAGCTCCTACATGCAGAACAACCTGCTGCCCAGCGGCATCAGCGCGATCATGGGTGACCTCGCCGTCGGCCTGGCCAACGACAAGGACTCCCTCACCACCCGGGTGGCGCACACGATCGGCCTGTCGGGCCCCAGCTACGGCGTGCAGAGCTACTGCTCCACCTCGCTCGTCGCGGTGTGCGCCGGCGCCTCCAGCCTGGCCGGCTACGAGTGCGACCTGGCCCTGGCCGGCGGCGTCGCGGTCAACGTGCCGCAGCGGGTCGGCTACCTGTACCAGCAGGGCGGCATCGCGCCGCCCGACGGACTGTGCCGCGCCTTCGACGCGCGAGGCCTGGGCAGCCCGCTCGGCAGCGGCGTCGGCGTCGTCGCCCTGCGGCGGCTGGAGGACGCCCTCGCCGACGGCGACCAGATCTACGCCGTCATCCGCGGCTGGGCGGTCAACAACGACGGCGGGCGCAAGGTGGGCTTCACCGCGCCCGGCGTACAGGGCCAGGCCGCCGTCATGGCCGAGGCGCTGGCCAGCGCCGACCTCTCACCGGCCGACATCGACTACGTCGAGGCGCACGGCACCGGCACCGCGCTCGGCGACGCCGCCGAGCTGGCCGCGCTCCAGCAGGTCTACGGCGGGCAGTCGCTGCTGATCGGCTCCGTCAAGCCCAACCTCGGCCACCTGGACCGTGCCGCCGGCGTCACCAACCTGATCAAGGCCGCGCTCTCCCTGCGCCACGACGAGATCCCGCCCACCCTCAACCTGTCGGAGCCCAACCCGCAGCTCGACGCCGGCGAGGCCCGCCTCGACGTGGTCACCCGGCTGCGGAGCTGGCCGCGCGAGGCCGGCCGCATCCGCCGGGCCGGGGTGAGCGCGTTCGGCATCGGCGGCACCAACGCCCACGTGGTGCTGGAGGAGGCGCCGCTGGTCCCCAGGACCGAGGAGACACCGCGCCCCGAACCGCTGATCTGGTCGGCGCGCACGGCCGCGGCGGCCGACGAGATGACCGCCCGCCTCGCCGATCACCTCGCCGGCGACGGCGGCGAGCACCGCCTCGCCGACGTGGCCCACACCCTCCAGGCCGGGCGGCAGCGGTTCGGCCACCGCAGGCTGCTGGTCGCCTCCTCCGCCGCCGAGGCCGCCGGAGCACTGGCCTCCGGGAGCGTGCTCGGCCGCGCCGAGAGCCGCGCCGACCGGCCCGTCGCCTTCCTCATCGCGGGCACCGGCGAGCAGTACCCCGGCATGGCCGCCGAGCTGTACGGGAGCGAGCCGGTCTTCCGCGAGGTGCTCGACGACTGCCGCGCCCGGCTGCGCCGCCTCATGGGCGGCACCGACCCGCTCACCGAGATGCTCGCCCCCCGCACGCCCCCGGCCGGCGGTGCCGACGGCACGCTCGGCGCGCTGCTCGGCCGCGCCCCCGAGCCCGCCGCCGCGACCCCGACCGCCCTCCTGCAACCGGCCCTGTTCGCGGTCGAGTACGCGCTCGCCATGCTCGTCCGGTCGTGGGGGATCCAGCCGGCGATGCTGGCCGGGTACAGCCTCGGCGAGTACGTGGCCGCCTGCCTGGCGGGCGTGCTCTCCCTGGAGTCGGCGCTCGCCCTCGTCGCCCACCGCGCCCGCCTCATCGACGAGCTGCCCGCCGGCGCCATGGCCGCGGTGCCGCTGGCCGCCGAGGACGTGCTGGAGCGCATCGCGCGGGCCGGCATCGCCGGCGTCGGCGTCGGCGCGATCAGCGGCCCCGAGCTCACCGTGCTGTCCGGCGAGCCGGAGGGCATCGCCGCCGTCAGGACGCTCCTGGGGGCCGACGCGGTGCCGTGCCGGCCGCTGGCCACCACCCACGCCTTCCACTCCGCCATGATGGAGCCGATCCGCGAGCGGCTCACCTCCTGGATCGCCGCCAACGTGGAACTGCACGCGCCGGGCGTCCCGTACGTGTCCAACGTCACGGGCGAGCAGGCCACCGCCGCGCAGGTCACCGACCCCGCCTACTGGGCCGAGCACATGTGCGCGCCCGTCCGCTTCCACGACGTGCTGGGTACCCTCCTGCGGCAGGAGGGCGAGCCCGCGCTCCTGGAGATCGGCCCCGGCCGGTCGCTGGGCGCGATGGCGCGCGGCCACGCCGACTGCCCGCCGGAGCGCTGGCCGCTCATCGTTCCGCTCCTGCCCGGCGCGAGCGACCCCGTCCCGGCGCAGGCCGTGCTCGCCGAGGCGGCCGGACGGCTCTGGCTGGCGGGCGTCCCGGTCGACTGGGCCGGCTACCGTCAGGACCGTCCCGTCGCCAAGGTCGGCCTCCCGACGTACCCCTTCCAGCGCGAGCGCTTCTGGGTGAACCCTCCCGCGCCCGGCACGACCTCCCTTCCCGGTGGGCCCGCCTCCTCCCCGAACGGGCGGGGGAACGGCACGTCCCCCGGCGGGACGCTCCCGGACGGCGTGTCCCTCGACGGCACGCCCTCCGCCGGCGGGGCGGCCGGCGACGCCTCACGGGCGGCGCACGTGACGCTGATGACCCCCCGCTGGATCCCCGGCACGCTCGGCGGGACCGGCGCGGCGGGGGAGCGGGCCGCGCGCTGCGTCATCCTGCCCGACGCCGCCGGAGCCGGCGAGGCGCTGGCCCGCACGCTGCGCGCCGAGGGCACCGAGGTGGTCGTCGTCACCGCCGGGGACGCCTTCGCCGAGACGCCGGACGGCTTCACCGTCGACCCCGCCTCGCCCGCCGACCACGCCGCCCTGGCGGGCCGGCTCAGCACCCCCGACGGCGTCACCGTGGTCGACCTGCGCCTCCTCGACCGTCCCGGCGACGGCGGCGACGGCGACGGCAGGGACACGCTGCCCGCCGTGGCGCGGCTGCTCGCCGCCTGGGGCGAGGAGGCCGCCGACTCCGTCCGCGTCATCCTCGTCACCCGGGGAGGCCAGGCCGTGACCGGCGACGAGCGCCCCGACCCCGGCCAGGCCGCCGCCGCGACGCTCCCCATGGTCGCCAACCAGGAGTACCTGAACCTCGACTGCGCCACCGTCGACGTGGCGGCCGGCACCGACGCCGCCGACGCCGCCGACGCCGCCGACGTGGCCCGCGCGCTCGCCACGGAGGTACGCCACCCGTCCGGTGACGTCTTCGTCGCCTACCGGAACGGCGCCCGCCTGACCCGCACCTACACCCCCGCCGACACCGGGACCGACACCGGGACCGACACCGGGACCGGGACCGGAGCCACGCCCGAGCCGGGGACCGCGTCCGGGGCCGAGCCCGGCGGGGGGACCGGGGACGGGGCGCCGATCCGGCAGGGCGGGACCTACCTCGTCACCGGCGGACTCGGGGACGTCGGCCTGCTGCTGGCCGCGCACCTGGCCGACGGCGGCGCCGGAAGACTGATCCTGCTGAGCCGGGGCGGCGTGCCCGACTCCGCCGACGGCGAGGCGCACCCGCGCCGCGCGGCCGTGGACGCGCTGCGCGAGCGGGGCGTCGAGGTGAGCACCCCCCGGGTGGACGTCACCGACGTGGCCGCCCTGCGCGCGCTGCTCGCCGGGGAGAGCCGCCTGGACGGCGTCGTGCACGCCGCCGCCGTGACCACCCCCGACACCTTCGGCCCGCTGCGCGACCTCGACGACGACAGCGTCGCCCGGCACTTCGACGCCAAGGTCACCGGCGCCCTGGCGCTGGAGCGGGCCCTGGCCGGGACGGGCCTCGCGCCGGACTTCTGCGTGCTGTTCTCCTCCACCTCCGCGCTGCTCGGCGGCATCACGTTCGGCAGCTACGCCGCCGCCAACGCCGCGCTGACCGCCGTCGCCCACCGCCACCACGGCGGGCCCGTCCGGTGGACGGCCGCGAGCTGGGACACCTGGTCGGTGACGCTGGAGCGCATCGAGGGCGGGCTGGGCGCGGCCATGGCCGCCCACTCCATGTCCGCCGGCGAGGCCCTGGCCGCCTTCGACCGGCTGCGGACCGGAGGCGACCCGCACGTCGTCGTGGCCGCGGGCGGCCTGGACGACCGGCTCCCCACGGCGGTGCCCGCGTCGCCGGGCACGGGATCCGGCCCCGGCGCCGGGGCCGCAGGCGGCGCCGACCGGTTCCCCCGGCCCGAGCTGCCGCAGCCCTACGCGGCGCCGCTCTCGCGGTCCGAGCGCGACCTCGCCGAGCTCTGGTCGGAGGTGCTCGGCGTCGAGCCCGTCGGCACCCGCGACAACTTCTTCGACCTGGGCGGCAACTCCCTGGTGGCGCTGCAGATGCTGGCGCTGGTGAGGAAGCGGCACGGCGTCGCGGTGCCGACCGTGACCCTGTTCGAGGCGCCGACCGTGCAGACGCTGGCGGCCGTCCTCGACGAGCGGCGCGCCGCCACCGCCCCGGACGCCCTTCCGCGGCACGCCCCCGCCCCGCGTCCCGTCCACCGGGCGCCCGTACGCGTCACCGAGCGGGCGGACGACGACCGGCGGATCGCGATCGTCGGCATGGCCGGCCGTTTCCCCGGCGCGCCCGACGTGTCCGCGTTCTGGCGCAACCTCCGCGACGGCGTCGAGTCGATCACCTTCTTCTCCGAGGAGGAGCTGATCGCCGCCGGGGCCGACCCCGAGCAGGTACGCGACCCCGCCTACGTGCCCGCCAGGCCGGTGCTCGACGACGTCGGCGGCTTCGACGCGTCGTTCTTCGGCATGAGCCCGCGCATGGCCGCGATCACCGACCCGCAGCAGCGGGCCTTCCTGGAGGTCTGCTGGGAGGCCCTGGAGCAGGCCGGTTACGCCGCGCCCGGGAACCGGGGCCGGGTCGGCGTGTTCGGCGGCGCCAACATCAGCACCTACCTGCTCAGGATGACCGACCACCTGCTCGGCGGCGGACAGAAGGACTTCAGCGACTTCGAAGTGATCATGGGCAACGACAAGGACGCCCTGCCCACCACCGTCTCCTACCTGCTCGACCTGCACGGGCCCAGCGTCGCGGTGCAGACGTTCTGCTCCACCTCGCTGGTCGCCGCCCACCTGGCGGTGCAGAGCCTGCGCAACGGCGAGTGCGAGCTCGCCCTGGCCGGCGGCGTCTCCATCCGCGTGCCCGACCGGGTGGGACACCTGTACGGGCCGGGCGGGCAGGAGTCGCCCGACGGGCACGTGCGCACCTTCGACGCCCTGGCCAAGGGCAGCATGTTCGGCGACGGCGCCGCCGCCGTCCTGCTCAAGCGGCTGCCCGACGCGGTACGCGACGGCGACCACATCTGGGCGGTGATCCGCGGTTCGGCCATGAACAACGACGGTGCTCTCAAGGTCGGCTACACCGCGCCGAGCGTCGTGGGCCAGTCCCGCGTGATCTCCGACGCGATGGCCGACGCCGGCGTCACCGGCGAGGACATCAGCTACGTCGAGGCGCACGGCACCGCCACCGAGCTGGGCGACCCGATCGAGGTGGCGGCGCTCGCCCGCGCCTTCGGGCCCACCCGCGACAACCGGTACTGCGCGATCGGCTCGGTCAAGACCAACGTCGGCCACCTCGACCGCGCGGCCGGGGCGAGCGGCCTGATCAAGACCGCCTTCTCGCTGCGCGACGGTGTGATCCCGGCCAGCCTGCACTACACCAGCCCCAACCCGGAGATCGACTTCGAGACCGGGCCCTTCTACGTCAACACCGAGCTGTCGCCGTGGCGGACCCGCGACGGCCGGCCGCGCATCGCCGGACTCAACTCGCTCGGCATGGGGGGCACCAACGTGCACATGGTGATCGAGGAGCCGCCCTCCCGCCCCGACGCGCCGCCGTCCGCCCGCCGCTACCAGGTGCTGCCGGTCTCGGCCCGCGCCGCCGCCGCCGCGGACGAGTCCTGCCGCCGCCTCGGCCGCCACCTGGCCGCCGAACCGGGCACGCGGCTCGCGGACGTGGCCTACACCCTGCAGGCCGGGCGGAAGACGTTCGAGCACCGGCGCGCGCTGGTCGCCGCCGACACCGGCACCGCCGCCGCCGCGCTGGAGGGCGGCACGGGCCTGCTCGGCCGGGTGGAGACCGCCCAGGACCGCAAGGTCGCCTTCCTGCTCGCCGGGGTCGGCGAGCAGTACCCCGGGCTCGCCGGTGACCTGCACCGGCACGAGCCCGCCTTCCGCCAGGCCCTCGACGAGTGCCTGCGCCTGCTGAACGAGACCCTGGACGGTCTCGACGGTGACGGGACCGGCGCGGGCGCCGGTGCCGCCGGTGCCGCCGGTGCCCGGGTGGACGTCGCCGACCTGCTGACCGGCGCCCGCGCCGCGGGCCCCGGCCTGGCGGCCCTGCTGGGACGCGACGGCTCCGCGAACGGCTCGAACGGTTCCGTGAACGGCTCCCGCAACGGTTCCGCGAACGGCTCGAACGCTTCAGCGAACGGTACCCGCGACGAGCGGGCCGCGGCGCTGGCGCGGACCGAGATCGCGCAGCCCGCGCTGTTCGCCGTGGAGTACGCGCTGGCGCGCACCCTCATGGCGTGGGGCCTGCAGCCGGAGATCATGCTCGGCTACAGCCTCGGCGAGTACGTCGCGGCCTGCCTGGCGGGCGTGCTCTCCCTCGGGGACGCCGTCGCCCTGGTCGCGTACCGGGCGCGGCTCATCGCCGCCCTGCCCGCCGGGTCCATGCTCGCCGTCTCGATGCCGGCCGCCACGCTGGGCCGCCGGTTCCGGCTGGAGGAGCGCGGGCTCGACGTCGCCGCGGTCAACGGCCCCCAGGTCACCGTCGTCGCCGGCCCCGCCGGGCCCGTCGCCGCCCTGGCGGCCGAGCTGCGCGAGGACGGGATCCCCTGCCGCCCCCTGGAGACCAGCCACGCCTTCCACTCCCGCATGCTGGAGCCCGCCGCCCACGACCTCACCCAGTGGATCAAGGCCAACGTCACGCTCAACCCGCCCGCCGTCCCGTACGTCTCGAACGTGACCGGCGACGTCGCCGACGCCGAGCTGGTGTGCGACCCCGGCTACTGGGCCCGGCACATGTGCGCGACCGTGCGGTTCGCCGACGGCGCCGACCGGCTGCTGGCCGACCCCGGGTCGGCCGTCGTGGAGATCGGGCCCGGCCAGTCGCTCGGCGCGCTGGTGCGCGGCGGCGGCTGCCCGCCGGAGCGGTGGCCGCTGATCACGCACACCATGCCCGCCGCGGGTGACGCCACGCCCGGCGACGAGACGCTGGCCGGCTGCCTGGCACGGCTGTGGCTGGCCGGCGTCACCCTCGACTGGGACGCCTACCACGGCCGCACCGAGGCCCTCGCCGAAGACCCCGCCGAAGACGCCGCCGAAGACGCCGCCGGCGATTCCGCCGAAGGTCCCGCCGGAGGTCCCGTCGCCGGGCGGCCCGGACGCGTCCCGCTGCCCACCTACCCCTTCCAGCGGCAGCGCCACTGGATCGACCCGCCCGCCCGCCGCGCCACGGTCGCCGCCGAGCCCGAGGACCTGTTCGAGGCCGTCGCGAGCCTGGCCAGGCTGCCCGAGGACGAGTGGCTCTACCTGCCCGTGTGGCGGCAGACCGCGGCCCCCGCGCCCGCCCTCCACGGCCCCGGCTCCTGGCTGGTCCTCACCCGCGACGGCCTCGCCGACGAGGCCGCGCGGCGCCTGACCGTCACCGCCGCCGCCGGTGCCGCCGATGCGACCGTGACCCTGGTGCGGCCGGGCGAGGCCTACGCCGCCACCGCCGACGGGTACACGATCCGGCCCGGCAGCGTCGCCGACGCCTCCGCCCTGCTGCGCGACCTGCGCGCCGCCGGGCGCCCCCTGGAGCGGGTCGTCCACCTGTGGACGCTGGAGCCGGGGCCGCACGACCTCACCGTCGCCCGCGGCCTGCACACGCTCGTCGCGCTCGCCCGCGCCGCCGGCGAGGCGGGCATCGGCGAATGGTCCCTCGACGTGGCCGTCTCCGGCACCCAGCAGGTGCTGGGCGAGGAGGTGACCGACCCCTCGGGCGCCACCCTGACCGGCCCCTGCCTGGTGATCCCGCTGGAGTACCCGGGCGTGACCACCCGCCTGGTCGACCTGCCCGCCGGTCCGGCCGCCGCCGACCTGGACGCGCTGGCCGCCGAGCTGGCCCGCCCGCACGGCGACCGCACCGTGGCGCTGCGCCGGGGCCGACGCTGGCTGCCCGGCCACGACCGGATGCCCGTACCGGCCGTCCCGGAGACGCTGCGCGACGGCGGCGTCTACCTGATCACCGGCGGGCTCGGCGGCATCGCCCTCGGCCTGGCCGGGCAGCTGGCGCGCGAGCGGCGCGCCCGGCTCGTGCTGCTCGCCAGGAACGGCCTGCCGCCCCGCGCCGAATGGCCCGCCGTCCTGGACGGCCGGCAGGCGGTCACCGAGAACACCCGGCGGCGCGTGGCCCAGGTCGCCGCGCTGGTCGAGCTCGGCGCCGAGGTCGAGGTCGTCACCGGCGACGCGGCGCGGGCCGAGGACGTGCGCCGCGCCGTGGAGACGGCCCTGGACCGCTTCGGCGCCCTGCACGGCGTCCTGCACGCCGCCGGCGTGCCCGCCATGGGGCTCATGCAGTTCAAGCGCCCCGAGGAGCTCGACGCGGTGCTCGCCCCCAAGGTCGAGGGCACGCTCGCCGTCGCCGAGGCGCTGCGCATCGGCCGTCCCGACGAGATCGAGCTGGACTTCCTCGTCCTGTTCTCCTCCATCACCTCCGCCACCGGCGGCGGGCCCGGCCAGGTCGACTACTGCGCCGCCAACGCCTACCTGGACGCCTACGCCTGCAAGCTCGCGGCCACCGGCCGCCGGGTGGTCGCCGTCGGCTGGGGCGAGTGGACGTGGAACGCCTGGGAGGCCGGCCTCGAAGGGTACGAGGAGGCGCTGCGCGACTTCTTCCGCGAGAACCGGGCCCGCATCGGCATCGACTTCGCCGACGGCTGGCGCGCCCTGCTGCGCGCCCTGGCCACCGGGGAGCCGCGCGTCGTCGTCTCCACCCAGGACTTCCCCACGCTGGTGGCCGGCAGCGCCCGGTTCACGCTGGAGGCGGTCACCTCGCCGGCGTTGGGCGGGAGCGGCGGCGAGCGGCACCCCCGCCCCGAACTGCTCACCCCCTACCAGGAACCGGCCGGTCCCGCCGAGGAGGCCATCGCCGCGATCTGGCAGGAGTCGCTGCGCCTGGAGCGCGTCGGCGCGTCCGACAACTTCTTCGAGCTGGGCGGCAACTCCCTGCTCGGCGTCTCCATCGTCGCCGCGGTGCGCCGCGCGTTCACGCTGGACGAGCTGCCGCCGCACATCCTCTACGAGTCCCCGACCGTGGCCGCGCTCGCCCGTACCGCCGAGGCCCTCGCCTCCGGTACGGCTCCCGAGGCCGCCGACACCGGGGGCAGCCAGGTCCGCGCCCAACTGCGCAGATCCGGCCTCGAAGCCTCGGCCGCCCGCAGGCGCGGCCGATGACGACCACAACCACCCCTCAAGGAATCCACGATGATCGGAACGGAGCGCACATGAGCGTGATCGGTGTGATCGGCGCCGGTGTGATGGGCGTCGGCGTGGCGCAGAACCTCGCCCAGACGGGCCACGACGTGGTCCTGGTCGACAAGGACGAGCGCGTCCTGCAGGAGGCCCTGAACACGATCGGCCGCAACACCCGGCTGAGCCGCCTCATGGGCGGCCCCGCCCTGGACCCCGGGGAGGTGCTGTCCAGGATCACCACCGCGGTCGGCGTCGCCAACGCCGCCAAGGCCGACCTCGTCATCGAGAACGTGACGGAGAACTGGGACGTCAAGCGGGAGGTGTACGAGACGCTCGACGCCGAGTGCGGTCCCGACACCGTCTTCGTCGTCAACACCTCCGCCATCCCCATCACCAAGGTCGCGGCCGTCACCGGGCGGCCCGACAAGGTGATCGGCGTCCACTTCATGAACCCGGTGCCCGCCAAGCCCGCCGTGGAGCTGATCCCCGGCTTCCACACCTCGCCCGACACCGTCCAGCGCACCCGCGACCTGCTGTCCGCCATGGGCAAGAAGGCCATCGACGTCAAGGACGCGTGCGGGTTCGTCTCCAACCGGGTGCTGATGCTCACCGTCAACGAGGCCGCCTACCTGGTGCACGAGGGCGTGGCCACCGCCGAGTCGGTGGACGAGGTCTTCCGAAGCTGCTTCGGCCACCCGATGGGCCCGCTGGAGACCGCCGACCTCATCGGCGTCGACACCATCCTCTACAGCGTCGAGGTGCTCTACGAGCACTACGCCGACAGCAAGTACCGCCCCTGCCCGCTGCTGAAGCAGATGACCGACGCCGGGCTGCACGGACGCAAGTCCGGCCGCGGCTTCTACACCTACGAGGCGCAGAACTGAACCCCCGGATCCCTCAGCACCCCGGGCACCCCGGGCACCCCGGAACCCACGTAACGCAGAACCGAAGGAGTCACCGCATGTCCACCACCGTCAAGGGCCAGATCCTCGAGTTCATCCGCGGCAGGTACCCGCAGGCGGAGATCGACGAGTCGCAGGACATCTTCGCGCTCGGCTTCGTCAACTCGCTGTTCGCCATGGAGCTGGTGATGTTCGTCGAGAAGACGTTCGAGGTCACCATCCCCAACGAGGAGCTGCGCATCGACAACTTCCGCACCGCCGACTCCATGTCGAAGCTGGTGGCGCGCCTCTCGCCCGACCTGGTCGTCGCGTGACGCTCACCAGCACGGCGCCCGCCACGGCGGCGGGCGCCGTGGCGGGCACCGCGCCCGTGGCCCTCCTGGACGCGGCGCCCGTCGCCCCCGTCGTCGACCGGAGCTCGGCCCGCGCGTTCGTCGACACCCACGTCGTGCCGCACGCGGACGACTACGACAGGAGCGGCCGCGTCCCCGAGGAGCTGCTGCGCCGGGTCGCCGAGGCCGGCCTGTGGGCCCCGTTCCTGCCGCCGGAGTCCGGCGGCGCCGGCATGGACATGGTCACCCTCGGCGAGGTCCACGAGGAGGTGGGCCGGGGCTGCTCGTCGCTGCGCAGCCTGCTCACCGTGCACACCATGCTGTCGTGGACCGTGCAGCGCTGGGGCACCGCCGAGCAGCGCGAGCGGTGGACGCCGGCGCTCGGCCGGGGGGACGCGCTCGGCGCGTTCTGCCTGTCGGAGCCCGGCGCCGGCAGCGACGCCGCCGGCATCGCCACCACCGCCGTCCAGGCGGGCGGCGGCTGGGTGATCAACGGGGTGAAGAAGTGGACGACCGGCGGCCAGCGGGCCGACGTGTTCCTCGTCTTCGCCCGCACCGCCGCCAGCATCGGAGCGTTCCTCGTGCCCAGGGACACCCCCGGGGTGGAGGTACGGCCGATCGACGACATGCTCGGCACCCGCGCCTCCATGCTGGCGGAGATCTCCTTCACCGACGTGGTCCTCGGTCCCGACGCGCTGCTCGGGCCGAGCGGCTTCACCGCCGGCATGGTCCTGACCGGCACCCTCGACCTCGGCCGCTACAGCGTGGCGGCCGGGTCGCTGGGCATCGTCCAGGCGTGCCTGGAGGCCTCCTCCGCCTACGCCGCCAAGCGGGAGGTGGGCGGCAGGCCGCTGGCGGAGCTGCCGCTGATCCAGGCCAAGCTCTCCGACATGGTGACCGACGCGCGGGCGGCCCGGCTGCTGATCGAGCAGGCCGGGCGGCTCAAGGACGCCGGCGAGTCCGCCACGCTCATGGCCACCTGGGTGGCCAAGTACTTCGCCTCCACCGCGGCGGCCCGGCACGCCTCCGAGGCCGTCCAGATCCACGGCGCGAACGGCTGCGCCCCCGGCTCCCCGGTGGCGCGCTTCTACCGCGACGCCAAGGTCATGGAGATCATCGAAGGCAGCAACGAGGTCCAGCGGATCACCATCGCGGGCCAGGCAGAACGGGAGACGACCAGATGACCGTGACCACCGAGCGGGCCGGCGCCCTCCCGGCCAAGCCCGTCCAGGGCCGCATCAAGTGCATCGTGTGGGACCTGGACAACACCGTGTGGGACGGGACGCTGCTGGAGGACGGCGAGGTCACCGTGCGGCCCGTCGTCGTCAAGCTGATCCACGAGCTCGACCGCAAGGGCGTGCTGCACTCCGTCGCCAGCAAGAACGACCGCGACGCGGCCATGGAGAAGCTGCGCGAGTTCGGGCTGGAGGAGATGTTCCTGCACCCGCAGATCAGCTGGAACGCCAAGTCCGACTCGATCAGGAACCTCGCCAAGGCGCTCAACCTCGGCCTGGACGCCTTCGCCTTCGTCGACGACCAGGAGTTCGAGCGGGCCGAGGTGGCCCACCAGGTCCCCGAGGTGACCTGCGTCGACGTCCTGGAGCTGGAGGAGACCCTCGCCCGGCCCGACTTCCACCCCCGGTTCGTCACCGACGAGTCGGCGCAGCGGCGCGCCATGTACCGCGGGCAGCTCGCCAGGGAGGAGCTGGAGCAGGAGTTCGTCGGCACCAACGAGGAGTTCCTGGCCGGCCTCGACATGACGTTCACCATCGCGCCCGCCCGCAGGGAGGACCTGCAGCGGGCCGAGGAGCTCACCGTCCGCACCAACCAGCTCAACTCCACCGGCCGCACGTACTCCTACGACGAGCTCGACGCGCTGCGCGAGTCGCCCGACCACCTTCTCCTCGTCGCCTCCCTCACCGACGTGTTCGGCAGCTACGGCAAGATCGGGCTGGCGCTGGTGGAGAAGGGCGAGGACGCCTGGCGGCTGCGCATGATGCTGATGTCGTGCCGGGTCATGTCGCGCGGCGTGGGGATGGTGCTGCTCAACCACATCATGCGGCTGGCCGGCGAGGCGGGCGCCGTCGTGCGGGCCGACTTCGTGGAGACGGGCCGCAACCGCATGATGCAGATCACCTACGCGTTCGCCGGGTTCAGGGAGGTGAGCAGGGACGGCGCCCACGTGGTGCTGGAGGCCGACCTGGGCGCCGTGCAGCCGCCGCCGGCGTACGTGAAGCTCGAGATCACCGAATGAGGGACCGACCATGACCGTCCATGACCTGACCGACGACGACGTCCTCGTCCGCTGGCTGCCGTTCCGGACGCTGACCGGCGCCGAGCCGGGGGCGCTGCCGCTGTACTGCCTGCCGCACGCCGGTGGCGCCGCGTCGGCGTTCCGCATGTGGCAGCGCAAGCTGCCGGGCGTCGCCGTCCAGCCGGTGCAGCCGCCGGGCAGGGAGGGCCGGCACAGGGAACCGCCCTACCTGCACATGTCCGAGCTGGTCTCGGACCTGGCCGACGTGGTGCTCGTCGACGTGGAGGTGTCCGCGGCCGGCCGCCGCTACGCCCTGTACGGGCACAGCCTGGGCGCCCTGGTGGCGTTCGAGCTGATCCGGGAGATCCGGAGGCGCGGCGGGCCGGAGCCGGTGCACCTGTTCGTCTCCGGCGCCGACGCCCCGCACGTCACCGACGAGCCGGGACCGCCGGTGTCGGGGATGACGCGGGCGGAGGTGGCCGCGCTGCTGCGGCGGCTCGGCGGCACCCCCGAGTGGCTGCTGGCCGACCCGGAGGCGCTGCAGATGATCCTGCCCGCCGTGCAGGCCGACTTCACCGTCAAGGAGACCTACCGCTACCGGCAGGAGGCGCCCCTGGACGTGCCGATCTCCGCGCTCCCGAGCGCCTCGGACCCGCGCGTCGCGCCTGCGAAGGTGGCGCGCTGGCGCGACCAGACCGCGACCGTGTTCGCGCTGCACCCGTTCGACGGCGGCCACTTCGCCGTGTTCGAGCAGGCCGAGCGGACCCACCGGCTGGTCGCCCAGGCGCTCGCGCCGTGGGTGTGAGGAGCCGCCGGAGGCTGTACGGGGGACGGGTGACGCCCGTCCCGCCGTACCCGGCGGGCGGCGCCGGCACCGGAGGGCTCGGGTCGTCCAGGGGCCCCGGGGGCGTGCGGGTGTGGCGGGTGCGGCTGGACGGGGCCGGTGCCCCCCGCGGGTGGCGCCTGCTGTCCGGCGCCGAGCGCGAGCGGGCGCTGGCCCTCGCCGACCCGGCCGAACGGCGCCGGTACGTGGTGGCGCACGCCGCCCTGCGCACCGTGCTGGCCGGGCCGTGCGGCGTGCCCCCCGGACGGCTCGGCTTCGGCCGCGACGACTCGGGCCGCCCGTGCCTGCTGTCCCCGGACGGGCGGCCGGTGCCCGACTTCAACCTCTCGCACTCCGACGCCTGGGCCCTGGTGGCGGTCGCGCCGCCGGGCGCCCGCGTGGGCGTGGACGTCGAGCGGGTCCGCGACGGCTTCGACCACCTGGAGATGGCCCGGCGCTTCTACCAGCCCGAGGAGGTCGCCCGGCTGCCGTCCGCCGGGCCCGAGGGCTTCTTCCGGCTGTGGACCGCCAAGGAGGCCTACATCAAGGCCTCCGGCGCCGGCCTGGCCGGCATGGGCGACGTCCTGGTACGCGAAGGGAGCGCGACGCACGCCACCGTGCTGTCGCGCTCCGCGCGTTTCCCCGAGTGCCGGGTCCGCTGGCTGGACGTCGCCCCCGGCTACACCGCCGCCCTGGTCACGCCACCGGGGTGACGACCGCCCCGGTCACCTCTCACGCGCCCCGGTCACCGATCCTCGGGCCACACCCCTCATGGAAGAACGGCCGCCCCGGTCACGATCACCGGGGCGGCCGTTCCTGTCACGGGGACCCCGTCACGACCGCTTCGAGGTCGGCACCACGTACCGGCTGAACACCAGCTCGCGCAGCACGTCGTCACCGCCCTCCACGATCGAGACGTAGCGCATGTCGCGCAGCAGCTTGCCGATCACGGACTCGTGCGTGTAGCCGAGCCCGCCGAACATCTCCGAGGCCGCCGAGGCGATCCGCCACCCCGTCTGGCCGCAGAACATCTTGGCCGTCAGCGCCTGCTTGAGCGTGCCGACGCGCAGGAACTCCTCGCCCGCGTCCGGCCGGGCCGCGATCGCGTCGTAGGCGCGCGCCGCGGCCAGGCACTGGCCGGCCATGACGTCGATCTCCATCTCGAACTGGCCCAGCCTGCCGGCGAACACCGCGTTGCCGGTCAGCGGGGCGCCCTTCACCGTCTTGGACGCCCCGTACTCCATGCACACGTCGCGCACGCGGCGGGCGATGCCGAGCGCGGTCGCGGCGATCAGGATGCGGCTGGCGTTCAGTCCCACCTCCAGCAGGCGCAGCCCGTTGCCGCGCAGCACGTTCCCCGCGGGGACGCGCACGCCCGACAGCGACACCTGGTAGGTCGCCGACGAGCGCAGCCCGATCACGTCCCACCGCTTGTCCACGGTGACGCCCGGCGTGTCGCGCGGCACCAGCACGGCCAGGTACCCGGAAGGGTCGTCCTGGGCGCGCGCCACCACCACGAGGAACCGGGCGAATTCGGTGTTGGTGGAGAACGCCTTGCGCCCGTCGAGGACGATCGTGTCGCCCTCGGCGCGCGCGGTCGTCGTGATCCTGGCCAGCTCGCTGCCGGCCTCGTGCTCGCTGCCCAGCGTGGCGCAGAAGCCGTTGCCGGCCACGAGGTCGCCCAGGTGGCGCTCCTTGAGCTCCTCGCTGCCGTACCACGTCACCATGCTCGTGGTCAGCACCGGGATGAACAGGGTGAACGCCACCCCGGCGTCGGCGTAGGCCAGCTCGGCGGCGATGCGCACGCTCTCCTCCAGGCCGAGACCCGGACCGCCGATCTCCTTGGGCAGCCACCAGTTGGCCAGGCCCGTGCCGGCGAACCGCTCGTAGAGGGGGAGCGGCGCGTCGGCGAGCGAGTCCAGGTAGGCGTCCTTGCCCGCCAGCTCGCGACGGGCGAACCCCTGCACGGACCGCAGGTACGCGGGCTGCTTCATCGCCGCCTCACCCCTCCTCGTCGTCGCGCGCGTCGAGCAGCTCGGCGAGCTGGCGCACCGTCGGGCACTCCAGCAGGCCGGTCACCGGCACCGACGCGTTCAGCGACCTGCGGATCCGGGTGGTGAGCTCGATGGCGAGCAGCGAGTGGCCGCCCAGCTCGAAGAAGTTGTCCAGGGCGCCGATCGGCTCGATGCCCAGCACCCGCGACCAGATCGAGGCCAGGGTGGCCTCGGTGCCCTCGCGCGGCTCCACGTAGGCGTTGTTCAGCTCGGGACGGGGGTGCCGCTCCCGGTCGTCGTCATCGTCGTCGCCGGTCTCGTGGATGTCGCCGGTGACCCACTGCGCGATCCGGGCGTCCAGCGAGCCCGTCGAGATGACGAGGTGACCGGCGCGGTCGGCGGCCGACAGCGCCCGCTCCAGCACGTCCACGCCCTCGGCCGGGGTCATCGCGAAGTCGACGACGGCGCCGCTGTGGCCCGCCACCCGGTCGGGGTCGATGTTCCAGGTGTCCCAGTCCACCGTGACCCACCGCCCGGCGCCCCGGGTGCGGGCGACACGGACGTAGGCGTCCAGGGCGGCGTTGGCGGCCGCGTACGGGCCCAGCGTCATGCCGCCGAGCACGGCGGCGATGGACGACAGAGTGACGCGCCGATCCGGGCAGTGGTCGCCGAGGACCTTCTGCAGGACGTGGAAGCCGCCGACCTTGGCGGCCAGGTGGGCGTCGCACTGCGGCCGGTCCATCAGGTGGGCGAAGTTGAAGTAGGCGCCGTCCTGCACGCCCGCGCCGTGAACCACCACGTCGATGCCGCCGAACCGGGCGACCGCCTCCGCCACGACGGCGGCCATCCGCTCCTCGTCGGCCACGTCGGCCGACAGGGCGAGCACGGTGGCGCCGCGTTCCTCCAGGTCGCGGATGTTGCGGATGTGCCGGGCGGTGCGCTCGCCGCCGGGCGGCACGTCCGCCAGGTGGGCGTCCCACTCCTGCCGGGGCGGCAGGGGGGAGCGGCCGGTCAGCACCAGGCGGCAGCCGTAGGTGTCGGCCAGGTGGCGCGCCAGGACCAGGCCGACGTCGCCGAGCCCGCCGGTGATGAGGACCGTGTCGCCGTCGCGGAACGGCCGCTCCCCCGGGCCGAGGTCGGCGATCGGGTAGGGCTCGTAGTGGCGCAGCCACGTCTCGCCCGCGCGGACCGCCATCGGGCCCTCGTGCGCGCAGACCGACGCCGCCAGCACCGCCTCCGCCAGCGCCTCCAGGCCGGGAGCGCCACCGGCGTCCGCGGTGCCGCCGGCTCCGGCACCGGAGCCGGCGGGGGCGTCGAGGTCGACGTGGCGGCAGCGCAGGCGCGGGTTCTCCTGCTGCAGGCTGGGCGCGAGCGCCGCCAGCGTGGCGTGCTCGGGGTGGCGCAGTTCGGCCCCGGCGACGTTCACCGCCAGGGAGGTGAGCAGGACCAGCTCGGCCCGGGGCGCCGAGCCGGTGTTGTCGACCAGCTCGCGGGCCAGCTCCATCGCCGAGTAGAGACCGCGGTCCTGCTCCGCGGCGAAGTGCGCCGCCGGGTCGCCGCCGGGCCCGGCCTCGGCGGAGGCGAGGCTGAAGCCGTGCACGATCGCGCGGGGGCCCACCACCAGCGAGTACATCAGCTCGGCCATGTCGCCCGCCCTGCCGGAGCGGATCGTGAAGGAGCCGTCGTCGTGCTGGGCGAACCGGTCGCCGTCGCGTACCGCGGTCACCTCGGCGCCGGCCCGCTCCAGCCGCGCGACCAGCGCCTCGCCGCGCTCGTCGGCGGTGAACACCAGCCAGGGGCCGGCCTCGCGCAGCCGTTCGTCCAGCCCGGCGACGGGCAGCGGGCGCTGCTTCCAGGACGGCAGGTGCGTCCACTGCGACCGGTCGAAGTTCTTGCCCTCTACGGCCTGCGGGCGCGCGGTGTCGGCGGGGGGATCGACCCAGAACCTGCGCCGCTGGAACGGGTAGGTCGGCAGCTCGACGCGGTGCCCGGCGCCGCCGTGCAGCTTCGCCCAGTCCAGGACGCTGCCCGCCAGCCACAGCCGCGCCAGCGTGGACAGCAGCCACGCGGCGGCGTCGGCGCCCTCCTCGGGCGCGACCGGCACCTCCTCGGCCTGCGTGTCGTCGTCGCCCACCAGCTGGACGCCGATCCCGGTCAGGCCGTCGGCCAGCGCGGCCAGCGCCTCCCTCCGGCCCACCGCCCCGGGCGCCGTCCCGGAGACCGTCGCGCCGGGGCGCAGCACCGCGTGGACGGCCGCGTGCAGCTCCGCCCACCAGGAGTCCGGCACCGCGCCGGCCCCCGCGGCGGCGGTCCCGCCGTCGTCCGCGGGCATGACGTCCGCCGGTACGGCCAGCCGCAGGCGGGGGTTGCGCCGCTGGGTCTTGCCGTCGATCCAGCGTGACGGGTCGGCCAGCGCGGCCACCGCGTCGTCGCGGTCGGCGCAGACGACCGCCCGGCGCAGCGCGAAGGCGCCCCGCGACATCTGCAGGGTGAACGCCACGTCCGCCAGGTCGGCGGAGCGCTCCTCGCCCAGGTGACGGCGGAGCCGCCCGGTCAGGTCGGTCAGGGCCTGCTCGTCGCCGGCGGAGAACACCAGCAGGTGCGGGCCGGGCCGGGCGGGCCGCGCCGGACGGGCCGGCGCCTGCTCCATCACCACGTGCGCGTTGGTGCCGCCGAGCCCGAAGGAGCTCACCCCGGCCCGCCGGGGGTGCGGGCCCGCCTTCCACGGCCGGTTCTCGGTCAGCACGGTGAACCGGTCGCGCGCCGTCGCCAGCGCCGGGTTGGGCGTCTCGTAGCCGGGCGTGCCCGGCAGCAGCTCGTGCTTGAGGACGAGCGCGGCACGCATCAGCCCGGTGACGCCGGAGGCGCGGTCGAGGTGGCCGAGACTCGGCTTGACCGACCCCAGCACGCACGGCGTCTCCGTGGCCTGGGTGAAGACCCGGCTCATGGCCGCCAGCTCGATCGAGTCGCCCAGCATGGTGCCGGTCGCGTGGCACTCGACGTAGCCGACGGTCTCGGGCTTGACCCCGGCCACGCCCAGCGCCGACTCGATCACCTCGGCCTGGCCGTCCACGCCGGGCGCGGTGTAGCCGGCGCGCAGGCGGCCGTCGTTGTTGGACGCCGACCCCAGGATGACCGCGTGGATGACGTCCCCGTCGGCGATCGCGTCGGACATGCGCTTGAGCGCCACCACCCCGGCGCCGCTGCCCATCACCGTGCCGCCCGCCTCGGCGTCGAAGCTGCGCACCCGGCCGTCGGGCGACATGATGCCGCCCTGCTCGTACAGGTAGCCCGACCCCTGGGGGAGGGGGGTGAAGGCGCCGCCGGCCACGGCCACGTCGCACTCGTAGGTGAGCAGGCTCTGGCAGGCCAGGTGGACCGAGACCAGCGAGGTCGAGCAGAACGTCTGCACCGACACCGACGGCCCGCGCAGCCCCAGCTTGTAGGAGACCAGCGAGGCCAGGGAGTCGCGCTCGTTGCCGATGGCCATCAGCATGGCGCCGCCCGGCTGGGAGGTGAGGTGCTGGATGTTCTGCACGATGTAGTCGGGGAAGCCGCAGCCGCCGAACACGGCGACCTGGCCGGGCACGTCCGTGGGGCAGTAGCCGGCGCTCTCCAGCGCCTCCCACGAGCACTCCAGGAACAGCCGGTGCTGCGGGTCCATCATCTCGGCCTCGCGCGGGTTGATGCCGAACACGCCGGCGTCGAACCGGTCGATGTCCTCCAGCGGGCCGCTGACGCGGACGTAGCGGGGGTCGGCCAGCGTGCCGGGGTTCACCCCGGCCTCGCGCAGCTCGTCCTCGGTCATCGTGCGCAGGCCCTTGACGCCCGCGAGCAGGTTGTCCCACAGCTCGGTGACGCCGCCGGCGCCCGGGAAGCGCCCGGACATGCCGATCAGCGCGACCGCGGACTCGTAGTCGGTTCCGGTCATGACGTCCTTCCGCTCCTGAGCATGTTGCGCCGCTGCGCGATCCTGGACCGCTGCTGCTCCCTGGCCTCGGCGGGCTGCCCGCCGGACTCCTGGTCGGCCGTGGCCGCCTCGGCCAGCGAGGCGATCGTCGGGGCCTGGTAGAGGATGTGCGGCGGCAGGTAGGACAACTCCAGCGCCTTCCTGACCTCGGCGATGATCTCCATGCCGAGCAGCGAGTTGCCGCCGAGTTCGAAGAAGTTGTCGTGCACGCCGACCTGTTCCAGGCCGAGCGCCTCGGTCCACACCCCGGCGATGGTCTCCTCGGTGGGCGACTGCGGCTCGACGTAGGCGGTCGACAGGTCGGGCCTGGGGTGGCGGCCGAAGGCGTCGCGGATCTTCTTCACCACCGCCTGGTGGCTCTCGATGGACGAGCGGCGGCTCATCGCCACCATCGGCGCGAAGTCCTGGGTGGAGGCCACCACGTGCGGCTCGCCGCTGGCCAGCACCCGCAGCAGCGTCTGCCAGCCCTGGTCGAAGGTGAGGCCGAAGTTCTCCCGGTACCACTCGAAGTACTGCCGGGAGCCCTCGTCGTAGTTGTCGAGCCCGTCGGTCCAGCCGTTCCACGTCCACTCGCACCAGTCGATGGAGGTGACGGTCACGCCGGGCAGCGGGTCGCTGAGCGCGAACGAGTCGAGGAAGGCGTTGGCCGCGCAGTAGTCGACCTGGCCCGCGCCGCCGCCCGTCGCCGACGTCGTGGACGAGAACAGCGCCAGGAAGTCGACCGGCCTCTCGCGCAGCACCTCGGCCAGCGCCAGCGTGCCGGCCACCTTGGGCGCCAGTACGCGGTCCATGTCGGCGACGGTCTTGAACTGCATCAGGCCCACCGCGGGCACGCCCGCGCAGTGCAGCACGCCGTGCAGCTCGCCGAAGTTCTCGATCGCGGCGTCCACGGCGCGCCGCACGTCCTCGACGCGGGAGACGTCCCCGGCGACGGTGACCACGCCGGAGCCGGCCGCCTCCAGGCGGCGCAGTCCCTCCAGCCGCCGCAGGACCTCGCCGGCGGCGTTCCCGCCGGCCAGGATCGACGCCCACTCCTCGCGGGGCGGGACCGGCGTGCGGCCCAGCAGGACCAGCCGCGCCCGGTACCGCTCGGCCAGCCTCTCGGCCATGGCCAGCCCGATGCCGCCGAGCCCGCCGGTCACCAGGTAGACGCCGCCCTCGCGGACCCGCGCCGCGGGCGGGGCCTGCTCGATGACGCCCGCGTCGAGCGTCTCGTAGTCGGGGATCCAGCGGCGGCCGCCGCGCAGCGCCACGACCTGGTCGGCGGGCTCGGCGCGCAGCTCGGCGAGCAGCGCCCCGGCCCCGATGCCGGTGCCGATGCCGGTGCCGAGGTCGATCAGCCGGGTACGCGTCCTGGGGTACTCGACGGGGATGAGCCGGGTGGGGCCGAGCAGGGTGCCGGCGGCGGCGTTCACGCGGTCGCCCGGGTGCACGCGGTGGGCGCCGCCGGTGACGATGTCGAGGGTCCAGCCGTGCAGCCCCAGGTCGCCGCAGGCGCGGGCGAACGCGACCAGCGTGTGCAGGCCGCGCCGCAGGGACTCGTCCATGGGCTCGTCGCCGGCGGCGTTCCACAGGTGCACGATCCGCTCGGGCACCCAGTCGCGGCCGGTCAGCTCGCGCAGCGCCGCGCCGGCGTCCTCGGGCGAGCCGGGCCGCACCCGCAGGCCGTCGGGGCCGCTGGAGAACTCCTCGCCCGGCCGTACCAGCACCGCCTGGCGGCCGGTGGCCTCCAGGTGCGCCAGCAGCGGCGCGGCCAGCTCGTCGGCGAGCCCTGTGTCGGTGTAGACCAGCCAGCGGTCCGCCTCCTGCGGCAGCGGCGCCCGCGGGGTGGTCTCGCGCCAGGTCGGCGCGTGGATCCAGGCGGTGTCGGGCAGCCGGGGGTAGGCCTTGGCGATGCTCTTGGGATCGCTCTCGTCGAACGCGGGCGTGCCGGCGCCGCCCAGCGCGGACGGGTCGATCTCCAGCCAGTACTTCTGGTGCTCGAACGGGTAGGAGGGCAGCGGGACACGGCCCGGCCTCCAGCCGTCGCCGTCGTCGTGCAGTGCGTCCCAGTCCACCGGCACGCCGGTCAGCCAGAGCTTGGCCACGGCCGTCGCCAGCGCGGCGCCCGCGTCCTGCTGTTCGCCGGCGGCGGGCAGCGTCGTCACGATGAGCGGCCAGCGCCCGCGCTCGCAGGCCTGGTGGCCGCGGGTCAGGGCGCCCAGCGACTGGCCGGGGCCGATCTCGGCGAGGGCCAGCTCGGGGATGCCCAGCACGTGGTCGAGGCCGGCGCCGAACTCGACGGTCTCGCACATGTGCCGCGCCCAGTACCCGGGGTCGGTGACGAGCTCGGCGGTGGCGGGCGCACCGGTCACGTTGCTCAGGTACGGCAGGACCGGCGGGTTCAGGGTGATGTTGTCGGTGATCCACGCGGTCAGCTCGCCGGCGACCGGCGCGAGCATCCGCGAGTGGAAGGCGTGCGTGGTCTCCAGCCGCCGGTGGCCGATCCTGGCCTCCAGCAGCCGGGCCGCCGCCACCTCGACCGCGGCCTCCGGCCCGGCGAGCACCACCTGGGCGCCCGCCCGGATCGCCACGTCCAGGTCGCGGGTGCCCTCCTCGCCGAGCACCGCGGTCAGGCGCCGCTCGTTGGCCGAGACGGCGAGCATCGCGCCCTCGGGCTGGGAGGTGATGAGCTTGGCCCGGTAGGCGACCAGCCGCAGCGCGTCGGGCAGCGACAGCACGCCCGCCAGGCAGGCCGCGACGTACTCGCCCAGGCTGTAACCGATCATGACCTCGGGGCGCAGGCCCCACCGCATGAGGCTGCGCGCCAGCGCGTACTCGGCGACGAAGACCGCGGGCTGCACCAGGTGGGCCTCGGTGGCCGAGAGCGGCGCCTGCCCGGCGCCGGCCCGGCCCAGCAGCCTGGCCAGGTCGCCCGCGCCGCCGGCGCCGTTCGAGGCGTTCGAGCCGTTCGAGGCGTCGGCGGCCGGCCCGGCGGGCGTGAACACGTCGGAGAGCTGCCCGGGTTCGGTGAGCCCGAGAACGGTCAGGCACTCGTCGACGTCCGCCCGGAAGCCCGGGTCCTCGGCGTAGAGCGCGGCCACCATGCCCGGGTACTGCTCGCCGACCCCGGCGAGCAGGAAGCCGACCTGGCGTCCCACGGTGGCGTCGTTGCGGCCCAGCGGCCCCGCCGGGTCGGCGAGCAGGGCCGCGGCCCTGCCGGTCGAGTCGGCGACGACGACCTTGCGGTGGTTGAACACCTTGCGCCCGGCCTGCAGCGTGTAGGCGACGTCCCCGAGGTCGGCGGCGGAGCCGGCGACGCCGAGGGAGGCGGTGGGGTCGGCGGTGCCCTCCAGGTGCTCGGCGAGCCGCGCGCAGGAGCGCTCGGCGGCCGCCGCCGAGCGGGCCGACACGGGCAGGATCTGCCAGCGGCGCGAGCGGGCCGGGCGCTCGGCGGGCAGCGGCGCCTCGGTGACGATCGCGTGCGCGTTCGTGCCGCCCATGCCCAGGGAGCTGATGCCCGCGATGCGGGGCCGGTCGCCGGTACGCGGCCACGGTGTCGGCTCGGCGGTGACACGGAACGGGCTGGCCTCGAAGTCGATCTCCGGGTTGGGGGAGCGGTAGTGCAGCGTGCCCGGGATCAGCTCGTGGCGCAGCGACTGCACCACCTTGATCAGCCCGGTCGCGCCGGAGGCCCTGTCGAGGTGGCCGACGTTCGGCTTGATCGAGCCGAGCACGCAGTACTGCCTGCGCTCGGTCGCGCCGAAGGCGCGGGTCAGCGCGGCCACCTCCATCGGGTCGCCGACCTCGGTGGCGGTGCCGTGCGCCTCGACGTAGGAGACGTCGGCCGGGTCGACGCCCGCGCGGGCGAGGGCCGCCGACACGCAGCGGCGCTGGCCGTCGATGCTGGGCGCCAGGTAGCTGAACTTCATCGCGCCGTCGTTGTTGATCGCCGAGGCGCGGATCACGGCGAACACGGTGTCGCGGTCGGCGACCGCGTCCGGCAGGCGCTTGAGCGTCACCACGGCGGCACCGTCGCCGAACATGCTGCCACGGCCCTCGGCGTCGAAGGTGCGCACGTGCCCGTCGGGCGACTCCTGGCCGCCCTCCTCCCACAGGTAGCCGATCCGGTCCGGGATGCGCACCGACACGCCGCCGGCCAGGGCCATGTCGCACTCGCCCCGGCGCAGGCTCTCGCTCGCCAGGTGCACCGCGACCAGCGACGTGGAGCAGAACGTCTGCACCGACAGGCTGGGCCCGTTCAGGTCGAGGCGGAAGGAGACGTTCGTGGCCAGCGAGTCCTTGTCGTTGCCGATCATCAGGGCGGAGGTGTCGACGCCCATCTGGAACGCCATGAGCCGGGTCAGCAGGTAGCCGCTGATGTTCATCCCGGCGAACACGCCCACGCTGCCCCGGCCCTGGGGGGCCGCGTAGCCGGCGATCTCCAGGGCCTCCCACATGCACTCCAGGAAGATGCGCTGCTGCGGGTCGGCGAGCGTGGCCTCGCGCGGGTTGTAGCCGAAGAACCCGGCGTCGAACCCCCGGATGTCCTCCAGGATCGGCCGCGACCTGACGTAGTTCGGCTGCTGGAACGTGGCCGGGTCGACGCCCGCGGCGATCAGTTCGTCGTCGGAGAAGCGCGTGAACGACTCGACGCCGGTGCTGATGTTGCGCCAGAACGTCCCGATGTCGGTCGCGCCGGGGAACCGACCGGCCATCCCGATGATCGCGATGTCGGTGTCGCCCGGTGGATGTCCGTGATCCATCAACCTGCCTCAATTCACTGGAGTTGGCTTGCGGTGCTCACCGCGGCGCGCACGAGGCGCTCGGGACGTCAGCGTCGGTGCTCACGTCAGGGGCTCACGCCGGTGTTCACGTCGGTGCTCATGTCGGTGTTCACGTCGGTGCTCACGTCAGGGGCTCACGTCGGGGGCTCACATCAGCCCGCCGCGGCCCCAGCCGCGCGCGAGCCTGCGGGCGGCGAACGTGCCCGCCAGGAGGCCGATCACCAGCAGCACGGCCGCCGGGCGCAGCGTGCCCGCCACGTTCCCGGAGACCGCCGACTGCATCAGGTTCAGGGCCCAGTAACCGGGCGACGCGGGCGCGACCGCCTGCGCCCACGCGGGCATGAGGCTCAGCGGCACCAGCGCCCCGCCCAGCGAGCTGAGCGTGAGCGCGCCCACGTCGGTGATGACGCTGAGCTCGCCGTGGCTGCGCACGAGCGTGGCCAGGGCCGCCCCGATCGCCAGCAGCGCGAACGCCCAGATCAGGATCGACGCGAACACGAGGAAGGGGTTGGGCGGGACGGGCAGCCCGATCGCCAGGCAGCCGTACACGAGCAGGATCGACTGCTGGGTGACCATCACCCCGAACAACGGCAGGGTCTTGCCGACGAGCAGCTCGGCCGCGGGGGCGCGGCTCACCCGCAGCCGGTCCCAGGTGCGCCAGGTGCGCTCGGACAGGATCGCGTTGCCCGCCAGGGAGATCGCGAAGACGGAGAACATGACCATCAGGCCGGTGGCCACCTGGGTGGCGCCGGCGTCCAGCGCCCTGACGTACAGGGGCCGCAGCACCAGCATGAGCACCATCGGCATGGCCACGTAACTGATCATCTGGCCGGGGTCGCGCAGCCGGAGGATCAGGTTGTGCCGGGCCAGGGCGGCGATCCGGTGCGCGGAGCCGAGCAGGTCCAGACCGGGCCGCGGGGCGTCAAGGAGCATCGTGGACCGCCAGGGATCGGTAGAGGTCGTCCAGGGACGGGTTGCGCACGTCCACCGAGCTGATCGGGCGCTTGGTGGTGTGCAGGAGGTCGATGAGCGTCGCCGCCGGGTCCGGGGTGGAGATCTTGATCTCCTCCTCGCCCTCCAGCGTCACCCGCACCTCGCCCGGCAGGTCCCTGGCCAGCTCCTCGTAGGAGCCGCGGGCGATGACCCGGCCGCCGCGCGCCACCGCGATCGTGGCCTGCAACTCGGTGAGCTCGGGCAGGTAGTGGGTGGTGTAGACGACGGCGGCGCCCTCGCCGGCGCGCTGCTTGACGACGTCGAGCATCGCCTGCCGGGTCTCCAGGTCCGCGCCCGCGGTGGGTTCGTCGAGGAGCAGCAGGCCCGGCCGGTGCACGAGCGCGGTCGCGGCCTGGGCGCGGCGCTGCTGGCCGCCCGAGAGCTTGCCGGCCCGCCTCTCCATGAGCTCGGTGAGCCGCAGCACGACCGACAGGTCCTCGATCTCCGAGCGCAGCGCCGCCCCGCGGAGCCCCGAGAGCCTGCCGTACAGCTCCAGATGCTCGCGCACGGTCGCCGACGGGTACAGGGCGATGTGCTGGGGAGCCACACCGATCCGGCCGCGCACGGCGGCGGGCGGCCTGCCGTCGATGGTCACCCTGCCGCCGTCCGGGCGGATCAGGTTCGACACGATCTCGACGAAGGTCGTCTTGCCCGCGCCGTTGTGCCCCAGGAGGCCGACGATCTCTCCGGCCGCCACGCTCAGAGTGAATCCGTCGAGGGCCTGGATGTCGCCATAACGCTTGACGAGATCGGTTGCTACCAGCAACGTGTCACCTCCCCATAATTAATGGAATAAACAGGTGAGCGGGGAATGAATCCATGTTCGACTCACGGTAGCGACAAATATCGCCTCTTCCGCTGG
The DNA here is from genome assembly GCF_040640155.1 of Streptosporangium sp. NPDC023615. Lineage (NCBI taxonomy): Bacteria > Bacillati > Actinomycetota > Actinomycetes > Streptosporangiales > Streptosporangiaceae > Streptosporangium > Streptosporangium sp. NPDC023615. Next base: position 32,156 of record NZ_JBFABE010000008.1, read on the forward strand.
CAGGTAGTTACCGCCGGAAACGGTCACCGCATTGACGTATCGACGGATCGGCTTTACCGCCTAACCTGACTGGCATGCAGGTTGGATCGTTGATCGTCTCCGGCTACGACTGTGAGATCTTCGAGGCGGGACCCGGCCGGGTCGTCCGCCGCTCGCGTGACGGCCGCAGCCTCGAACGCGAGGCCGCGGTGATGCGGCACGTCCGGCGGCACGGCTTCCCCGCCCCGGAGATCTTCGACGCCGACGGGCCCGACATCCTCATGGAGCACGTGGACGGGCCGAGCCTCATCCAGGAGGCGGTCCGCGCCCCCCGGCGGGCGGCCGAGTACGGCGCGCTCCTGGCCGGCCTGCTGCGGACGCTGTCCGCCGTGCGGTCGCCCGGCTGGCTGCAGGCCGCCTTCGGCCGCCCCGGGAACCGGCTGCTCCACCTGGACCTGCACCCGGGCAACGTGCTCCTCACCGACGACGGCCCGCGCGTCATCGACTGGGCCAACGCCGCCAGGGGCACGCCCGCCGTGGACGTCGCGTGCACCTGGCTCATCCTGGCCACCGCCACCATCGCGGACCCGCCGCTGGCCGCCGAGCGGGCCGACCTGCTCGGCGCCTTCCTCGACGGCGTCGACCCGGTGACGGCCCGCCCCCACCTGAGGGCGGCGGCGGAGCGCCGGCGCGCGGAACGCGACCTCCCGGCCGAGGAACTGGCCGAGATCGACCGTTTCCTGGCCCGCGAGGCCGGAGAGACATCCCTGTAGCCCCCACAGGAGGTAGAGATGGCCGAGCACGGCGACGTACGGGCGTCGGACGACGACCGCGAGGCCGCCACCCGGCGGCTGCGGCTGGCCGTCGAGGAGGGCTGTCTCGACATGCCGGAGTTCGACGACCGGGTGGGCCGGGCCCTGTCCGCCACCACCCGCGGCGAGCTGGCCGTGCTGCTCGCCGACCTGCCCGCCGAACGACGGCAGGGCCCGCCACCGGTCCGCCGGGACGTGTCCCGGTGGCTGAGGATCCTGTGGGTCGTCTGGGGGGCGATCCTGGCGCTCAACGTCGTGGCCTGGGGCGTGGCCAGCGTGGTGGAGGCGTGCCCGCTGGAGTTCTGGCCCAAGGACATGCTCGGTCCCGCCGCCGTGCTGGCCGTGGTCACGGCGGTCCACGTGGCCCGCACCCGCTCCCTCCCGCCGGAGGGCCGGTCATGACCCTTCCCTCGAGCGGGCCCGCGGCCCTCGCGGGGGACGGGCGGCGGGCGGGGATGGACCTCCTGCGCGTGGCGGTGGTGGTCGGGCTGGTGCTCTTCCACTCGGCTCTGGTGTTCGACGCCCGCGACGACTTCTACGTCAAGAACGCCGAGACCACCGGCCTCACGATGGTCATCAGCGTGCTGGGCGTGCTGTGGGCGATGCCGCTGCTCTTCTACCTCGCCGGCCTGGCCGCGCGCCACTCGCTGGGCCGGCGCGGCCCGGCCGGCTACGCCGCGGAGCGCCTGCGCAGGATCGCCGTGCCGCTGGTGTTCGCCACGGTGGCCATCGTCCCGGTGCCGCAGTGGCTGCGCCTGCGCGCCGATCCCGCCTACCGGGAGTCGTACCCGGAGTTCCTGCCCCGGTTCTTCCACGTGGAGCTCGACCTCGCCGAGTTCCCGTTCGTGCTGCAGGGCGAGCACTTCGAGACGGGCCACCTGTGGTTCCTCGTCCTGCTGCTGACGTTCTCGCTGCTGCTGTCGCTCGCGGTCCGGTGGCCGCCGTCACCGGGGCTGGGCGAGCGGATCGCCGGGCTCGCCCGCGTGCGCGGCGCGATGCTGCTGCCCGCCCTGCCGCTCGTCCTGATCAGCATGGTCCTCGGGCTGGAGGAGGAGTACGCCGGGTGGAGCCGGTGGGCGTACCTGGTCTTCTTCTGCTGCGGGTTCGCGTTCGCCGCCGACGAGCGCTTCCGCCGGGCGGTGCGCCGCGACCTGCGCGTGGTCGCCGCGTGCGGGCTGGCGCTGTTCGCGGCCGGGGTGCCGGTGCTCCTGTCGGCGGGGGACGACGCCTTCACCTCCTCGGCGCCGCTGGCCGTCCTCGGCCGGGCACTGTACGGCGCCGCGGGGTGGTGCTGGATGCTGACGATCGTCGGCCTCCTCGACCGCGTCCCCGCGCGTTCCGGCACGGGTCCCTCCGGTACTCGTCCCGATGCCGCCTCCGAGGCCCGTCCCCCCGGGGACCCGCCCGATGTCCGGTACGCGGATCCGGCCGCTCGTCCCGACGCCCACCCCGGCGTCAGCCCGGACGCCCACCCCGGCGTCCGTCCGGCCGTCGGCTCCCGGAGGGGGGACGGCGGTCTGCGCGGGTACCTGGCCGAGGCCGTGCTGCCCCTGTACGTGCTGCACCAGCCCATCGTGGTCGCGGTCGCCTACCAGGTGGTGCGCTGGCAGGCGCCGATCGCGGTCAAGTACGTCGTCATCGTGGCGTGCTCGCTCGTCCTGATGGTCCTGGCCTACGACCTGCTGGTGCGGCGGACCCGCCTCACCCGCTTCCTGTTCGGGATGCGGCCCCGGAAGCCCGGCGCGCCGAATCGCGCGCCGGCCGCGGGAACGTCCCGTTCGCGGGGTGCGGAATGATTCACCACCGTCATCGGCGGGTCGCGTTCGCCCCGGTGAAATCCGATGGCCGCGAATGACTGCCGACGGTCGCCGATGAGGATTAACGCCGACCAATGGTTAATGCCACGAATGGTCGAACGGGATGTTCTCTCTCCGCCGTTCCGCCGTTCTTTCGCGGGCCGTCCGTGCCGGGAGAGGTGACGGGACGTGAGGACATGAGCCCGGGGACACGGGGTAGCTTCGGCCCGTGCCGCCTCACGAGACCTCCGATCCCTCTCACGTGCCCCCCGGCTCCCCTCGCAGGAGCCCCGGCCCGCCCGGCGCGGGCCCGCCCGGCGAGAACCCTCCCCGCGAGCACCCTCCCCGGGAGAGCCCGCCCCACGCGACCTCATCCCGCGAGGACCCGCTCCACCGCGGCCCGCTCCCCCGGGACCCGTCCCGGGGGAGCACGGGCTCGCGGGTCCGGCGTCCCAGTCCTGCCGACCTGGAGGCCGCCTCCGACAGGACGATCGAGGACGTGCTCGGCCCCCACCTGGACGTGCTCTTCTGCGGCATCAACCCCGGCCTGTACTCCGCCGCCACCGGCCTGCACTTCGCCCGTCCGGGCAACCGCTTCTGGCCCGCGCTGCACCGCTCCGGCTTCACGCCCCGGCTGCTCTCCCCGGCCGAGCAGGACCTGCTTCCCTCGTACGGGCTGGGCATCACCAACGTGGTGCGGCGCGCCACGGCGCAGGCGGCGGAGCTGTCCGCCGAGGAGTTCCGCGAGGGCGGGAGGAGGCTGGCGGCGCTGGTCGCCGAGGTCGGGCCGAAGGTGCTGGCGGTGGCGGGGGTGACCGCCTACCGGCAGGCGTTCGGCGCGCCCAAGGCGGTGATCGGGCCGCAGCGGTCCCGGATCGGGGGCGCCGCGGTCTGGGTCCTGCCCAACCCGAGCGGCCTGAACGCGCACTGGACGCTGGACGGCATCGCGGGGGAGATGCGGCGCATCCGCGACTTCCTCTCCGGCGGCCCGTGGCCCGGCCATTGCCCCGGTGCCGAACCGGATGCACTCTGGTGACGGATGATCAAGACGTGAGCGGCCGGAGGGGACGAGGATGCCACAGGTGACGGTCAGTACGGTGATCGGCGCGTCCGCCGACGAGGTGTGGGCGCTGCTGAGGGACTTCGAGCGCATGGACGCCTGGTTCGAGGGGATGCCCCCGTCCGTCATCGAGGACGGCCTGGCCTCGACCCAGGTCGGCTGCGTGCGCAGGATCGAGGTCGACGGCCAGGTGATGGCCCGCGAGCGGCTCGTCGCCCTGGACGACGCCGCCCGCAGGCAGGTGTACGCGGTCGTGGAGTCCGTCTTCGGCCTGAACGGCTACACCGGGACGATCACCGTCACCCCCGTCACCGACGGCGACCGGGCCCTCGTCGAGTGGACGGGCGTCTTCGAGGCCGACGCCGCCGACGCGGAGGCGACCGCCGCGATGCTCCGCGACTCCATCTACCTGCCCGGTCTGGAGTCGCTCAGAAAGCACCTGGAGGACTGAGGCGGGCGCGTCCTCCAGGGTGCTCCCGGTGCTCCCTGTGTGCCCGGTGCTCCCGCCTCCGGTGGACGAGGCTCACCACGGTCGCCACCAGCGCGATCGCCAGGAGGACCTTCAGCACCCCGAACCCGGTGAACGCCACCCCGGCCACCAGCAGCACGATCAGCGGCGGCGGGATCGGGGGCCCGCCCCGCCCCTTCCGGCCCCGGTACCCGGCGTCCCCGCGGTGACGCCTCCAGGCGTCGGGGTGGTGGCCGCCCCAGGGGTGCGCGTGCGCCCCGGGCCACCGGCCCTCCGGCCGCTCGAAGCCGTGCCCGCCCGGGCCCCGGCCGTGTCCCCGCGGTCCGGCGGCGTGCGCCCACGGCCCCGCGTACTCCCACGGAGCCCCGGCCCCGCCGGCGCGCCCGGCGTCCTCCGCGCTCCCGCCTCCGGAGGTGTGCGGGCCGGGCAGATCGGCGCCCACCAGGGCCAGCTCGCCGCTCGTCCGCGCGGACAGGGCCACTTCGAGCCGCTCGTCGAGCTCCTCGCGGGTCAGGCGGCCCTCGGCGTAGTGCTCGCGCAGGAACTCCATCGCCGCGTCACGCTCGGCGTCTCCGATGCGAAGTCCTTCTCGGGGCGTCATGGCAGGGTCACTCCTCGCCGTTGTCGCCGTCGGCCAGGATCTGGTAGAGCTTGCGGCGCGTCTCGACCAGCGCCTGCTTGGCCTCCCGGATCTGGGCGTCGCTGCCGGTCTGCAGGATCTGGAGCATGGCGAACCCCGACTGGCGGGTGATGTCCATCAGCTCCCAGGTGCTGTCGTCGACGTCGGGGGTCATCTCCTCCCACGGGGCGCGCACCTCCTCGGGGTGCTCGGCCACGTAGGCGCGCCCGGCGTCGGTGAGGCTGAAGGTCTTGCGGCCCTCGTTCTCCTCGGCCCGGACCAGGCCCTCGTCGGTGAGCTGCTGAAGCGCCGGGTAGACCGCACCCGGACTGGGCTTCCAGCCGCCCTCGCTGCGCCGCTCGATCTCCTGGATGATCTGGTAGCCGTTGCAGGAGGCCTCGGTCAGCAGGGCGAGGATCGCCGCGCGGACGTCGCCGCGCTTCGCCTTGCGCCCGCGGCCGAACGGCGGCCCGCCCCCGCCGAAGGGACCCCTGCGCCCCCAGCCGCCCCGGGGGAGGTCCCACGGGAACGCGCCGCCGGGGAAGGGGCCGCGGTGGCCGCGCCGGCGGTGCTCGCGCGGCCCGCCCTCGGCGTGCTCGTGCGGGTGGTGGTGTGCGTGGTGGTGCGAGTCGCGGCGCGACCCGCTCTCCTGCCAGCCCGCGGCCGCCTGCCGCCAGGCCTCCTTGGCCGCGCGCTTCATCTCGCGCCTGATCTCGTCGGGGCCGAAGCCCGCCCACGGGCCGCCCGATGCCGCTGATGTCATCTCTACCTCCATGTGACGATCGTCTTTCGATCGTTCTCGATGCTTCAAAGATATATCGAGAACATTCTGAGAGCAACCCTATGTCATGAAACGAGGTGATGAGCGAACGCGAACGGGGACGGGCCGGGCGGGTCAGGACAAGGCGATCTCCCCGGCCCGGTCCACGAAACGCCCGGAGCCCGCGCCGGGCCTCTCGGTCGCCAGGCCGACGGTCGCGTCCGTGCCCTCGGTGACGGTCTGGGGGCCGCTGTCGCCGTTGAGGTCCGTCGCGGTGTACCCGGGATCGACGGCGTTGACGCGGACGTCCGGCAGCGCCCTGGCGTACTGGGTGGTCAGCATCGTGAGCGCGGCCTTCGAGGCGGTGTAGAGCGGCGCGATCACCGAGGACTCGACCCGCGACGGGTCGTGGGTGAAGGCGAGCGAGCCCATCCCGCTGCTGACGTTGACGATGACCGGATCGGCCGACCGGCGCAGCAGCGGCAGGAAGGCGGTGGTCGTCCGGACCACGCCGACGAGGTTGACGTCGAGGACCCCGAGGGCGTCGGCGCCGGTCAGGGTCGCGGGATCGGCGGCGGGACCGGTGATGCCGGCGTTGTTGATCAGAACGTCGACCGAGCCCTCGTGGTCGGCGACGTCCGCGGCCGCGGCGGCGACGGAGGCGTCGTCGGTCACGTCGATACGGACGAACCGCGCGCCGAGCTCGGCGGCGGCCCGCGCGCCCCGCTCGGGGTCGCGGGCTCCGACGAGCACGGTGTGGCCGAGCCCGACGAGACGGCGGGCGGTCTCGCGGCCGAGACCCTTGTTGGCTCCGGTGATGAAGGTGACTGTCATGTACTCAGTGTCGCTCCACCTGCGAAAACACGACAAAGCAGGCTCGGTTGGGGAGGGGGCCTGGCCGTCGGCCTCGTGTTCGACGATCGCCGGAAAACGATCGACGACGGGTCCTCGCATGCGTAGGATGCAACCACCAAAGTGAGATAGGTGGTGTTGCATGCGGCGGAACGAGATCGTGCTCGTGGGGTTCACGGTGGCCACCAACCTGGCCGACGGAGTGGCGAAGATCACGCTTCCCCTGCTGGCGGTCGGCCTGACCGCCTCGCCGGGCCTGGTCGCGGGGGTCGGCTTCACCCTGACGCTGCCCTGGCTGCTGGCCTCGCTCCACGTCGGCGTGCTCGTCGACCGGGGAGACCGCAGAAAACTGGCGGCCTGGGCCAATCTGGTCAGGCTCGCCGCCGCGCTGGCCCTGCTGGCGGCCTTCGGCGCGGACGCGCTGTCGCTGCCCCTGATCTACCTCGCGGGCCTGACCATCGGGATCGCCGAGGTGGTGGCCAACTCCTCGGTCGGCGCCATGATCCCCGCCGCCGTGTCACGGGACCGGCTGGGGCGTGTCAACGCGTGGATCGCCGGGAGCGAGACCGTCGCCAACGAGTTCGCCGGCCCGGCCGTCGGGGGTCTGCTCGTCGGGGTGGGAACGGCCCTGGCGCTGGGCTCGTCGGCCGTGGCCTTCGCCCTGGGGGCGGCGCTGCTGGCCCTGCTGGCCGGCCGCTTCCGGGCGGCGGGGCCCCGGGTCGTCCCGGACGCCGGCGGTGACGCCGCCCTGCGGCCCCGGGGCGGGTCGCGCGGCACGGACACCCGCGGCGGGGACGCCGGGGACGCCGGGGACGCCGGGGACGTCATGGACGCCGGTGCCGCGGGCGCCGGGCACCGGGACGGCGGGGCGCCCGCGCGCGAGCCGGGACGGGTCCGGGCGGAGATGGTCGAGGGACTGGCCTTCCTCTGGAACCACCGCCTGCTCCGCACCCTGACGCTGACCATCGCCGTGCTGTCGGCCTGCTGGAGCGCCTGGCTCGCGCTGCTGCCCTCCTACGCGGCACAGGTGCTCCATCTCGACGCGTCCGGGTACGGCCTGCTGATCAGTTCGATCGGCCTGGGCGGCCTGCTCGGCGCGGTGGCGGTCGGTCTGGTCAACCGCCTGCTGGGAGTCCGCCGGGCACTCTTCACCGACATCGTCTTCACCGTCGTCATGATGATCGTCCCGGCGGTGTTCCCGGCCGCGTGGGCGGTGGGCGCGGCCGCGTTCCTCGGCGGCCTGGGCGGGACGCTCTGGACGGTGAACAGCCGCACCCTGGGCCAGATGGTCGTCCCGGACCGGCTGCTGGGCCGCTACGGCGCCGCGAGCCGCCTGCTGAGCTGGGGGACCCTGCCGGTGGGGGCCGCGCTGGCCGGGGTGATCGCCGAGATCACCAGTCTGACCTGGGCTTTCGGGGTCTTCGCCGCCCTTGCCGTGCTGCCGCTCGTCCCGTTCCTGAGGGTCGTCACCGACGGTGAGATCGAGAGTGCCCAGCGTATAAGTGAGGCAGATCACGGAATTCTTGCCGGATTTCGGAACAAGCACTGAGACCGGCACGTTACAAAGGACGTAGACGGGATCCGTTCCGTGCCGGAAGGGCTGGGGGGTGCTTTCGGTGCGGAACGGTCCCGTCTGTTATTTGTCCAGGTGAGGGCCATGGCCGCCCACGTTTCGCCTGTCTCGTCCGGATCTGTTTGATCTGTCTGGGTCTGCATGGTCTCCGCCTGCCGGTGATGTCCGCCCGGCCCCCGGATCCGGCCTCGTGACCCCCGGTCCCCGCGATCCGCTCCCGCCCCGGACTACCGGCGACGCCCCTCCGCGTACCCGGCCCGGTTTCCGGCACCAATAGCGCGTTCCATCCGTTCTCCGTTCATAGGAAGATGCCAGGGGCAGGCACATCTCGTGAAGGGACGGGGAGATCGAAGCGGACGATCGTCGCCCTCGGGCGGCAGGGGAATCGGACGGAAACGATCGGCACCCGCGTGTCAGGGCCATCCCGCCCGTGCGACACGCCGGGGACACGGCACGCCATGGTCCTCCACCCGGGGCGCATCCTGACGTACGGTCGCTCGGGATGATCTCCATGGTGGTGTCCGGGCGATGATGGGGCACACGCACGCCCTGACGGGGGCGATCGTCTGGCTGGGCGTGGCACCCGCGCTGGCCGCGTTCCCGCTGCTGACCGAGACCTCCCGGTTCATCGAGACCGGGGTCATGGTCAACGCGCTCGATCCGGCCGAGCTGGTCGCCGGGACCATCATCTGCGCCGGTGCCGCGATGCTGCCCGACCTCGACCACCCGAGCGCGACGATCGCGCAGACGTTCGGGCCGGTCACCTGGGCGCTGAGCAAGGCGGTGTCCTGGCTGGCCGGGGGGCACCGCAACATCACCCACTCGCTGGCGTTCGCGGTCGCCGCGGGCTTCGGCGCGCACCACCTGGCCAACACCTACCCGCTCGGCCGCGACATCATGGTGATCCTGCTCATCGGCCTGTCGCTGCGGGCCGTGGGGATCGCCATCCCGGGCAAGAAGTTCGCCTCGGCGATGCTCAACATCGGCATGACGGGCGGGCTGTTCGTCGTGTTCCGCAGCGACAACGTGGGATACGCCTGGCTGGGGCTGGCGGTGGCGATCGGGTGCCTGACCCATGTCGCGGGCGACTGCTGCACGGAGCGGGGCTGCCCGGTGCTGTGGCCGATCCGCAGGAAATGGCTGCTGCCCTGGAAGATCGGGATCAAGACGGGCCGCGCCTTCGAGCAGAAGTTCCTCGGTCCGGCGCTCTCGGTCGTCGTTCTCGGGCTGCTGTACCTCCGGCTCGCCCCGCTCTGACCGTACCGGGTAGTAACTTGATGTCGAGATATCCGAGGGATATCTTGATATCGAGACAACCGCTGCAACCGGTCGGTGACCAGGAAGTTAGGCCTACCTAACAGTCATGGGCACTCAGGCGGTGCGGCAGGATTCAATTGCGCCTTATGTGCCGGCGCGCCAGACATCAGGGTGATGAGGAGGCGAACCGTGTCCGCGAACAGCTTCGGCAGCCGTGACACGCTCCGCGTCGGTGACGCGGGATACGAGATCTACCGGCTGGACGCCGTGGAGGGGTCGGGCCGTCTCCCGTACAGTCTGAAGATCCTCCTGGAGAATCTGCTCCGGACGGAGGACGGCGCGAACATCACCGCCGACCACATCCGGGCGATCGCCGGATGGGATCCGTCCGCCACGCCGAACGTGGAGATCCAGTTCACGCCGGCCCGCGTGATCATGCAGGACTTCACCGGCGTCCCGTGCGTCGTCGACCTGGCGACCATGCGCGAGGCCGTCCGCGACCTCGGCGGCGACCCCGCGAGGATCAACCCGCTCGCACCGGCCGAGATGGTCATCGACCACTCGGTCATCGTCGACTTCTTCGGAGGGGCCGACTCCTTCCGCCGCAACGTCGAGCGGGAGTACGAGCGCAACCGCGAGCGCTACCAGTTCCTGCGCTGGGGCCAGACGGCCTTCGACGAGTTCAAGGTCGTCCCCCCGGGCACCGGCATCGTGCACCAGGTCAACATCGAGCACCTGGCCCGCGTGGTGATGACGCGCGACGTCGAGCGGGACGGCGAGACCGTCCTGACCGCCTACCCCGACACCTGCGTGGGCACCGACTCGCACACCACCATGGAGAACGGCATCGGCGTCCTGGGCTGGGGCGTCGGCGGCATCGAGGCCGAGGCCGCGATGCTCGGCCAGCCGATCTCCATGCTGATCCCGCGCGTGGTCGGCTTCAAGCTGACCGGCAAGCTCCCGGCCGGCGCCACCGCGACCGACCTGGTGCTCACGATCACCGAGATGCTGCGCCAGCACGGCGTCGTCGGCAAGTTCGTGGAGTTCTACGGCGAGGGCGTCTCCAGCGTGCCGCTGGCCAACCGGGCCACGATCGGCAACATGAGCCCCGAGTTCGGCTCGACCTGCGCGATCTTCCCGATCGACGGCCAGACCATCGACTACCTCACGCTGACCGGCCGCCCCGCCCAGCAGGTCGCCCTGGTCGAGGCCTACGCCAAGGCCCAGGGCATGTGGCTGGACCCCTCCGCCGAGGAGCCGGTCTTCTCCGAGTACATCGAGCTGGACCTGTCCACGGTCGTCCCCTCGATCGCCGGCCCCAAGCGTCCCCAGGACCGCATCGCGCTCGCCGAGGCCAAGCGCGCCTGGCGCGCCGCCGTCAAGGACTACGTCTCCAGCGTGCAGGGCCCGCTGGACGAGGCCTCCGGCGAGTCCTTCCCCGCCTCCGACCCGCCGGCCGTCTCCCGGCAGAGCAACGGCGACAGGCCCAACGAGGCCGACCTCGACGGCGACCGCCCGCACAGGGTCGTGCCGGTCACGCTGGCCGACGGCACCACCTTCGAGATCGACCACGGCGTGGTGACCATCGCCGCGATCACGAGCTGCACCAACACCTCCAACCCGTACGTCATGATGGGCGCCGCGCTGCTGGCCAGGAACGCGGTCGAGAAGGGCCTGACCCGCAAGCCGTGGGTCAAGACCTCCCTGGCCCCGGGCTCGCAGGTGGTCACCGGCTACTTCGACCGCTCGGGCCTGCAGCCGTACCTGGACAAGATCGGTTTCAACCTGGTCGGCTACGGCTGCACCACCTGCATCGGCAACTCCGGCCCGCTGCAGGAGGAGATCTCCGCCGCCATCCAGGAGAACGACCTCGCGGTCACCGCGGTGCTGTCGGGCAACCGCAACTTCGAGGGCCGCATCAACCCCGACGTCAAGATGAACTACCTGGCCTCGCCGCCGCTGGTCGTCGCCTACGCCCTCGCGGGCACCATGGACATCGACCTGAACAACGAGCCGCTGGGCACCGGCTCGGACGGCGAGCCGGTGTTCCTGGCCGACATCTGGCCGGCGCCCGAGGAGATCGCGCAGGTCGTGGCCTCCTCGATCGACCAGCAGATGTTCCTGAACGACTACGCCGACGTGTTCAAGGGCGACGAGACCTGGCGCTCGCTGCCGATCCCGACCGGCAACACCTTCGAGTGGGACCCGGCCTCGACCTACGTCCGCAAGGCCCCCTACTTCGACGGCATGCCGCCGGAGCCGGAGCCGGTGACCGACATCTCCGGGGCACGGGTGCTCGCCAAGCTGGGCGACTCGGTCACCACCGACCACATCTCCCCGGCGGGCGCCATCAAGGTCGGCACCCCGGCCGCCGACTACCTGAAGGAGAACGGCGTCGAGGTCAAGGACTTCAACTCCTACGGCTCGCGCCGGGGCAACCACGAGGTCATGATCCGCGGCACCTTCGCCAACATCCGGCTGAGGAACCTGCTGCTCGACGGCGTGGAGGGCGGCTACACCCGCGACTTCACCGTCGAGGGCGGGCCGCAGTCCTTCATCTACGACGCCTCGGCCAACTACCAGGCCGCCGGGATCCCGCTCGTCGTCCTGGCGGGCAAGGAGTACGGTTCGGGCTCCTCGCGCGACTGGGCCGCCAAGGGCACCGCGCTCCTCGGCGTCCGGGCCGTCATCGCCGAGTCCTACGAGCGCATCCACCGCTCCAACCTGATCGGCATGGGCGTGCTGCCGCTGCAGTTCCCCGAGGGGGAGACCGCGGCGTCGCTGGGCCTGACCGGTGAGGAGACCTTCGACATCACCGGCGTCGAGGCCCTCAACACCGGCGGCGTCCCGTCCACCGTGACGGTCAGGGCCGGCGACAAGGAGTTCCAGGCCGTCGTGCGCATCGACACCCCCGGCGAGGCCGACTACTACCGGCACGGGGGCATCATGCAGTACGTGCTGCGCTCGCTGCTCGCCAGGCGCTGAGCCCGGTGGCGCGTCCTCCTGGCGCCGGGCCCGGGTAGCGCGTTCTCCTGACGAAGCCGCCCGGCGGGACACCGTCCCGCCGGGCGGCTTCGTGTCGTCGTGCCCCGGCGTCCTGGGCGGCGCCCGTGCCGTCCGGGCCCGGACGGCACGGGCGCCGTCACCCCCTGGGGCCGTAGAGGTTGCCGAGGATGTGCCCGGCGACGAGGACGACGATCCACACCATGGCGCGCCTGCTCGGGGGAGGGCCGCCGCGCAGCAGGGAGACGCCCAGGGGGATCAGCGCGACGCACAGGCCGCCCACGGCGACGAAGGACTGCGGTTCGGTGCCCTTGAGCGTCCCCAGCGCGAGCGCCGACATCAGGCCGAGCGCGATGGAGCGGCCCGGTCCCAGGGCGCCGGAACGGTAGGCGCCGACGGCCAGCACGACCCAGCCGAGGAAGGCCGGCCCGGACAGCGCCCTGAACGGGTGCCAGCGCGTGTCCCGCCACGCCACGTAGTAGTCGTCGACGGCGCCGAGCATCGTCTGCAGCCCGAGGCTGTCGGTCATGTGGAAGGCCAGGTGGTCGGTGCCGAACTGGAAGGTCCGGGTGAACAGGCCCAGGATCACCAGGCAGCCGCCCCAGATCCCCCACAGCGGGCTGGTGGCGGCGATCCGCTGCGCCAGCGTCACGATCGCCGGGAACAGCAGGATGAACCCGCAGGCGAAACAGACGTAGGCGGCGGTGACGAGTTCGGGGTGACGGGCGTAGGCGGCGAGCTGGTGAGGGACGAAGTAGTGGAACGGGGAGCGCAGGACGGTCCCGGTCATGATCAGGAGAGGGCCGCCGATCAGCCCGGCGGCGCTCACCCACCGTCCCGGGAACGGCGGCTGCCGCTCCAGGGCGGCCGCGGCGTTGGCGGCCCGCCGGTCGGCGCCGGCCCGCCGCCATCGGATGATCCGCCCGCGAATCCCAGTACCCATCTCTTCCCGCCCGTCTCGTCGGTTCCGGCGCGCTCCGGCTCGGTCCGCCGGGCGCTTCGCCATCGTGACGGGCGGTGCCGCGGGGGCGCGTCCGGCTCGGGTCGGATCCTGCGGGTACGCACGGGCCGGGGGTACGACCCAGGGCAGAGGCGAACATCCGACCGTGGGCAGACGCGGGGAGGCCGGTGGGGGCGATACCTTCCTCCCATGAATCGGGCATGGAGGCGATTCGGCGGAAGGGACGTCGCCGACGCGGCGGCGGCGGTGGCCGTGGCGCTGCTCGTCGGGTACGCCGTCGTCGACCCGCCGGGGCCGTCGCCGTCGTGGCCCGCCTGGTCGGCGTGGCCGGTGGCGGTCGTGCTGAGCCTCCCGGTCGCGCTGCGGCGGCACCGGCCGCGGGTCGTGCTCGCCTGGGCGTGCGCCGCGGGCGTGCTGGTCACCGTGGCCGGCGCCGTCGCGGCGGGCGCGATCTGGCTGTCCTTCACACCGGTCGTGCTCGTGCTGTACGTGGTGGCCACCACCGTCCCGGCCGCGTGGTCGGCGGCGGCCGCCGCGGGATGCGCGTCCGCCGCGACGTCCGCGATCCTGCTCTTCTACGACCGGGTGTTCCCCGGCCTGGCGCCCGCGGCCTCGCCCAGCGAGATGCCGCCGTACTGGCCGATTGAGATCGGGGTGACCTGCGTGCTGCTGGCCGTGGCCTGGGCCGTCGGGGCGGTCGTGCGCTGGAGGCGGGACACGACCGCCCGCCTCGTCCACCATCTCGCCGAGGCCGCGGTGGCCGACGAGCGCAGGCGCATCGCCCGGGAACTGCACGACGTCATCGGCCACGGCATGAGCCTGATCGCGGTCAAGGCCACCGTGGCCAACCACGTCGCCGACGCCCGCCCGCAGGAGGTGCGCGCCGCGCTGGCCGTCATCGAGCGGACCAGCCGGAGCACGCTCGCCGAGATCCACCGGGTGCTCGGCCTGCTGCGCTCCGACGACGACCTGCGGGAGGCCCCCGCGCCCGTTCCCGGCATGGCGGACCTGTCCGAGCTGGCCGCGCACGCCCGCTCGGCCGGGGTCGAGGTGGAGCTGTCCGTCCGCGAGGACGGCGCGTCACCCGCCGGGGTCGCGCTGTCGGTGTACCGGATCGTGCAACAGGCCCTGACCAACGTCGTCACCCACGCCGGGCCCACCCGTTGCGCGGTCACCGTGGACGTCGACGGGCGGGCGGCCGTGATCGAGGTCGTCGACGAGGGCCCCCGCCACGGCGTGCCGCCCCGGGCGGACCACGGCCGGCGGGGAGGACACGGTCTGATCGGCATGCGCGAACGGGCCAGGATGTACGGGGGCACGTTCAGCGCGGGCCCCCGGCCCGAAGGAGGTTTCCGCGTGGCGGCTCGACTGCCCTACGACCCGAACGGCACCCCGGCATGACCACCGGCGCCGCCCCCCGGGATCCGTCCTCACGCGACCCGCTCCCAGGTCACCCGCTCCCGGGTGAGTCGTCTCCGCACGAGCCGTCCGTGCATGAGCCGTCCGTGCACGAGCCGGCCCCCATCCGGGTCCTGCTCGTCGAGGACGAGGTCCTGTTACGCGACAGCCTCAAGGTCCTCATCGACACCGCACCGGGGATGGTCACCGTGGGCGAGGCGGGCACCGGCTCCGAGGCCGTGTTCCTGACCCGCCTGCGGCGGCCCCACGTCGTCCTCATGGACGTGCGGATGCCGGACATGGACGGCATCGAGGCGACCAGGCGTATCTGTGCCGACCCGGCCGCCGCCGGCGCCCGCGTGCTGATCCTCACCACGTTCGACCAGGACGACTACGTGTACGCCTCGCTCAGGGCCGGTGCGAGCGGATTCCTCGTCAAGAGCGCGACCGCGACCGAGCTCCTTGCCGCCGTCCGGGTCGTCGCCTCCGGCGAGGCGCTGCTCGCGCCCACCGTCACCCGGCGGCTCATCGCCGACTTCCTGAGGCAGCCCCACCCCGCCCCGCCCCGGCGGTCCCTCGACGACATCACCCAGCGCGAGCAGGACGTCCTCACCCTCATCGGCGCGGGGATGTCCAACTCCGAGATCGCGGAGCACCTCCACCTCACCGTCGGCACGGTCAAGACCCACATCGGCCGCCTGCTGGCCAAGCTGCGCGCCCGCGACCGGGCCCAGCTCGTCATCGCGGCCTACGAGGGCGGGCTCGTCCCCACCCCGCCCCCGTGACGGCCCACGGGGCCGGGCGCCGCGCACGACCGGGCGTGAGGGACGCCGGCGGGTGGTACGCCCCCGCCCTTGGCCTCGGTCCACGCTCCAGCTCCCGTCCCGGTCCCGAGCGCGGTCATGCCGGATACCGGGCACCGCTCGCCGTCAGGTCTCGAGCCACACGGGGACCGCGGTGCGCAGGGCGGCGGTGACGGTGGCGACGGCGGGGTGCGCGCCGGCCCCGGCCCGGTGGGCGGTCATGGTCCGCCTGCGGATCGGCAGCCGGGTCAGCGCCACGCCGGGGGGCGGGTCCACCGCGCCGAGCCGCGGCACCAGCGCGACCCCCTGCCCGGCGGCGACCAGGGCCAGCACGGTGGCGAACTCGTCGACGTGGTGCCGGACGCGAGGGGTGAAACCGGCGGCCTGGCAGGCCCGGACGGTCATCGTGTGGCAGGCCGTGCCAGGGATCGCCGCGATCCAGGGCAGGTCCGCGCAGTCGGCGATCGCCCGGCCGTCGGGGGCCGCCGTCGGGGAGGCCGACGCCAGGTAGACCGGTTCGACGCACAGCGGGTGGGTGGCCAGGCCCGGTTCGACGGGCTGCGGGACGAAGTCGTAGTCGTGGATCAAAGCGAGGTCCAGGTCGCCGGCGCGCAGCGCGTCGGCGACGCCGGCCGGATCGATCTCCGAGACCATCGGCTCGAGGCCGGGATGCTCGCGCGCCAGGACGGTCAGGGCGGACGGGAGGATCGCGCGCGCCGCCGTCGGGAAGGTGCCGATGCGCAGTGGACCGGCCAGGCCGTGACGGGCGTCGACGAGCTCGCCCGCGGCCTGTTCCAGGTGCTGCAGGATCACCTCGGCGTGACGGGCCAGATTCCGGCCGGCGGGGGTCAGGCAGACCCGCCGTCCCGTCCGTTCCAGCAGCGGCACGCCCGCCTCGCGTTCCAGGACGGCCAGTTGCTGGGAGACCGCCGAGGGGCTGAAGGAGAGCGCCTGGGCGACGGCGGCGATGGTGCCGCGCAGGGCGAGCTCGCGCAGCAGGCGCAGGCGGCGAACATCGAGCATCGGCTCAGCTTACGCTCGAACCCGAAAACGTGAACTGGACCCGTGCAAGACGGCTGGGACACCCTGGTGGCCATGACCTCGTCCATGACCTCGTCCATGACCTCGACCACCGCCTTCCGCGGGATCCACGTGCCACTGATCACGCCGCTGACGACCGACGGGCGGATCGCGACGGACGCCCTGGAGCGGCTCGCCCACGACGTCCTGGCCGCGGGCGCCGCAGGGATCGTCGCCCTGGGGACGACCGCCGAGACCGCCACCCTCGACGAGTCCGAGAAGCTCGCGGTCGTCGACGTGTGCGCCCGCGTCTGCCGTGAGCGGGCGGCGACCCTGATCGTCGGCGCGGGCGGCAACGACACGCGGGCGGACGCGGCGGCCCTCGCGCGGCTCGCGGCGTGGCCGGAGGTGACGGCCGCGCTGGTGCCCGTGCCGTACTTCACCCGGCCGGGCCACCCCGGCGTGCTGGCGCACTTCACCCACCTGGCCGCCGGCAGCCCCGTGCCGTTGATCGTCTACCACGTGCCGTGCCGCACCGGGCAGCACCTCGACGCGGCCTGCCTGCGCGCGCTGGGCCTGCTGCCCGGGATCGCCGGGGTCAAGTACGCGGCCGGCGGCGTCGGCGCGGACGCGGTGGAACTGCTCGGCGACCTTCCCCCGGACTTCGCCGTCCTGGCCGGTGACGACCCGTTCGTGTCACCGCTCATGGCGCTCGGCGCCGTCGGCGGCGTCGTGGCCTCCGCCCACCTGGCCACCGGACGGTTCGCCGAACTGGCCGCCGCCTGGCTGGACGGGAACCTCCCGAGGGCCCGGCGCCTCGGGCACGGCCTGTCCGCCCTGGCGGCCGCCGTGTTCGCCGAACCCAACCCCACCGTGATCAAGGGCGTCCTGCACGCCCAGGGGCGCATCCCCGCACCGGACGTACGGCTGCCGCTGCTGCCCGCCGGGCGGGAGGCGATCGACCGGACGCTCCGGCGGCTCGACGGCCTCCGGAACGCGTAGGCCTGGCCGACGGCCTCGGGAACGCGCGGACCGGGACGCGCCCGGCCGGTTGCCCATGGTCGTTAAGCTGGCGTTTCTGGATTGTTACCGGCCACAACAAACTTTACCTCTGGAGGGTCTGGCGCTCTGGCCAACGGCGGAATACGTTGCCGCAAACAACATTCAACGGAACGGTGAGCCGAGATCCGGCGGAGCCGGACCCGCGAATTCGGCATGCCGCACCTCCGTACCCCCCACTTTCGAAGAAAGGACCCGTGCACCATGCGCAAGGGGATCCTCAGCATGACCACCGCCGCCGCGGTGATGACCCTCGGTCTCGCCGCCTGCGGGAGCGAAGAGCCCACCACCGCCGCCCCGAGCGGCGACCCCTCCGCGGCGAGCTCGGCCGCCGCCACCGGCAAGGTCGGTGTCATCCTCCCCGACAGCAAGTCCTCCGCCCGCTGGGAGACCGCTGACCGCAAGTACCTGGAGGAGGCCTTCAAGGCCGCGGGCGTCGCCTACGACATCCAGAACGCCCAGGGTGACAAGACGCAGTTCCAGACCATCGCCGACCAGATGATCACCAACGGCGCCACGGTCCTGATGATCGTCAACCTGGACAGCGGCACCGGCAAGGCCGTCCTCGACAAGGCCAAGGCCCAGGGCGTGGCGACCATCGACTACGACCGCCTCACCCTGAACGGCGGCGCCTCCTACTACGTCAGCTTCGACAACACCAAGGTCGGCACCCTGCAGGGCGAGGGCCTGGTGAAGTGCCTGACCGACAAGAAGGCCGAGAAGCCGATCGTCGCCGAGCTCAACGGCTCGCCGACCGACAACAACGCCACGCTGTTCAAGAACGGCTACGACGGCGTGCTCAAGCCCAAGTACGACTCCAAGGAGTACGTCAAGGGCCCGGACCAGTCGGTTCCGGACTGGGACAACGCCCAGGCCGGCACCATCTTCGAGCAGATGCTCACCGAGCAGCCGAAGATCGCCGGCGTCCTGGCCGCCAACGACGGTCTCGGCAACGCCGCCATCACCGTGCTCAAGAAGAACAACCTGAACGGCAAGGTCCCGGTCACCGGCCAGGACGCCACCGTGCAGGGCCTGCAGAACATCCTCGCCGGCGACCAGTGCATGACGGTCTACAAGGCGATCAAGAAGGAGGCCGACGCGGCCGCCGAGCTCGCCATCGGCCTGGCCAAGGGCGAGAAGCCCGCGGCGTCCGGCACGGTCAAGGACACCGAGAGCGGCGCCGACGTGCCCGCCGTCCTGCTCGACCCCCAGCCGATCTTCTTCGACAGCGTCAAGGACGTCGTCGCCGACGGCTTCGTGACCAAGGAGGAGCTGTGCACCGGTGACTTCGCCAAGAAGTGCACCGAGGCCGGAATCGAGTAACACGCGGGAGGGCGCGGCCGGCCCCGGCGGCCGGCCGCGCCCCCACGCCCGATCGTGGCGCATCCGCACTGTGACACCGGGGTACGCGGCAGGTGAGCGTCTCCCGTACGGCAGGGCAGGACACCGCCTGCAGGCGCCCCAGCCGCGCGAGTCTCACCGCGCGAAATGAACACAGGGAGCACAACCCCATGACCCCCGCACTGGAACTTCGCGGGATCGACAAGAGTTTCGGTCCCGTACAGGTCCTGCACGACGTCTCCCTCTCCGCCTATCCCGGAGAGGTGACCGCGCTGGTCGGTGACAACGGCGCGGGTAAGTCCACCCTCGTCAAGTGCGTCGGCGGCATCCACTCCATCGACTCCGGCGAGTACTTCTTCGACGGCAAGGCCGTCCAGATCGGCAGCCCGCGCGACGCGGCCGACCTGGGCATCGAGATCGTCTACCAGGACCTGGCGCTCTGCGACAACCTCGACATCGTCCAGAACATGTTCCTCGGCCGCGAGCACAAGCGCGGCATCGTCCTCGACGAGGACACCATGGAGGAGATGGCCGCCAGGACCCTGGAGAGCCTCTCGGTCAGGACCGTCAAGTCCATCCGGCAGCTCGTCGCCAGCCTGTCCGGCGGCCAGCGCCAGACCGTGGCCATCGCCAAGGCCGTGCTGTGGAACAGCAAGGTCGTCATCCTCGACGAGCCGACCGCGGCGCTGGGCGTCGCCCAGACGGCGCAGGTGCTGGAACTGGTCCGCCGCCTCGCCGACCAGGGGCTGGCCGTCGTGCTGATCTCGCACAACATGAACGACGTGTTCGCCGTCTCGGACCGGATCGCGACCCTCTACCTCGGCCGGATGGCGGCCCAGGTCAAGACCTCGGACGTCACCCACGCGCAGGTCGTCGAACTCATCACCTCCGGCCGCAGCGGGGACCTCGGCCTCACCAACGGAGTCACCGTATGACCGCCACCATCACCCCGAAGACCGTGCAGGAGTCACCCTCCATCACGGCGAACGCCCGCGGCTACGTCGAGCGGGTACGCGGCGGGGACATGGGCGCGCTGCCGGCGGTGTTCGGCCTCGTGGTGCTCTGCACGGTCTTCGCGATCCTGCGCCCCGCCTTCCTGACGTCGGGCAACTTCGCCAACCTGCTCACCCAGGGCGCCGCGGTCACCGTGATCGCCATGGGCCTGGTCTTCGTCCTGCTCCTCGGCGAGATCGACCTGTCGGCGGGCTTCGCCAGCGGCGTCTGCGCCGCGATCCTCGCGATCATGCTCAGCGGCCAGGGCCTGCCCTGGTACGTCGCGGTCGGCGCGGCCATCCTCGCCGGCGTGGT
This sequence comes from Streptosporangium sp. NPDC023615, assembly GCF_040640155.1. Taxonomy (NCBI): domain Bacteria; kingdom Bacillati; phylum Actinomycetota; class Actinomycetes; order Streptosporangiales; family Streptosporangiaceae; genus Streptosporangium; species Streptosporangium sp. NPDC023615. The sequence goes on from NZ_JBFABE010000008.1 coordinate 52,226, forward strand.
GATCGGCACCACGATCGGGTCCATCGTCGCGAAACTCGGCATCCCGTCCTTCGTGGTGACGCTCGCGGCCTTCCTGGCCTTCCAGGGGCTCGTGCTGCTGCTCGTCAAGGGCGGCACCATCATCGCCATCCGCGACGAGACGATCCTGTCGATCTCCAACAAGAACCTGCCCCCGACGCTGGGCTGGATCCTGCTGGCCGTCGGCGTCGCCGCCTACGCCGGTCTCCAGCTGACGCGCGCCCGCAAGCGCGCCTCCCGGGGACTGACCTCCGACCCGATCTCGCTGATCGCGGTCAGGGTGGGCGCCCTCGCCCTGTTCGGCGGGATCGCCATGTACTTCCTCAACATCGAGCGCAGCCGCAACGCCGCGGTCGTCTCCCTGGCCGGCGTGCCGCTGGTGGTGCCCGTCATCGTGGTGCTGCTGCTGATCCTGACGTTCCTGCTCCGGCGCACGGCGTACGGACGTCACCTGTACGCGGTCGGCGGCAACGCCGAGGCCGCGCGCCGGGCGGGCATCAACGTCGACCGGATGAAGATCAGCGCGTTCGTGATCTGTTCCTCCATGGCCGCCATCGGCGGCATCATCGCCGCCTCCCGCGCCAGCTCCGTCGACCCCAACACCGGCGGCAGCAACGTGCTGCTCTACGCGGTCGGCGCCGCCGTCATCGGCGGCACCAGCCTCTTCGGCGGCAAGGGCCGGGTGCTGGACGCCATCCTCGGCGGCGCGGTGGTCGCGGTCATCGAGAACGGCATGGGCCTGATGGGCTACAGCTCCGGCGTGAAGTACATGGTGACCGGATCGGTCCTGCTGCTGGCCGCCATGGTGGACGCCCTGTCCCGCAAGCGGGCGGCCGCCACCGGGCTAAGGTGATCATCGACTCCGATCCACCGAAGGAAGCCAAGGCCATGCGGGCAGGTCCCTCCCAAGAGGAGATCAGGCGTCACAACCTCGGGGCCCTCCTGCGCCACGTGCACCTGAGCGGCCCCACCTCCCGCGCGGAACTCACCAACCGGATGGGGCTCAACCGAAGCACCATCATGGCCCTCACCGCCGACCTGACCGCCGCCGGCCTGGTCAGGGAGGAGCTCCCCCGGGAGACGGGGCGGGCCGGGCGCCCGTCCCTGGTGGTCCGCCCGGAGTCGGCGCGGGTCTACGTGTTCGCCTTCGACGTGGGCGTCGACCGCATGGTCGCCGCCCGCGTCGGCCTGGGCGGCACCGTCCTCGACCGGCGCGAGACGGTACGGCGGCGCGGGCCCTTCTCCCTGGAGGAGATCGTCGGCCCGCTCGCCGCCTTCGCCCGGCAGATGCACCGCAGGACCAGGCCCGACACGGTCTGCGTGGGGGTCGCCGCGGCCTTCCCCGGGGGAGTGGGCCGCAGCGACGGGATCATCAGGTTCGGGCCCAACATGGTCACCGTGGAGGACGTGCCGTTCGCCGAGGAGATGACCCGGCGGCTGGCCTTCGGCCTGCCGGTCGCCGTCGGCAACGACGCCAACCTCGCCGCCCTGGCCGAGCAGACCCGGGGGGTGGGCGTCGGCTGCCGCGACCTGGTCTACCTGCACGGGGACGTCGGCATCGGCGGGGGCGTCATCGTCAACGGCCAGTTGCTCGGCGGTCACCTGGGCTTCGGCGGCGAGGTCGGCCACATGATCGTCAACCCCGGCCGGGGGCGCCTGTGCTCGTGCGGGTCGCTGGGCTGCCTGGAGGCCGAGGTGGGGGAGCGCGCCCTGCTGGAGGCCGCGGGGCGCTTCGGCCCCCGGGTCGGGGCCGACGCCGTCCGTGCCGTGGTCGACGCCGCCGACCGCGGGGACGTCGTCGCGCAGGCCGCCCTGAGCAGGGTCGGCGACTGGCTCGGGCTGGGCGTCGCCAACCTCGTCAACCTCTTCAACCCGGAGATGATCGTGTTCGGGGGCATGCTCCGGGAGATCTACCTGGGCTCCGCCGCCCAGGTCCGCAGCCGTCTCGCCGTCGACGCCCTGCCGCCGTCCCGCGAGCACCTGCGCCTGCGCACCTCTGCCCTCGGCGATGACGCCACCCTCGTGGGCGCCGCCGAGCTGGCCTTCTCCCAGGTCCTGGCCGACCCGCTGGAGGTCCTCGCCAGGGCCGGTTCCTGATCCGGTCGCGTCGTACGTCTCGTTCGCCGCCCGATCTCCACGCCGTGCGTCGTTCATGCGGTGTGTCGTTCGCGTCGCCGTGCTCGTCGCCCGTGCCGCGCCTCGGCACCCTGGGGCCCTGGGTGCCGGCGCGGGCTCCTACCTGACGAGACCGGCGACCACGTTACGCAGCTCCAGGTGACCGGACTTCAGGTCGGCGACGTCACCCTCGAGGCGCTTCATCGAGAGCTCCAGGTTGCCGACGGAGCGCTTGACCACGGAGAGGTCCTCGCGCAGTTCGGCGTAACCCGTTCGCATCTCGGTCCGCATCTCGGCCATCTCGGCTCGAAGCTGGTCCTGGCCGACCCGTAGCTGGCTCACCTCGACCTGTAGGTCGTTCACCTCGGTGCGGAGGGCGGTCACCTCGGTGCGGAGGGCGGTCACCTCGGTGTTCAGGTTCGAGGTGACCGCGCTCAGGTCGCGCAGGACCTCGAACATGCCCGAGACGATCGCCCTGTTCTCGTCGCTCTGCGCGCGCAGCGCGAGGACGTCGGTCTCCAGCACCCGCAGGCGCATCTCTGTCGTGCTCACTCGTGCCCTTCTCCCTGTCTCGACCGGCGGGGGGCCGGTACCGGCCGTTCCTTGGCGCGAGAGACGCTCGCGTCTCGTGCGCCCGACCGACGTCGTCACACTACTCACGGTCACGCTCTGATCGCCATTCGTGGTCGAGGCCGGGAAACGCGTCAGGCCGCGTGCGGGAGGAGAATCCTCATCCCGGCACGGCGGCCGGTATGAGATTCCTCATACCGGGGGTACGAGAAAGACCACCCGTCGCGCGGCTGTGGGGCGGCGACGGGTGGTCGGGTGGATCAGGTCGGCCGATGGATCGCGGGTCTGCGCGATGCTCGCGGCGACGGTCAGGCGAGGCGGCCGGCGGGCGCCTTCCAGGTGTTGCAGCCGGAGGGGGAACCCGCGTCGAAGCCGCGCTCCATCCAGTACGCCTGGCTGCGGCCCTTGCCGTGGTCGTTCTTGGGCCAGTTCTTGTGCCCGTTCTCGCCGACCCAGGAGACCATGGCGTCCCACTGCGCCTGGTCGACCGGCAGGGTGTCGGCGATCTGGCGCAGGAAGGCCGCGCCCAGGCAGTCGGCCTGCAGTTCCAGGCGGCGGGAGTAGGCCAGCTTGGCGGCGGGCCTGGCACGCCAGACGCTGTTGGCGTAGTAGGTCAGGATGCCCGAGAGCTGCTGCACGTGGTGGCCGTACTCGTGGGCGATGAACTGGGCGTGGCTGGCGGGGTGGGGGTTCTTCAGCACCGACCGCGAGATGCCGATGTAGATGGTGCGGTTGCTGGAGCAGTACATGCCGCCGGCGCTGGTGGGCCACCGCCCGCAGGGGGTGGTCACCTTGACCGTGGAGAAGCGGAGTCTGGGCTGGGCGAAGGCCATGTCGGTCTTCCTGAACTGGGTCTTCCAGCCCAGGTTCAGGCAGCGCACGACCCTGGTCACGAAGGTCCGGTAGGAGGCCGCGCTCCCCGCGCGGATCCCGCCGGGACGGCAGTTGACGCTGGGCAGGGTGCCGGTGCGGTACAGGGGGTTGGCCGTGGCGGCGGCGCGCCCGCGCGGAGGAGCCTGCGTGAGGGCGGCCGGGGCGCCCGCCGCGGGTACGGCGGTGACCGCCGCCGGTGAGGGGGCGGTGAGAGCCGTGGCGGCCGGAGGGGCTGACGCGTTGGCCACATCCAGGCTTGTTACCAGGGCAAACAGCGACGAGACGGCAACGAGTGACGATAGTTGCCTAAAGGGGAGAGTTTTCATGGTGGGGCAAAGGTTATTGCAAGTGTGGATAAAACGTGCAGAGTCCCGGCTCTTGGGGGCGGCGTGCCGCATCCGAACTAGACTCGTCGTGACGTTGACTGGACAGAGGAGATGATTCCGTGAGCGAGCGGACCGGGCAGCCTGGAAGTCTTCTGGAGTCGGTCAAGGGGCCGCGGGACCTGAAGCTGCTGGCGCCGGACGAGCTGCCAGGGCTCGCCGCGGAGATCAGGGACCTGCTGATCGCCTCCACGGCCCGCATCGGCGGGCACCTCGGACCGAACCTGGGCGTGGTGGAGCTGACGATCGCGCTGCACCGGGTCTTCGACTCACCGTACGACCGCGTCCTGTGGGACACCGGGCACCAGGCCTACGTGCACAAGATGCTCACCGGCAGGGCCGGGCGCTTCGACACCCTCCGACAGGAGGGCGGCCTGTCGGGGTACCCGAGCCAGGCCGAGTCCGAGCACGACATCATCGAGAACTCGCACGCCTCCACCGCGCTCTCGTACGCCGACGGCCTGGCCAAGGCCTACCGGCTGCGCGGCGAGAGCGACCGCACGGTCGTCGCGGTGATCGGGGACGGCGCGCTCACCGGCGGCATGGCCTGGGAGGCGCTCAACAACATCGCCGGGCGCAAGGACCTGCCGTTGATCATCGTGGTCAACGACAACGGCCGCTCCTACTCGCCGACCATCGGCGGGCTCGCCTCCCACCTGGCCTCGCTGCGCACCGACCAGCGCTACGAGGACGTGCTCGAATTCGTCAAGGACGGCCTGCACCGGGTCCCGCTGGTCGGCGCCCCGGTCTACGACGCCCTGCACGGCGTCAAGAAGGGCATCAAGGACGTCCTGGCCCCGCAGGTCATGTTCGAGGACCTCGGCCTGAAGTACATCGGGCTGGTCGACGGCCACGACGAGCAGGCCGTGGAGGCCGCGCTGCGCAGGGCCCGCGGCTTCCGCCGCCCGGTCATCGTGCACGTGCTCACCAAGAAGGGCTTCGGCTACTCCCCGGCGGAGAACCACGACGAGGACTGCTTCCACTCGCCGGGCGTCTTCGACCCGCTGACCGGCGAGGAGAAGCCCAAGCCGCACGGCTGGACCAACGTCTTCGGCCAGGAGATGGTCCGGCTGGGCGCCGAGCGCCAGGACATCGTGGCGATCACCGCCGCGATGCTCGGCCCGACCGGCCTCATCCCCTTCTCCCGGGCCTACCCCGACCGCCTCTACGACGTCGGCATCGCCGAACAGCACGCGCTGACCAGCGCCGCCGGGCTCGCGCTCGGCGGCCTGCACCCGGTGGTGGCCCTGTACTCCACCTTCCTCAACCGGGCCTTCGACCAGCTCCTGATGGACGTGGCCCTGCACCGCCTGCCCGTCACGGTCGTGCTGGACCGCGCGGGCGTCACCGGGGACGACGGCGCCAGCCACAACGGCATGTGGGACCTGTCGATCCTGCAGGTCGTCCCGGGCCTGTCGATCGCGGTCCCCCGGGACGAGCCGCGCCTTCGGGAGCTGCTGGCCGAGGCCGTGGAGGTCGACGACGGCCCGACCGTGCTGCGCTACCCCAAGGGGGCCGTGACGGCCGAGGTCGAGGCGGTCGGCCGACTCGGCGGGATGGACGTGCTGCGCGCGGGCGACCCCGACGTGCTGCTCGTCTCCGTGGGCCCGATGGCCGAGATCTGCCTGGGGGCCGCCGACCTGCTCGACGCCCAGGGCATCTCCGCGACGGTGGTCGACCCGCGCTGGGTCAAGCCGCTGGACGAGGCCCTGGTGGCCGCCGCCCGCCTGCACAAGCTGGTCGTGGTGGTCGAGGACAGCGGACGGGTGGGCGGGGTCGGGGACGCGGTCGCCCGCCTGCTGCGCGACGCGGACGTGGACGTCCCGGTCCGCACGTACGGCATCCCGCAGCGCTTCCTCGACCACGCCAAGCGGCCGAAGATCCTCGGCGAGATCGGCCTGACCTCCCAGGACATCGCCCGCCAGATCACCGAGGCGGTCGCCAAGCGCTCCCCGGTGCTGGAGAACGACCCGGCCCGCTGACACCGCGCGGCGGGCCGCGCGCTCTCCCGCGGCGCGTCCTCCACCCTTCCCGCGGTGGTCGTCGCGCCGGGGAGGGAGAGGCCGCCGTGGCGGGACGGGCGTCGCGGGGGAACGGGCGTCGCGGGGGAACGGGCGTCGTGCGGGGACAGGCGTCGTGCGGGGACGGATGCCGTGACGGGCGGGTGCCGGATTTTTCCCCAAAGAACCCGGTGTCCGCCGTTCGGCCGGTGATCCGCTGGGCATGACCTGATGCGTCGGGGGATCATCACCGCCGATCGAGGAGGGTCCATGAGCGTCTTGCGCGTCAAGTCGGTGGAACAGTCGATCTCGGATACCGAGGCACCGGAACATCGGTTGAGCAGGGACCTCAGCGCGCTCGACCTCACCGTCTTCGGTATCGGCGTCATCGTGGGAACCGGCATCTTCGTGCTCACCGGCCGGGTCGCCAGGGAGATGGCCGGCCCCTCGGTGGCCCTCTCCTTCGTGATCGCCGGGATCGTCTGCGCGTTGGCGGCGCTCTGCTACGCCGAGTTCGCCTCCACCGTCCCGGCGGCGGGTTCCGCCTACACGTTCGCCTTCGCCACCCTCGGCGAGTTCCCCGCCTGGATCATCGGCTGGGACCTGATGCTGGAGATGATGCTCGGCGCCGCGGTCGTCGCGGTCGGCTGGTCGGGGTACCTCACCTCGCTGCTGGAATCCCTGGGGATCGTCCTGCCGGAGGCCATCGCGGGGGAGGCGGCGACGTTCAACCTGCCCGCCGCGCTGATCGTGCTGATCCTCACCGCCATCCTGGTCATGGGCATCAAACTGTCCTCCCGGTTCAACCTGATCATCGTCGCGGTCAAGGTCACCGTGGTGATGCTGGTCATCGTGGCGGGACTGTTCTTCGTCAGGGCCGCCAACTACGCGCCGTTCATCCCGCCGTCCAAGGAGACCCCGGCGGTGGAGGGACTCTCCGCCCCGCTCATCCAGGTGCTCTTCGGTATCACCCCGGTCGCGTTCGGGGTGATGGGCATCTTCGGTGCCGCGGCGATCGTGTTCTTCGCCTACATCGGCTTCGACGTCGTCGCCACCGCGGCCGAGGAGACCCGCAACCCGCAGCGGGACCTGCCCATCGGCATCCTGTCCTCGCTCGGCGTCTGCACCGTGCTCTACGTCGCGGTCTCGCTCGTCGTGGTCGGCATGCAGCGCTACGACCGGTTGAGCGAGGCGGCGCCGCTGGCGGACGCCTTCAAGGCGGTCGGCCAGACATGGGCGGCCTCGGTGATCAGCATCGGCGCGCTGGCGGGCCTGACGACGGTCGTGATGATCCTCATGCTGGGCATGTCGCGAGTGATGTTCGCCATGTGCCGCGACAACCTGCTGCCGAGCGGGCTGGGCAGGGTCCACCCGAAGTACCGCACGCCGTACCTCATCACGATTCTGATGGGCGTCGTGGTGGCGGCGCTGGCCGGTCTGGTGCCGCTGTCCACGATCGCCGAGCTGGTCAACATCGGCACGCTCTTCGCGTTCGTGGTGGTGTCGATCGCGGTGGTCATCCTGCGCCGCACCCGCCCGGACCTGCCGCGGTCCTTCCGCACCCCGCTGGTGCCGCTGGTGCCGATCCTGTCGGTGCTCGCCTGCCTGTACCTGATGCTCAACCTGCCGGTGGAGACCTGGCTCAGGTTCCTGGCGTGGATGCTCCTCGGGGTGGTGATCTACTTCGGGTACGGCTACCGGCACAGCAGGCTCTCGGAGCGTCACACGGGGCGGTAGGCGGCGCCGCGGCCCGGGCGTCGCATGCGGCCGGTCATCCTCCCGGCCCGTCATGTGCCCGGTTCGTTCACGGAATCGGCCCGTCACGGCCACGGCGGGCCGGCGGTCGCGGGTCGCTCACACGCCCGTCACGGTCACGGCGGGTCCGATGGTCTCACGACGGGTCGGGCGGCCGCAGGTCGTTCAGCGCGCTCTGGGCGTCTCGGTTGGTCTCGGCCTTCAGGACCGTCTCGACCCGCCGGGCGTGATCCTCCTGGTCGATCCGGCCGAGGGCGAACGCCTCGTCGAGGAAGTTGAGCGCGAGCTGCCGCTCGGCGTCGGTGGGGCGGAGGTCGAACCACCGCTCGAGGACCACCCGGTTGCGGTCGGCCGCCGCCAGCGCCCGCCTGCGGCCCGCCGCGCGCACCCGTCCGACGACCACCACGAGGACCGCGACGGCGATGACCGCCAGCAGTCCCGACACGATGAGAACCTTGCCCATGCACACCCCCGAGCGTGTGGATGAGTGCACCGTACTGCGACGGGAGCGGCCGGTTCCGCCATACCGGGGAGGAGGCCCGGGACCGCATACGGCCAGGTCGGAGCCTTGTTGGCTTTTCCGGTCTTTCTATCTGGTTCGTACCGCGACCCCGATCCGCGGCGGACGACCCGCGGCGGACGACCCGCGACCCACGACCGGCGGCCCGCAACAGGTGACCCGCGGTCGGCCACCGGCCCCCGGCGACCGGCCGTCCACGACCGGCCGTCCACGACCGAGGCCGGTCGGCGGGGAGGGACGAGGAAGGGGGCGCGCTCCGCCGAGCGCGCCCCCCGGCCGAAGCCTTCCGGTCAGATCACCGGCCGGGAACCGAGGCCACGCCCGCCGGCAGGAAGCGGGGTTCGGCGATGCCGGCCCGGTCCAGGTAGGGGGTGATACCGCCCAGGTGGAACGGCCAGCCGGCCCCCAGGATCATGCACAGGTCGATGTCCTGCGCGGCCGAGACCACGCCCTCCGCGAGCATCAGGCGGATCTCCTCGGCCAGCGCCCGCAGGGCCCGCAGCCGGACCTCCTCGGCGGTCGAGGGGGAGGTGCCGCCCGAGAAGAGGGCCACCGCCTCGGGGTCCAGCGAGAAGTCCGGCGCGTACACGCCGGGCTTGCCCGAGGCGACCAGCCGGGCGAGGTTCTCCGAGACGCCGTAGCGGTCCGGGAAGGCCTCGTGCATGGTCTCGGCGACGTGCAGCGCCACGGCCGGGCCGACGAGCTGCAGCAGCGCGAACGGCGTCATCGGCAGGCCGAGCCCGTCCAGCGCGTGGTCGGCGACCTCCAGCGGGGTGCCCTCGTCCACGGCGCCGATGACCTCGCCCATGAAGCGCGTCAGCAGGCGGTTGACCACGAACGCGGGCGCGTCCTTGACCAGCACGGACGACTTCCTCAGCGAGCGGCCGACGGCGAAGGCCGTGGCGAGCGCCGCGTCGTCGGTCCCGGCGCCCCGGACGATCTCCAGCAGCGGCATCACCGCGACCGGGTTGAAGAAGTGGAAGCCCACGACGCGCTCGGGACGACGCAGTCCGGAGGCCAGCTCGGTGAGCGAGAGCGAGGAGGTGTTGGTGGCCAGCACGCACCCGTCGGAGACGACCCGCTCCACCTCGGCGAAGACCTGCTTCTTGACCTTCATGTCCTCGAACACCGCCTCGATGACGAAGTCGGCGTCGGCGAACGCGTCCTTGGTCAGCGAGCCGGTCACCAGGGCCTTGAGCCGGTTGGCCTCGTCGGCGGAGACGCGGCCCCTGCCGAGCAGCCTGTCGACCTCGGCGTGGACGTGGCCGACGCCCCGGTCCAGGCGCTCGCGGTCCAGGTCGGTGAGCACGACCGGCACCTGCAGGCGCCGGGCGAACAGCAGCGCCATCTGCGAGGCCATCAGGCCCGCGCCGACGACGCCGACCTTGGTCACCGGGCGGGCCAGGGCAGCGTCCGGGGCCCCGGCGGGCTTCTTGGCCCGCCGCTGCACCAGGTCGAAGGAGTACAGGCCGGCGCGCAGCTCGTCGCCCATGAGCAGGTCGGCCAGCGCGCGGTCCTCGGCGGCGAAGCCCTCGTCGCGGGAGGCGGTGCGGGCCGCCTCGACGAGTTCCAGCGCCCGGTACGGGGCCGGGGAGGCGCCGTGCAGCCGGGCGTCGAGCAGGAAGCGGGCGTCGGCGACCGCCGCCGACCAGTCGGTCCCGGTGTGATCGGCCCGGGAGACCGTCTCCTCGCCCCGGAGCACCCGGGCGGCCCAGCGCAGCGACTCCTCCAGGAAGTCGGCGGGCTCGAACATCGCGTCGGCCAGGCCGAGCGAGAACGCCTCCGCGCCCTTGATCGTGCGGTTCTGCGCGAGCGGGTTCTCCACGATGAGCCTGACGGCGGTGGCCGGGCCCGCCAGGCGGGGGAGCAGCCAGGTGCCGCCCCAGCCGGGGATCAGGCCGAGGAAGCACTCCGGCAGCGCCACCGCGGGCACCCCCGCGGAGATCGTCCGGTACGTGCAGTGCAGCGCGACCTCCAGGCCGCCGCCCATGGCCGCGCCGTTGACGAACGCGAACGACGGCACGTCCAGCTCGCCGAGGCGGCGGAACACCTCGTGGCCCAGCCGGCCGATCGCCAGCGCCTGCTCCCGCTCGGAGATGAGCGCGGCGCCCTTGAGGTCGGCGCCGACGGCGAAGACGAACGGCTTGCCGACGACGCCCACGGCCGCGAGGTCGCCGCGACCGGCGACGGCGTCCAGGGCCTCGCCCAGCGAGGCCAGCCCGGCGGGACCGAAGGTGGACGGCCTGGTGTGGTCGAAGCCGTTGTCCAGCGTGATCAGCGCCATGGTGCCGGCGCCGTGCGGCAGCTCCACGTCGCGGACGGTCGCGCGGGTGACGACCTCGTCGGTGAACAGGTCCTTGATGTCGCTCACTTCTCGCCCTCCCGGCCGAGGTTCTCCCAGACGACCGTTCCGCCCATGCCGAGGCCGACGCACATCGTGGTCACGCCGTAGCGGACGTCGGGACGCTCGCCGAACTCGCGGGCGAGCTGCGTCATCAGGCGTACCCCCGAGGAGGCCAGCGGGTGGCCGAAGGCGATGGCGCCGCCGCAGGGGTTCACGCGGGGGTCGTCGTCGGCGATGCCGAAGTGCTCCAGGAACGCCAGCACCTGCACGGCGAACGCCTCGTTGATCTCGAACAGCCCGATGTCGGAGACCGACAGGCCGGCCAGCCGCAGGGCCCGCTCGGTGGAGGGGATCGGCCCGACGCCCATGACCTCGGGGTCCACGCCGGCGAAGGCGTACGAGACCAGGCGCATCCGCGCGGTCAGGCCGAGCTCGGCGGCGACGTCGGCGGCGGCCACGATGCAGCCGGTGGCGCCGTCGTTGACGCCGGAGGCGTTGCCCGCGGTGACCCTGCCGTGCGAGCGGAACGGGGTCTTCAGGCCGGCCAGGCCCTCCAGCGTGGTGCCGGGGCGGGGAGCCTCGTCGGCGGTGGCCAGGCCCCAGCCCCTCTCGGCCGACCTGACCGCCACCGGGACCAGGTCCCGCTGGATCCTGCCGTCGGCGTAGGCCTTGGCCACCCTCTCCTGGGAGGCGAGCGCGAAGGCGTCGGCGCGCTCCTTGGTGATGGAGGGGTAGCGGTCGTGCAGGTTCTCGGCGGTCATGCCCATGACGAGCGCGGAGGTGTCCACCAGGCGCTCGGCCAGGAAGCGGGGGTTGGGGTCGACGCCCTCGCCCATGGGGTGGCGGCCCATGTGCTCGACGCCGCCGGCGATGGCGACGTCGTAGGCGCCGAAGGCGATGCCCCCGGCGACCGACGTCACCGCGGTCATCGCGCCGGCGCACATGCGGTCGATCGAGTAGCCGGGCACGCTCTTGGGCAGCCCGGCCAGGATCGCGGCCGAACGGCCGAGGGTCAGGCCCTGGTCGCCGATCTGCGTGGTGGCCGCGATGGCGACCTCGTCGACGCGCTCGGGGGGCAGGTTCGGGTTACGCCGGATCAGCTCGCGGATGACGCGGATCACCAGGTCGTCGGCGCGCGTCTCGGCGTACAGGCCCTTGGGGCCCGACCTGCCGAAGGGCGTGCGCACGCCGTCGACGAATACGACGTCACGAGACGAAGGCACGGGGTTCGCTCCTCGCTGCTGGATGGATTCCCCCACATGCTACTGGTCGGTAACAACGCTTGGCGCGGCCGGGCCGGGGCCCGGTGGGTAGGTTGTCCCCGAGGATGCGCGCCGCTCCTCGGCTCCGTCTCGCCGGAATGTCCGGGATGCGAGACGGACGCAGCTCTGGCAGACTTGGAAAACGTTTTCCTGGAGGTCGTCGGTGGTCACGCTTGAGGATGTCGCCCGGCACGCGGGCGTTTCGCTCGCCACGGCGTCGCGGGTGCTCAACGGCAGCACCCGCCAGGTGGGTGCGTCCCTGCGGGCCAAGGTGGAACTGTCCGCCTCCGAGCTCGGGTACCGCACCAACGTGGCCGCGCAGACCCTCGCCCGGGGGGCCAGCAACGTGATCGGCCTGGTCGTGCACGACCTCATCGACCCCTACTTCGCCGCCATCGCCGACGGGGCCATGCGGGTGGCCGAGGGCCAGGGACTCATGGTCATGATCGGCACCACGCACCGCGACCCGAGCCGGGAGATCGCCTACGTCTCGACGCTGAACGCCCAGCGGGTCCGCGCGGTGCTGCTCGTCGGCTCCCGGGTCGCCGACCCCGAGCCGACCCGCAGGCTCCGCGAGGAGCTCGACCGCTACCGGGAGACCGGCGGCCGGGTGGCCTGTGTGGGACAGGACCTGCTCGGCACCGACACGGTGGTCCCGGACAACCGCGCGGGCGCCGCCGCGCTGGCCAGGGCCCTGGCCGGGCTGGGACACCGCAACTTCGCCGTCCTCGCCGGCCCCGACTGGCTGCTCTCGCCCCGGGACAGGGTCACCGGCTTCGTCGGCGCGCTCAGGGAGCTCGGCCTGCCCGAGCCGCTCGTGCTGTACGGCTCCTTCGACCGGGAGGGCGGCTACGCCGCCGCCACCCAGGTGACCGGTGTCACCTGTGTCTTCGCGGTCACCGACGTGATGGCGGTGGGCGCCCTGGCCTCCTTCAGGGACCGCGGCATCCGCGTGCCCGAGGACGTCTCCGTGGCCGGCTTCGACGACATCTTCACCCTGCGGGACCTGGTTCCCGCGCTGTCCACCGTGCGGCTGCCGCTCCCGGACATGGGGGTCCGCGCGGTCGAGCTGGCCATGGACACCACGGGGGACGGCAGGGCGGAGGTCGTGGCGGGCGAGGTCATCCTCCGCGAGAGCACCCGCGGCCTGGACTGAGGGCCGGTGCCGCGGCCGGTCCGCCGAGCCGGGCGGGACCCGTGCCGCTCTTCCGCCGGCCCGCGCGTCACGGTGATCGGCCCGGTTCCCTGGCGGGTGGTCCGGGCCGGTCGTGCCGTCGGGAGGTGAAGGGGCGGGAACGGGCGGTCAGCGCATGCCGGCGATCGGGTTTCCCTGCTCGTTGACCGGCGGGACGGTGATCTGCCCGCGCAGCCAGCGGATCGTCCGGATGACCCCGTCGCCGTACCCGGGGGAGTGCTGGCGGCCCCGGCCGAGCTGGCGGGACACGTCCTCGGCCGCGGTCTCCTCCATGCCGAGGTTGAGCCCGGTCGGCCCGTGGATGGGACGGGGCGTGTTGCGGACCGGGGACTTGCGGCGCGTGCCGAGGACCCACTCGCACACGGCGACGGTCCCCGAGCACCACTCCTTCTCCCACTCGCCCGCCGCTCCGGGCATTCCCGCCCGGGCCAGCTCGGCGATCCGGCTGATCTCGGCCTCGGTGCGCAGGATGACCCCGCGCCCGCCGACCAGGTGTCCGTGCCCCTCCGAGGAGCGGCGGCCGGGGATCGGCAGGCCGTCCTTGGCGCCGATCAGCCAGTTCAGGGTGCTGATGACCCCGTCGGCCGGGACGACCCGGCCCTCACGGGGCACCCGCTCGGCGGCGTCGATCTCCGCGCGGGCGTCGGCGAGGGTGGGCGGGCCGGAGCTGGGCCGTCCACTGATGGGCGCCTGCTCGCGCTTGCCCAGGGCCCAGAGGATCGCCTCTCCCTGTCCGGAGGGGGCCGAGTCGGGATTGGCCGCCTCCCACTCCATGATGGCCTCCAACACGGCCAGTACGTGCTCCGGCGGCCGCTGTACGGCGGGGCTGGCTTCGCTCTCTGCGGTCGTCATACCCCTACCGTACGAGTACCTGCCTCGTCACTCCAACGTGAAGCCCCGATCCGGGCCCGGCGAACCCGTTTTCCCCGCCCCCTGGAACGGTCCGCGCCGCTGGCCGCCCACGGGAACCGCCGCCGCGCCCGTACGGGCAACGGCGGCGGGCAGGGGCGTCTCAGAGGCCGATCAGCTCGCCGAAGGCGGACTTCACCCTGGTCAGGACCTCGTCGGGGTCGGCGGCCCACACGTCGGCGTTGAAGATCTCCACCTCGACGTCCCCGGTGTAGCCCGCCGCGGCCACCGCCGCGGTCAGCGGGGCGAAATCGATCACCCCGTCGCCCATGACCCCCCGGCCGAGCAGCGCGTCGGCCGGGAGCGGCGACAGGAAGTCGCACACCTGATAGCTCGCGATCCGGCCCGCGGCCCTGGAGATCTGCTCGACGACCTGCGGGTCCCACCAGACGTGGAAGGTGTCGACGACCACGCCCACCTGCTCGGCCGGGTGCCGCTCGGCCAGGTCGAGGGCCTGGCCCAGGGTGGACAGCACGGCCCGGTCGGCGCAGTACATCGGGTGCAGCGGCTCCAGGGCCAGCCGCACCCCCCGTTCGCCCGCGTACGGCGCCAGCTCGGCCAGCGCCTCGGCGACCCGTTCCCGGGCGGCGGGCAGGTCGCGCGAGAAGGTCCCCAGCGGCTCGCCCGGCACCACGCCGGGCAGGCCGCCGACCACCATGACCAGGCAGGCGGCGCCCAGCTCGGCGGCCTCGTCGATCGCCCGGCGGTTGTCGTCCAGGGCCTCGGGGGAACCGGTGGTCAGGAAGCCGCCCCGGCAGAGCGACGACACCCGCAGGCCCGCGTCCGCGACGAGCTTGACGCTCATCGCCAGCCCCTGCGCGGCCACGTCCTGCCGCCACAGGCCGACGGCCTCGACGCCGTGCCGCGCGCACCCGTCGACCACCTCGGCCACCGACCACCGCTTCGTGGTCCACTGGTTGATCGAGAAACGGCTCATCGCCACGCTCCCGGCCCCGGGGGCGGGGTGGACGCCCCGGGTGCGGCACCCGCCGCCGAGGCCCTCACGATCCGTTCACCGCCAGCAGGGAGCGCATCCGCGCGACCGCCAGCTCGGGGTCGGCCAGCAGCCCGGCCCGGTCGGCCAGGCGGAACACCTCGGCCAGGTGGGGCAGCGAGCGGGCGGCCTGGGCGCCGTTGACCATGCAGAAGGCGTCCTGGTGGCCGTTGAGCCAGGCCAGGAAGACGATGCCGGTCTTGTAGTTGTACGTGGGAGCCTCGAAGATCTTCCGCGAGAGCGGGACCGTGGGCTCCATGATCTCGTCGTAGCGGTCCAGGTCACCGGCGTCGAGCGCCTCCAGGGCCGCGGCGGCGGCCGGGGCGATCGCGTCGAAGATCCCCAGCAGCGCGTGGCTGCCGGACTTGATCAGCGAGGGGTAGTTGAAGTCGTCGCCGGTGTAGAGCCTGACGCCCTCGGGAAGGGCGGCGCGCAGCGCGACCTCGTGCTCGGCGTCCAGCAGCGAGACCTTCACCCCCTCCACCTTGGCGGCGTGCTCGCCGATCAGCGCGAGGAACGACGCGGTGGCCTCGGCCACGTCCTTCGAACCCCAGTAGCCCGCCAGGTTCGGGTCGAACATCTCGCCCAGCCAGTGCAGGATCACCGGCCGGTCGGCCCGGGAGAGCAGCTCGCCGTAGACCCGGTGGTAGTCCTCGGCGTCCCTGGCCACCGCGGCGAGCTGCCGGCTCGCCATGACGATGACCCCGGCACCCGCCTCCCGGACGGTCTCGATCTGCTCGGTGTAGGCGGCGGTGATCTCCTCCAGGGTCCTGGCGTGCGGGGCCTGGTCGGTGCCGGCGCCGCAGGCGACCAGCGTCGCCGGGTCGCCGAGATCGCCGAACGCCTTGGCCTCGACGGCGCTGCGCCGGATCAGCTCCCGGGTGGCGGGCCAGTCCAGGCCCATGTTGCGCTGGGCGGTGTCCATGGCGTCGGCCACCCGCAGGCCGTGCGACCACAGGTGGTGGCGGAACCGCAGGGTGGCGTCCCAGTCGACGGCGGCCGGGGAGCCGGGGGTGTTGTCGCCGAGCGGGTCGGCGACCACGTGCGCGGCGGCGTAGACGACGCGCGAGACGGCGGGGCCGGCGGGCCTGGCCCAGGTCACCGGCTCGCGCAGGACGTGCGTCCCGCCGGGGAGCGCGATCCTCATCAGGGCTCCACCGCCAGGCGGCGGCCCTCGGCCGAGGAGCGCAGGCCGAGTTCGGCGAGGCGGACGCCGCGCGCGCCCGAGGCGAAGTCGTAGGGGAAGGGCGCGTCCTCGACCACGTGGCGCACGAACCGCTCCCACTGGATCTTGAAGCCGTTGTCGAACTCCGCGTTGTCGGGCACCTCCTGCCAGTCGTCCCTGAAGCGGGCGGTGACCGGCAGGTCGGGGTTCCAGACCGGCTTGGGGGTCGTGGCCCGGTGCTGGACGCGGCAGTTCCGCAGGCCCGCGATGGCGCTGCCGTGCGTGCCGTCCACCTGGAACTCCACCAGCTCGTCGCGGTTCACCCGGACGCTCCAGGAGGAGTTGATCTGCGCGACGATCCCGCCCTCCAGCTCGAAGATCCCGTAGGCGGCGTCGTCGGCGGTGGCGCGGTAGGCCTCACCCTCCTCGTCCACCCGCTCGGGGATGTGGGTGGCCGCCTGGGCGTAGACCGACGTGACCCGCCCGAACAGGTTCTCCAGCACGTACGCCCAGTGCGGGAACATGTCCAGGACGATCCCGCCTCCGTCGGCGGTGCGGTAGTTCCACGAGGGGCGCTGGGCACTCTGCCAGTCGCCCTCGAACACCCAGTAGCCGAACTCGCCGCGCACCGACAGGACGCGGCCGAAGAAGCCGCCGTCGATCAGGCGCCTGAGCTTGAGCAGGCCCGGCAGGAAGAGCTTGTCCTGCACGACGCCGTTCTTCACGCCCCTGGCGGCGGCGGCCTCGGCCAGGGCCAGGGCGTCCTCGGAGGTCTCGGCGGTCGGCTTCTCCGCGTAGACGTGCTTGCCCGCCTCGATCGCCCTGAGCACGGCCTTCACCCTGGCCTGGGTGACCTGGGCGTCGAAGTAGATCAGGTTGGAGTCGTCGGCGAGGGCCGCCTCGAGGTCGGTGGTCCAGTCGGCGATGTCGTGGTCCTTGGACAGCCGCTCGAGTTTCTCCGCGTTCCGGCCCACCAGCACCGGCCTGAGCAGAACCCGTCCGCCGTCGGACAGCGGCACGCCGCCCTGCTCGTTGATCGCCAGGACCGATCGCACCAGATGCTGTCGATAACCCATGCGACCGGTGACGCCGTTCATCACGACGCCGATGCTTTGCGGGGACATCTTCTCCGGACCTCCTATGGAAAGCGCTTTCCAAACCACCGTACGGCAGGTGACGGGGTCGCTGCAAGCGTTCGACAGGGGAGTGGGGTGTGATGTTCCTAACCATCGATCCACGTCATGACGTGGTGTTCCATGTCTCGGGACAACCGGGGTCGACGTTTTCCGGAACGGAAGGCGTCCGGCGAAAGGGGTTTTCCGTCGGCGTTTCGCCGTTCACCTGATTTTCACGGTGCCTTCTCCTGGAAAAGGCGCGGGAAGGCGCCCGTCGTCGGCCCGGCCGCGCGATGTCGCCGCAGATCACGGCGTCACGTGAGCCGACACGCGACAGGATCCGACCAATCGCCTCCTGACTGCTCGTCAAACCATGACATTTGCTCATTTGTCATGACTTGAGACGTTCCGTCTGTCCTCCCCTTGCCCTGCCCAGACCCCCCGACTGGCCGAGGTGGAGCGACAGAAGGGGCAACTCGTGAAACGAGTCGTCACCGCGGCCTCGGCCGCCCTGGCCGCCGTCGTCCTGACCCTCTCCCTGACCCCGGGGACGGCGGGTGCGACCCCGCCCAACATCCCCTCGGCGGCCACCGCCGCCGGCCGCCTGGCCACGCTCACCGTGGCGCCGGAGAGCAACCAGTCCTCCTACGACCGCTCCCTGTTCCCCCACTGGACGACGATCAGCGGCGCCTGCAACACCCGCGAGACCGTGCTCAAGCGGGACGGTACGGGAGTCGTCGTCAACTCCAGCTGCGCGGCCACCTCCGGCAGGTGGTACTCCCCGTTCGACGGCGCCACCTGGACCGCCGCGAGCGACGTCGACATCGACCACATGGTGCCGCTCTCCGAGGCCTGGCGCTCCGGCGCCCACGCCTGGACCACCGCGCAGCGGCAGTCCTTCGCCAACGACCTCGGCGGGCCCGAGCTGTGGGCGGTGACCGACAACGTCAACCAGGCCAAGGGCGACCAGGACCCCTCGACGTGGCAGCCGCCTCTGGGCACCTTCCGCTGCACCTACGCCAGGGCGTGGATCCAGGTGAAGTTCCACTGGAAGCTGACCCTGCAGGGCTCGGAGAAGACCGCCCTGCAGAACATGCTCGCGACCTGCTGACCTGCTGACCTGCTGACCCGGCGGCCTGGCGATCCGACCCGCCGGTCCGCCGCTCTCCCGACGGCCGTTCCGCCCCCTCTCCGAGGCAGGGGGCGGGGCGGCCGTTCCCGTGCGCCCCTCACCGGCGACCGGCGACCGGGTCGTGTCGCGCCCGATCGGCGGCCCGCCCGCGCCACGCGAAAGGCGCGCGGAAACGCCTCCGCTACGTGTCGGGACGGACGCGCAGGGTAGTCGTCCCGGTAGGGATTCCCGGCGGGGACGGCCACGAAGGCGGCGAGTCATGAGATCCAGGTGGGGGCTTCGAGCATGGAACAGAGAAAGCTCGCAGAGATGTTCCTCGACAACACTCATGAATCGGTACGGCAGGCACGCCACGAGACGCGCGAGGCCCTCGGCGCGGACCACTGCCTGCTGGCGGACGTCGTCCAGGTGGTCTCCGAACTGCTGGCCAACGCCGTCGAGCACTCCGACCGCGGCCCGGTGGACGACCTGATCGGGCTCACCCTCACCGACAGCGCCGACTCCGTCCAGGTGGAGGTCTCCGACGGCGGTTCCGCCACCCGGGCGCCGCACATCCCGCACGACCGGCCCGCGGGAGCGGGGCGCGGCCGTGGCCTGCTCATCGTGGACCGGATCTCGGGCGGGCGGTGGGGGACGCGCGAGCACGGCCGCGGCCTGGGCCGGACCGTGTGGTGCGCCGTTCCCTACGCGCGGCCGTCGCCCCCGGGCGCCGAGACCGCGGGGGCGGGGCACCGCCTGCCGGGGGCACTCCCGGCGGGCCGAGCGGCCGGGCCCGGCCCTGTGGTGTCCGGCCCTGTCGTGTGCGGCTCCCTCACGCCCGGCCCTTTCGCGCCGGCCCCTCTCACGACCGTCCCCTTCACGCCTGCCCCTTGATCTCCAGACGGAGCAGGGCCTTGGCGATCGGGTGGGCGGTCAGCGATATCTGCCACTCGCGGGCGCCCAGCTCACGCAGCCGGGCGGCGACGGTCGCGTCGTCGACGACCTCGGGAGGCTCCCACGTCAGGCGGCGTACCGCATCGGGCTGGATCAGGTTCTCCGCGGGCATGTGGTGCTCGTCGGCGAGGGCGGCGACCACGGTCCTGGCGGCGGCCAGCCGGCGGGCGGCGACCGGGTCGCGGTCCATCCACCGGTTGGCCGGAGGCGGCCCGTCGCCCTGCACGCTGGGCTGGGGCAGCTCCGAGTCGGGCAGCGCGCGGGCAGCGGAGATGGCGGCCAGCCAGTCGCGCAGGTGCCGCCGGGCGCTGCGGCCGGTGAACGGGGCGATGTCGGTGAGGGCCTTGGTGGTGCGCGGCAGCTCCAGGGCGGCGGTGACGATCGCCGCGTCCGGCAGCACCCTGCCGGGCGCCACGTCGGACTCGCGGGCCAGCTCGTCGCGGAGCGTCCACAGCTCCCGCACCACGGCCAGGCCGCGCAGCGAGCGGACCCGGTGGATGCCGGAGGTGCGCCGCCAGGGGTCGGAGCGCGGTGCCGGGGTCCGGTGCGCCAGCACCGCGGCGAACTCCTCGCGCGCCCAGGCCAGCTTGCCGGTGGCCTCCAGCTCCCCGTGCAGGACGTCGCGCAGCTCGATCAGGACCTCGACGTCGAGCGCGGCGTAGCGCAGCCAGTCCTCCGGCAGCGGACGGGTGGACCAGTCGGCGGCGGAGTGGCCCTTCTCCAGCCGCAGGCCCAGGACGTTCTCCACCATCAGGCCGAGCCCCACCCGCTCGTAGCCGAGCAGCCGGCCGGCCAGCTCGGTGTCGAACAGCTCGCGCGGGTGGAAGCCCACCTCGGCCAGGCACGGCAGGTCCTGGGAGGCCGCGTGCAGCACCACCTCCGCACCGGCCAGGGCCGCGTCGAGCCCGGAGAGGTCGGGGCAGCGGATGGGGTCGATCAGGGCGCTGCCCGCACCGGCCCGGCGTAGCTGGACCAGGTACGCCCGGCCGCTGTAGCGGTAACCGGAGGCGCGCTCGGCGTCCACGGCGACGGGGCCTGTGCCCTCGGCGAAGGCGCGCACCACGCGGGCGAGGGCCGCCTGGTCCTCGATGACGGGCGGGATCCCCTCGCGGGGCTCCAGCAGCGGAACTACGGTCGTCTCGTCGGTCACGTTCTGAAGGGCTCCGGATCCTCGCGACGGCGCGGCGGCAGTGCCGCCACGTCGGGTGGCAGGGGTGGTATGCCCGCGGCGAGGCACATGAGGTCGCACCAGGCGGCGACGTGGCCGGAGAGGTCCTCCTGGAGCGGTGACCAGGACGCGCGCAGCTCCAGCTCGGTGGTCACCGGGTCCTCGGCCTTGTTGCCGAAGCCCTCGGAGACCGCCTTGGTGACGGTGCCTCCCGCGGCGGCGTAGCCGGCGTCGTGGGCGTCGAGCGACTCGGTGAGCCAGCTCCACGCGACCGGGCCGAGCAGCGGGTCCTCGGTGATCTCGGGCTCCATGTCGGCCCGCACGTAGGCGACGAGGCGGAACTGGCCGTCCCAGCCGCGCTGGCCGTCCGGGTCGAAGAGCACGATGAGGCGCCCGATCGCGAGCTCGTCGTCATCGCGATAGACCGAGGCGCCGATCGCCGCCGAGTACGGGGCCAGGCGCTGCGGTGCCGGGATGTCCTCCAGCTCGATCTCGGGTCTGACCTCCGCGGGGCGCATGCTCGCCACCGCGCGCCTGAAGGCGGCGGGAGCGGGCGGCGCGTCACCGACGGTCATATCGGAAGCGTAGGTCGAAACTGATCGCATGGGGACCACTGGGGTGTGTGTAGGAGCCATCGGAACCGATCAAGCCGCTGTCGGCGGCCTGTGCGGGGCGGGTGCGACCCCGCCGCGGGGAACTCCCGGGACGGGCGCGCCGTCGCGTCCGGCGCCGTCCCGCCCGGTGCCGCGGGGGCGGGATCGTTGCTCGACGACCCGCCGGCGGGCGCAGGAGGCACGGTGCTCACCGCGACGTTCGGGTGAACTCCACATGGTGGACATCGCACGGGCCTTTCGTCGGGTCGTGGTCCGACGTTGGCACGTCGCGCCGACATTTCCGCGCAGCGTGCTCGGCGTGTCCCCAAAGTGGTGCAGGAATCGATGCCGCGCGGTGACTTGGCGAACATTTGGACCAGCCGGGGGCCGGGCCAGGATCACCGATGAGAGGAACTGTACCCGGAAACATGATCGCTCCGTCCCGCCCGGCCCGTGAGGGGCGCGATGACATCAGATCCAAGAGGACGAAAACCCCCAAACCGGTAATACGCGATTATTATCATCATTTAAAAATATCCAGGCATTCTCAGGTACAAACGAAGCGAATATCCGGTGATTTCCCGGCGGACGCACCGCCCCGTGACCTGCGGAACCGACCGGTCCCCCGTCGTGGGACCCTGGGAGGGTGACTTCCGAGCCTGCCGACTCCGCCTTCCTCCGCGCCTGCCGACGCGGGCCCGTCCCCCACACGCCGGTGTGGTTCATGCGCCAGGCCGGTCGCTCGCTGCCCGAGTACCGGGCGATCCGCGAGGGGGTGCCGATGCTCACCGCCTGCGCGACCCCCGACCTGGTCACCGAGATCACGATGCAGCCGGTACGCCGGTACGGGGTGGACGCGGCCATCCTCTTCAGCGACATCGTCGTCCCGCTGCGGGCGATCGGCGTCGACCTGGACATCAAGCCCGGCGTCGGCCCGGTGGTCGCCGAGCCGATCAGGGACGCCCGGGCGGCCCGCGCGCTGCGCCCGATCGAGCCGGACGACGTCTCCTACGTCACCGAGGCCGTCCAGGCACTGACCAAGGAGCTGGGCGCGACCCCCCTCATCGGTTTCGCGGGCGCCCCGTTCACGCTGGCGTCCTACCTGATCGAGGGCGGCCCCTCCAAGAACCACGACCACACCAAGGCCATGATGTACGGCGAGCCGGAGCTCTGGCACGCTCTCATGGACCGGCTGACCGAGATCACGCTGGGCTTCCTGCGCGTCCAGCTCGCCGCGGGCGTCTCCGCCGTCCAGCTCTTCGACTCCTGGGTCGGCGCGGTCTCGCCCGACGACTACCGCGAGTTCGTCCTGCCCTACACGAGCCGGATCTTCGGCGGGCTGGCGGGGCTGGACGCCCCGCGCATCCACTTCGGGGTCGGCACCGGCGAGCTGCTGGGCCTGCTCGGCGAGGCCGGGGCCGACGTGGTCGGCGTCGACTGGCGGGTCCCGCTGGACGAGGCCGCCCGGCGGGTGGGGCCGGGCAGGGCGCTGCAGGGCAACCTGGACCCGGCCGTCCTGCTCGCCCCCTGGGAGGTCGTCGAGCGGCGGGCGGGCGAGATCCTCGCCCGCGCCGCGGGGCTCGAGGGCCACGTGTTCAACCTGGGCCACGGGGTGCTGCCCGGCACCGACCCCGACCAGCTCGCCCGCCTCACCGCGTTCGTGCAGGAGGCCTCGGCCCGCTGACCGCCCCGGCGGGCGGGCGCGGTCGCGTCCCCGTCCCGGCGAGCGCCCGGCCGGACCCTCGTTCCCGGCCGGGAGCTCGCCGGCGGTCAGGCGGAGGCCGGGCCGGCCGGCCTCCCCGGGTCCGGCCCTCCGGCGTCCGCGGGACGTGCCGCCCCCGGCACGGCCGGTGCCGGTTCGGGTGCTCCGGTCCCGTCGTGCCCCTCGCCGGCCCCCTCCTCCTTCTCCTCCTCCTCCGTACGGTCGTCGTCCGGACCGGGGGAGGGCCGCCCGGCCGGGGCGGACGCGGGGCCGCCGCGCCTCCCGCGGCGGAGCAGGAAGGCCACGACCAGCCAGACCAGGGCGATCACGACCAGCCAGGGAAGCAGCACGCCCAGCAGGGTCAGGCCGATCCCGACGGCGGTGACGAAGGAGCTCCAGCCCTCCCTCAGGCCCTCCAGGAAGCCGGACGGCCCGTCGTCCTTCCGCTCCACCACCGCGGCCGGGCCGACCAGGTTCAGGGTCAGCGTCGCCACGCTCGTCCGCGAGGCGAGCGACTTCTGCCGTGCCTGCAGGGACTCCAGCTCGCTCTCGCGGTTGGAGAGCTCCCGCTCCACCTGGAGCACCTCGCCGATCGTGTTGGCCCGCTTCAGCAGGGCGCGCAGCGAGTCGAGAGCCGCCTTGGCCGACTTCAGGCGGCTCTCCACGTCGGCCACCTCCTCGGTGACGTCCTCGGTGTTCTGCTGCAGCGACTCGCGGGTGCCCAGCTCCCTGCCGAGGCGATCGAGCGTGCCGGTGTAGTTCCCCGGCGGGATCTTGAAGACCAGCGTCGCGCTGCCCTTGCCCCGGGAGCGGGAGTTCGACCTCTCCATCGCCAGGTAGCCGCCCGAGGCGGTGACGATCCGGCGGGCGGCCTCCGCCGCGGCGGTAACGTCCTTGGCCCGCACCGTCATCTCGGCCGTGTAGACGATGGACCTGTCCTGGGGGACGACCTCCACCCGATCGGTCCGCGCGTAACCGTCTCCCGTCGCGGGGACCTTCCCGGGCGCCTCACCCCCGGCCTCCTCGGCCTGTCCGGGCGCCCGCACGAGGGGCGCCCGCGCCTGGGTCTCCCCGCGGGCGTCGGCCCTGGAGGCGGCGGCGGCGGGGGCGGCGGGGGAGCTGTCGAGGGTGGAGGACTCCCCGCCGCAGGCGGTCGCCAGCAACGCCAGGCCCGCGAGGGAGACGGCCAGGTGCCGGCCGTACCGGAATCTGTTCATGACCTGATGACGAGGGGAGCGGCGGCGGGGTTCGGGGCGCGACGGTCACGATGGCGTCACGTTCCGCGCCGGACCGGCACGGGCAGGCGCGCGGGCGCGGGGCGGGAGAGGGACCCGCGGTGCCGGAGCGATACGGTCGGGAGTCATGGAAGGCAACCGGAGGCACGTGGTGGTCGTCGGCGGCGGGATCGCCGGGCTGGCCGCCGCGTGGTACCTGCGACGGGGCGACGAGCACCTGCGGATCACCGTTCTGGACGGCGCCCCGCGGATCGGCGGCAAGCTGCACGCCGCCGAGGTGGCGGGCGTCGCCGTGGACACGGGGGCCGAGGCGATGCTCGCCCGGCGTCCCGAGGGCAAGGACCTGGCCGGCGCGGTCGGGCTGGGCGAGGAGCTGCGGCTTCCCGGCACCACCCGGGCGGGCATCCTGAGCCGGGGGACGCTGCGGCCCATGCCGAAGGGGCACGTCATGGGCGTGCCGTCCGACCTCGTGGCGCTGGCCAGGTCGGGCGTCCTGTCGCCGGGCGGCCTGGCGCGGGCGGGGCTGGAGGCCGTCCTGCCGGCCACGCGCATCGGCACCGACGTCTCGGTGGCGGCGTACGTCCGGGCCCGGATGGGGGGC
The DNA here is from genome assembly GCF_040640155.1 of Streptosporangium sp. NPDC023615. Taxonomy (NCBI): domain Bacteria; kingdom Bacillati; phylum Actinomycetota; class Actinomycetes; order Streptosporangiales; family Streptosporangiaceae; genus Streptosporangium; species Streptosporangium sp. NPDC023615. Next base: position 76,808 of record NZ_JBFABE010000008.1, read on the forward strand.
GAGGTGGTCGACCGGCTCGTCGAGCCGCTGCTCGGCGGCGTCTACGCGGGCAGGGCCGAACGGCTCTCGCTGGACGCGACCATGCCCAGGATCGCCGCCGCGGCCCGGTCGGAGCGGTCGCTGCTCGCCGCCGCCCGGCACATCTCCGCCGACGCGCCCAAGGACGCCGGACCGGTCTTCACCACGCTGCGCCGGGGCATGGGCAGCCTCCCCGAGGCCGTCGCCGCGGCCTCGGGGGCGGAGATCAGGACCGGGGTCACCGTACGCGAGCTGCGCCGGACCCAGGCGGGCTGGCTGCTGGTGACCGGCCCGGTCCCCGCGCCCGAGACCGTCGAGGCGGACGCGGTGATCCTCGCCGTGCCGGCCCCCGCGGCGAGCCGGCTGCTCGCCGGGCAGGCCCCCTCGGCCGCCGCCGAGCTGGGCCGGATCGAGTACGCGAGCATGGCCGTCGTCACGCTGGCCTACCCGCGCGAGGCGTTCCCCCGGCCGCCGGACGGCAGCGGCTACCTGGTGCCGGCCGTGGACGGGCGGACGGTCAAGGCCGTCACGTTCAGCTCGGTCAAGTGGCCGCACCTGACCGAGACCGGCCCCGGCCTGATCCTGCTGCGCTGCTCGATCGGCCGGATCGGCGAGGAGGCGACGCTCCAGCGCGACGACGCCGAGCTCGTCGCGGCGGCGACGGCCGAGATGGCCGAGGTGATGGGCGTGCGCGGGGAGCCCCGCGACTCACGGGTGACCCGATGGGGCGGCTCCCTGCCGCAGTACGAGGTGGGCCACCTCGACCGGGTGGCCCGCATCCGCTCGGCCGCCGCGGGCCTGCCGGGGCTGGCCCTGTGCGGCGCCGCCTACGACGGCCTGGGCATCCCCGCCTGCGTCTCGACCGCCCGCGCCGCGGCGGCCCGGATCCTGGACCACCTGGATCCGGCGGGAGAATGGCAGAGCAGGACCGATTCGCTGACGAAGGGGTGAGGACGACGGACGTGAACCCGCGGCCCAAGGCGCGCGACCTGAACGAGGTGATCCGTTACACGATGTGGTCGGTGTTCAGGGTGAGCGAGCGCTGTCCCGGGCACCGTGAGGGCATCGCCGACGAGGTCGACGACCTGATGGCCCAGATGGAGCGGAAGGACGTGGTCACCCGCGGCCTGTACGACGTGGCCGGTTTCCGCGCCGACGCCGACTTCATGTTCTGGTGGCACGCCCCGACGGCCGAGGACCTGCAGGAGACCTACTCCCGCTTCCGCCGGACCGGCCTGGGACGGCTCTCGGAGCCGGTGTGGTCGGCCATGGCGCTGCACCGCCCGGCCGAGTTCAACAAGTCGCACATCCCGGCCTTCCTGGCCGAGGAGGAGCCGCGCGCGTACGTGAGCGTCTACCCGTTCGTGCGTTCCCTGGAGTGGTACCTCCTGGACGACGCCGACCGCCGCAGGATGCTCGCCGAGCACGGCAGGATGGCCCGCGACTACCCGGACGTGCGCGCCAACACCGTCTCCTGCTTCGCGCTGAACGACTACGAGTGGATGCTGGCCTTCGAGGCCGACGAGCTGCACCGGATCGTCGACCTGATGCGCACCCTGCGCGGTGCCGAGGCCCGGCGTCACACCCGTGAGGAGATCCCCTTCTACACCGGCGTCCGCAAGCCGGCCGGCGAGCTGATCGCGGCGCTGCCGTAATCGGTGTCCCGCGCGGCCCCGGCGGCGCCGTAACCGGTGTGCGGCCCCGGCCCCGGCCCCGGCGCCGCCGTGGCCGGGTGCCGCCGTGGCCGGGGTGCCGCCGTGACCGGTGGCGCCTCGCGCTCCCGTCCCGGCGGCACGGTCGGCGGGACGGCAGGGACGCCGGGGGGAGAACGTGTCCCCTGTGGCGACCGGATGAAAATAATCTCGTGAGAGTCTCTTTACCGCCCCCTGGATTTGCCATACTCGGTGAAAATCACCTGTCGATGTGAGGCCAAGGGTGAAAAGGGGCGAAGCTCTGGCACGATCCAGGCGGCGTGCTCGGGGGCGCCGGAGAAAACAGTCGCGTTCGCACGTTCTCGACGTCTCGGCGGGCATCGCCGCGCTGGCGGTGGGCGCCCTCGCGATCGGCGGGGTGTGGTTCCCCGACGAGGCGGCTCCCCGGAACGGGGTGGCCCGGGCGGCGGCTCCGGGCGGTCCCGCCCCCGCGGCGGCCCGGCCCGCGGCACCGGCGGGCGGCACCGTGGTCGCCGCCGAGGTGGACGGTGAGAACGCCGGGAGCGGGAAGAAGGACGCCCAGGAGCGGGCCAGGGCCGAGAAGAAGCGGCAGAGGGCCATGGAGGCCGAGGCCTCGGGGCCGTCCAAGCACACCGACAAGGACGCGGTGGCCTACTTCGAGGGCCGTAAGGTGAGCAAGAGGGTCAAGGACGTCCGAATGGTCGGCGGCTATCTACGGATATACACCGACCTGCCGGAGTCGGCGGACAACTCCAAGCAGGCCGTCAAGCTGTGCGAGGCGGGGGTGGACTACCTCGTGGGAGAGCTCGGCACGCCCAGCCCGGTGGTCTTCGTCCAGGCCGAGTTCGGGGAGAACGGCAATCCGGTCCTGGCCAACATGCTCGGCCCGGACGATCCCGACTGCCGCCTGACCTATCCGCGACCGGGGAAGTAGCCCGCGCCGCGCCGTGCGGAGGTCACCCGGACCCTGGTCCTGCCGCAGATCGCGCAGCGCTGGGTGATCACCTGGCCGATGGTCTCGACGACCTCCCACCTGTGGCGGAGATGCACGGGGGCTCCTTAGGGAGACACACTGCGGAGACCTTCGAATACTACGCGTGATGTGGCCCGTCCTCTCCGGGACGGGACGGGCCTCCCCGGAGGCCGACGGCCCGCCGGGCCGCCCGCCGCCGGTGGGTCCCGGCGGGCGAGCGGCGGTGGTTCACCCGGCCGGTTCCAGCCTCAGGGAGATCGAGTTGATGCAGTAGCGGTCGTCGGTGGGCGTGCCGTAGCCCTCGCCGTGGAAGACGTGCCCGAGGTGCGAGTCACAGGTCGCGCAGCGGACCTCGACACGGGTCATGCCCATCGAGCGGTCCTCGATCAGCGTCACCGCCTCCGACTTCGACGGCTCGTAGAAGCTCGGCCAGCCGCAGTGACTGTCGAACTTGGTGTCGGACCTGAACAGCTCGGTGCCGCAGGCCCGGCAGCTGTAGACGCCCACGGTCTTGGTGTCAACGTACTCCCCGGTGTGGGGGCGCTCGGTCCCGGCCTGGCGGAGTACGCGGAATTCCTCGGGAGAGAGCTGGACGCGCCACTCGTCGTCGCTTTTCAGCACCTTGTCCATGCCACCAGCCTATGTGGTGCGCCGGATGCCCGGCGGCGCCAGGGGGGCACGAGGCGCGGGGAGACGACCCGGGACGGGGCGCCGGAAAATCTTGGTGGGTGAGGCATCCTTTGGTGGCCGTTTCCGCGTCTTCCCCTATGGGGAGGTGTATCACCTTCCCGTTGAGGGGTCAGACCATCTGTCCGGTGGCCCGCGCTCTGCGGACCGGCCGGAATGCCGCCGTCCGGATGGCGCGCCAGCGCCTGGGCCCGGCGAGCAACAGGTGGCCGTGCGGTCCGTCCCGTCGAGTGCCCGGTCCCGCCGCCGTGGCGGCTCCGGGGCGGACCTACCCGTCTCCCGTCATCCCGGGCCGTCCGCCCTCTCGCCGGGGGCCCGGCCGCCCTCACCCCGCATCGGGGGGACCGCCGGGACGGCCGGGAATGATGTCGGCTCATGACACGCTTGTGAACCCATGCGGTAATAGAGTGCTCGTGCACCTTTTGATCTTGAGTCGTATCCGGGAGGAACGGATGACCATGCCTGACGGCCGCTCCGGGCGGACGGGTAACCCCGAGGTGGACCGGCTGGTCGAGGGATTCGACGCCCTCTCGCTCCAGTACGAGGGAATGCTCAAGGAGCTGGGCGACCTGCGGGCCCGGGGAGAGGCGGCCGACGGGCTGGTCAGCGTGGAGGTCGCCCCGGGCGGGGCCCTGCTGGGCGTGGACATCAACCCCAGGGCCATGCGGCTGGGCTCGGAGGCGCTCTCGGAGGCCATCATGGAGGCCGTGACCGCGGCCTCACAGGTGGCGGCCACCCGCCTGGACGAGGTGCTCACCCCCCTGCTCGGCGGCATGGAGGGTTTCAGCGAGTCGCTGCAGGGACGGCTTCCCGATCTGGACGGGGGAGTCGGGCTCTCCGCCGACCCGGGGCTCAGCGAGGCCCTGCGAAACCTCCGGGAGATGCGGACCAGGTACGAGGGCTGATCCGGACCGGTCCTCCGGGGTGCCGGGGGCCGGCACCCCGGAGGGCGCGATCAGCCGTAGGACCAGCCTTCGGGTGACCTGGACACGCTCCTGCGAGTGATGTCGCCGAAGTCCGTCCTGCCGTCCGTGCCGTCGCTGTCGAGGTTGGCCTGGGCCATCGGGAACTGGTTCTTTACGCTCATCAGCGCGGTCAGGTTGCCCATGCTGAAGATCAGGGCCGCGAGCATGCCGCCGATCGCGTTGATCGTCGCACTCATCAGGATGAGCCCGGCCGACGCCTGGGTGGCCTTGGCGGCGGCCTCGATCACCTTGCCCTGCGCCGCCAGCACCGGCGCGAGCGGCCCCGCGGCGGCGGCCGCGACCTGCATCTTCTTGCCGATCAACTGGGCGATCTCCGAGGCGATGATGATGGCGAGGAGGCCGTTGACCACCACCCCGGCGGTATTGACGATCTTGTGAATCTCGGACTGGGCGCCCTGTATCGCGTTGGCCATCTGCAGGGCGGCCATCTCCAGCTGCTGCACCTCCTGATGGACCACCCCCATGAACCGGTCGAAGGCCTGGCGATCGCTTCCCTCGGGCCAGGCGTCCTGGATCTTCTTGAGCTTGGTGTCCCACTCCCTGGTCCGCAGGTGTGTGAGCTTCAGGTTGACGGTACGCCAGTCGTTGAAGGCCTTGCTGATCGCGTCGTCGTCCCAGGGCCGGGCCAGCAGCCAGACGGCGGCCGCACCGGCCGCGGGCTTGGCCAGCTTCCCGGCCAGCTCGATCTTCGCCAGGCTGGCGGCCCACGAGGGGCCGTAACTTCCCAGCAGCTTCATCCCGGCCAGGACGGCGCCTTCGACGGCGGCCCCGGTGAAAACCTCTTCGCCCGCCATGGGGCATCCCCTCCTCGGGTCAGTCGGTCGGCCCGAGGGCCCTGTCCCTCGTCGCCCCGTCCAGGGCCGACCTGTCGGCCGCGACGGTGGACCGCAGGTCGAGCATCTTCCCGGTGTCGTTCGCCGCGGTCGCGGTGGCCAGCTCGGTCTCCCGGTAGTGCAGCACCACGCTGAGCAGTCCCGCGTTGACGCCGTTGAGGCACTTGACGAAGTCCTCGGCCTGCCTGGTCTGGTACTCCCGGGCGGGCTCGTACTTCTCGGACACCACAGCCGCGCCCAGGGGACCCCACTGGGCGAAGTTGAGCCGGGTGTCCCCGGCCAGGGTCGCGACCTGTTCGGCGATCGGCAGAAGGGTGTCGATCAGGTCGCGTGTCGCGGCCCTGAGGGCATTGGTATTGACGTCGACCACGGCGTACCGACCTCCCGGATGTCGCGCGTGCCGCACCCCCGTGGCGCGCCGCAGGATTTCCCGTGCATGAACGAGGAGTAAAGCAGGGGTGGAGTCGATATGACAGTCATCTGGCGCTTTTGTGAGGAAGATCCAAAAAATGCTGAGGAGGAGTCACGTGTCAGGTCTGGATGATCGCGGCCTTCTCCCTGGTGTACTCCAGCACGGCGTCGTGCCCGTACCCGGAGTCCTTGACGCCGCCGAACGGCAGGCCCGGGGGCATCTGGCGGAAGGTGTTCACCCAGACCGTGCCGGTCCGCAGTTCGCGGACGAACCGGTGGGCGCGGCCCAGGTCGCGGGTCCACACCCCCGCCGCGAGCCCGTACGGGGAGTCGTTGGCGATGGCCAGGGCCTCGTCCTCGGTGTCGAAGGGGAGGACCACGGCCACCGGGCCGAAGATCTCCTCCTGGCAGACGCGCAGCCGGTTGTCCGAGGTCGAGAGCAGCGTGGGTGAGACCCAGTAGCCGCCGGGCATCGACGGGACCACGTCGGCCCCGGTCAGGCCGCCGAACACCTGCTCGGCGCCCTCCTTCTCGGCGATCTCCAGGTAGGAGACGACCCGCTCGTACTGGTCGGCGGAGACGATCGGGCCCATCGTGGTGGCCATGTCCATCGGGTCGCCCAGCCGGACGTCCGAGGCGATCTCGGTGATCCGCCCGATCATCTCCTCCCAGATCGGCCGGTGGACGAGGATGCGGGACCCGGCCACGCAGACCTGCCCGGCGTTGCCGGTGTAGACCGAGTCGACCGTCACCCCCCGGGCGGCGGCGTCCAGGTCGGCGTCGGAGAAGACGATGTTCGGCGACTTGCCGCCGAGCTCGAACGTCAGCGGCTTGAGGTTGTCGGCCGAGGCCCGGGTGATCGCCTGCCCGGTCCGGGTGGAACCGGTCAGGCTGATCCTGTCGACCCCGCGATGCCGCACCAGCGGGTCGCCGACCTCCTCGCCGAGGCCGCTGACGATGTTGAGCGTGCCGGGCGGGAGCACCTCGGCCAGCAGTTCCCCGAGCCGCAGCACCGAGGCGCAGGCCTGCTCGGCGGGCTTGACGATCACGGTGTTCCCCGCCGCCAGCGCGTAGGCGGCCTTGGCGGAGAACGTCGAGATCGGGGAGTTCCACGGGATGACGCAGAGTGCCACCCCGTACGGCTCGCGCCGGGTGAGCCCCAGGCTGTTCGGGCCCAGGATCACGGTCTCGCCCTTGACCGCGTCGAGGGCCTGGCCGGCCGCGATCTGCCACAGGTGGGTCATGCCGGGAAGGTCCCTCTTCAGGGTGTCCCGCAGGATGCGCCCGTTGTCCCTGGTCTCGATCCTGGCCAGCTCCTCGGCGTGCCGGGCGAAGACCTCCGACACCTGGCGCAGGTGGTGCGCCCGCCGCAGCGCGGGCAGTGCCGACCAGGCCGGGAACGCCTCCCGGGCCGCGGCGACGGCGGCCTCGGCGTCGGCCCTGCCGCTCGCCGGGACACGGGCCCAGACCTCACCGGTGGCCGGGTCGACCGAGTCCAGCGTGCGGCCGTCGGCCGCGGCGACCAGCCGGCCGCCGATCAGGTTGCGGTACTCGTTCACTCATCACTCCCGCGTCAGCCGTACCGGAAACTCTCCCAAGCGTACGCTTGCTCAATGAGTGGGCGGAAGCTCGGCGGAGGCCGGGGGGCGAACGGGCGCGGGGGTGGGGGCGGCGGGGGAGGGGCGGTCAGCCCCGGCGGCGGCCGAGGACGAACGACATGTTCACGGCGATGATCCCGGCCCACAGGAGCACCAGGATGAACGCGAGGAGCGACTCGCCCAGATCGGAGTAGGTGATCCCGATCGTGGCCGGCACGCCGGCCACCAGGGAGACGATGGCCAGCGACAGCCGCTGTCCGGCGTCCACCGACGGGGAGACCGCCGGGGCCTTCGCGGGCGCGCGCGTGGCGAGCCGCTCGTCCACCCGCCTGTCGATCTCCTGGTCCATCTTCTCCAGGAAACCCTCCACGAGGGAGTCTTCGTAGTCCGGGCCGAGATCCCGGCGGGCCGCGAGCGAGGCGCGCAGTTCGTCGCCGGAGGAGGATGATGAGCGTGCCATGATCGAGATATATCGCTTCTGCAGGGATATGTCCAGCCGGAACCGGTCCGGCGCGACGGTCGTCCGTCCGGCTTCGCCGGCCCCGGTTCCTCAGGGCGGGCGCGGACCGCTCGTCAGCGCGTCGCGTTGCGCGGGGCTCAGACGGTCAGGTCTCGGGACGACGGCGTACGCGCCGCCCCCGGCCCGCTCCACGGCGAGCGGGTCGGCGAGACCCGGACGGCGGCCGATCGCGTCCAGGGCGTCGGCCACCCGCCGGGCGGGCCAGTCCAGGGCCGTGGCGAGGTCGTCCGCGGTGAGGGGGCGGGCGGCGTGCACCAGCGCGGCCAGCAGCGTCAGTGCGTCGCGCACGGCGGCGTCGGTGAGGCCGCTGCCGTTCATCTGCTCGCCGATCCAGGCGAAGAACCGGGCCATCCGCTCCAGCCGGGTGCCGGCGGTCGTGCCGGAGCCGAAGATCTCGATCCCCTGCCGCGCGGCCGCCGCGACCTCGAGATGTGCCCCGGTGTCGGTCTTGAACGCCTGGAGCCAGACGTCGTCGTCGACGACGTAGCGCTCGCGGCGGCCGGAGTCCCGCACGCGCCTGACCAGCCCGATCGCCTCGAGGTGGCCGACGGCCTTGGACACCGACGCCGGGCTGACCCGCAGCCGGCCCACGAGCTCGGCGGACGTCAGGCTCCCGGGGTCGGAGGTGAGCAGGCAGGCGAACACGCGGGCGGGCATCCGGGGGAAGCCGGTCCCGGCCAGCAGCGTCGCGAACCGCTCCACGAAACCGTGTACGGACTCGGACGGCCGTCCGTCGGCCGACGACCCCGTGGGCCGGGCCGGTCCGGGGCGGCGGGCGCGCCGGGCGGCGGCCTGCTGGGCGCGGTCGGCCAGGTAGCCGCCGGACGCGCCGTTGCGCGCCACCTCGCGGCTGATCGTGGACGTGGGCCTGCCCAGCCGCCGGGCGATCTCGGCGTATCCCAGCCCCTCGTCCAGCCAGATCGCGATCTGCCGGCGGTTCTCGTGGGTCAGCCTGCCTCCGGGCATCGGCCCGCCCTCCTGCCGGTCCGGGTCCGCGGGTGCGTTCACCAACAGTACATTGCAACGGCCGATCGCATGAATTGCGTTCACCGACAGAGCTGATGCAACGATTATCGGAAAACCCCAGGAAAAAGCGTGCTTCTTCGAGGTTTTTGTTGAATATTCTTAAAACGCAACGTAGCCTTTTTCTCCTGTGAAAGATTCGTGCGAAACGGGGGACCCCTGTGTCAAGAGCGTTGGACGTGGACCGGATCCGAGCCCGTGTCTCCGGGCTGCTCGCGGAGTACCGGATCCCGAGCGCCGCGATCGGCGTCCTCCACGACGGAGAGGTCACCGACCTCGCCGTCGGCGTCAAGGACGTCTCCACGCGGGAGCCCGCGAGGACCGACACCGTCTACCAGTGCGGCTCCGTGACCAAGACGTGGACCGCCCTCGCCCTCATGCGGTTCGTCGACGAGGGGAAGGTCGCCCTGGACGAGCCGGTGCGGACGTACCTGCCCGGCTTCCGGGTCGCCGACCCCGACGCCGGCGCCGGGATCACACCTCGCCACCTCCTCAACCACACCGGCGGCATCGAGGAGGACTACGGGGATCCCGGCGAGGACGACGACGTCTACGAGCGCATGGTGGAGAACATCGCCGGCGCGCGCCAGGTCCACCCCCCGGGCCACACCCACGGCTACAGCCCGGCCCTGGGGTACGCGATCCTCGCCCGCGTCATGGAGGTGGCCGACGGCGGGCGGTGGGACGACATCATGAGGAACCGCCTGTTCGACCCCCTGGGGCTGACCTCGACGAGCAGCCGGCGCGAGCACGTGCCCCAGGACCGGGCCGCGACCGGATACCTGGTCCGATCCCTCGAGGAGGGGCCCGTCCCCTCACCGCTGGGTCACCTGCCACGCTGCTTCGGCCCCGGAGGCAACATCAGCACGACGGCCCGGGAACTGCTCACACCGGCGCGCGTCCTCCTGGACGGGGGAAAGGCGCCGGACGGCACGAGAATCGTCTCACCCGGCATCGTCCGCGAGATGACGCAGTCGCGCGTCCCCGTACCCGACCCGTACATGTTCGGGCCGGAATGGGCGCTCGGCCTCGTCGTGTGCGACTGGCACGGCCGGACCGTCTACGCCCATGACGGCAGCACGATCGGCCAGAGCGCCCGGCTGAGGATCCTGCCGGAGTCGAACATCGCCATCTCCATGCTGACGAACGCCGGGCCGCGTGACGGCTTCTACCGGAAGGTGTTCGACGAGATCCTGGCCGACCTCGGTGCGGGCACGATCCCCGGCCCGCCGGAGCCCGACCCGTCCCTCTCCCTGGACCCGTCCAGGTACGAGGGCTCCTACGGGCGCCCCGGCGCCCGCTACGAGGTGGCGGCCGAAGGCGGGAGGCTCCACCTCACGTTCACCCTGAACCCCGTGGAGGCGCGGCTCCTCGGCACACCCGAGCGGCTCGACCACGAACTGCTCCCGATCAGCGAGACCCACTTCCTGATCCCGCCGGACGATCCGCTCGAAGAGCCTCGGACCGTCGCGATCTACGACTTCGACGACGGTTCCGCGCGCTATCTGCACACCGACTGCCGGGTGAACCCGAGACTCGACGACGAGGAGGCCACGATGCACGTCATGGCTGTTTCCGTGATCTCCGACAACGACGGTTTCTGGGACTCCGTGAAGAGGGCGCACGGCCGCCTTCCCGCGGGGGCCAGGTGGACGCTGGCGGTGGCGAGCGCCGACGGGACCAGGGCGGTGAACGTCATCGTCCACGACTCGCTCGACGGCGTCCGGGGCTTCTTCGAGGACCACGCCGGCGCCTTCGCCGCGACGGAGTACTTCGAGGTCGACGCGGCCAACGCGGTCGGTCTCCCGTGAGGTGGCCGCTCCCCGCGCCGCCCGGGCGCGCGGCCCCGACCGCCCGGGGGCACGCGCGGGACTACCCGCCCTCCCGGACGTAGCGGATGAAGAGGAACCCCTCGTCCTGCAGGACGTGCGCCGGCCGCAGCCGGGCGCGCAGGGAGGGGCCGTCGAGGACGCGGGCGGAGTCACCGCCGATCAGCATCGGGCTCACCGTCAGGCAGAGCTCGTCGACCAGGTCCGCGGCGGCCAGTTGCGCGTTGATCCTGGCACCTCCCTCGCAGAGCATCCGCCCCAGCCCGCGCCCGACGAGTTCCCGGACGGCCAGCGCGGGATCCACCCGGTCGCCCCCGGCCAGGATCACCTCGGCGTGCCGGGCCGCCTCGCGCCGCCGCTCCCGGGGCGCGGCCTCGCAGGTGACGACGATCGTCCGGGAGCCGGGAGCCGCCTCGGTGAAGAGCGGGCTCGACAGGTCCAGGTCGAGGCTCCGGGTGACCACCGCGACCGGCGGGGCGTCCGGCCGGCCCTCGCGCAGCTCCCGCCACGAGGGCTTCGGCCGGGCCGGGCCGTACCCTTCGGTCCGTACGGTCGCCGCCCCGGCCACGATCACGTCGGCCAGGCCGCGCAACACGTGGAAGACCCTGCGGTCGCCACTGCCGGACAGCTCGCCGGAGCGTCCCTCGACCCAGGTCCCGCCGTCGGCGCTGGCGACCATGTTGAGCCGCAGGCACGGGCCGGCCGGATAGGCGTAGGCGCGGGCGAGGTCGATCTCGGCCGGTGGTCCGGGATGGATGAGGCGCATCCTCCTAGCTTCGCACGGGGGTGGGTGGTGAGTTCTCCCGGCGCGGGCGATACCGGATGTGATGGCCGGTAGTGACTTCGGGCGCCGGAAGATACATGATTCCTCCACGGAGACACGGGAGGAATGCGTGGGGCTGGTCGCGATCGTGACGTGGTTGATCACCGCGATGGTCGGCATCTATCTGCTGTACGTGTGGCTCTCCGGGGGAGGGCTCCGACAACAGGCGACCAAGGTCACCCGCTTCCCCACGTTGCTGATCTTCACTCATCCGGTCCTGGCGGTCTCCGCCCTGGCCTGCTGGGTGGTCTACGTGCTCACCCTGGAGCGGATCTTCGCCTGGCTCTCGTTCGGGGTGCTCACGGCCTCCGCGCTGCTGGGGTTCACCATGTTCACCCGCTGGCTGGGCGGTGGCCGGCACGCCCGCGGCGCCGAGCAGCGCTTCCCGATCATCGCCGTCGTGCTGCACGGCGTGGCCGGGGTGACGACGTTCGTCCTCGTCCTGCTCACAGCCGCGGTCGCGTCCGGGGCCTGAGCCGCCCGGCCGCGTACGGGACCCGGGTCACGGGATCACGTGCGGGGCCCGGGCGACGGGATCACGTGCGGGAGCCGAACCAGGTGGCCCAGGCGGTGGCGAGCGTGTCGGCGGGCTGCGGGTCGGCGGTGGTGGAGACCCAGGCGGTGTGCCCGTCGGGGCGGAGCAGCAGCCCTTCGAGCCCGGGGTGTTCGGGGCAGCGGGCGTGATGGGTGTCCACGCCGCCGTCCACGCCGCCGTCCACGCCGCCGTCCACGCCGCCGTCCACGCCGACCGGCAGGACATGGTCGCCGGACCGGACGTGGTCGCCGAGCCGGTCGTGGTCGCCGAACCGGAGGAAGACCGGACGCGCGGGCCGGAGCAGTTCGGCGACGCCGGTGTGCCTTCCGCCCACGGTCAGCCTCAGGTTCGGCGCGAGCCTGCCCAGCCACGGGTGCTCGCCGGGGATCCGAGGGTCGTACCGGGTGCTCACCCCGTAGCTCGGCTCCGCCAGGTGGGTGCCGACCCCCGGCAGGCCGGTGAGCTCGCCGAACAGCTCCCGGACCGGTTCGAGCTCCGGGGCACGCCGCCCCAGGATCGCCTGCGCGCGGGTGAGGAGCAGCACGCGCGCCCCGGCCTCGTGCCGCTCCCGGTGATAGGTGTCCAGCAGGCCGTCCGGCGCGCGGCCGAGCACCTCGTCCAGCACCCCCTGGAAGTGGGCGGGCGACACCGGCTCGTCGCGGTCGGCGGGCGGCGCCGGCTCGTCGAGCACGATCCGCACGTAACCGGGCCTCGGGATGACGAACACCGTGCCGCGGGCGCCCTCGGTCATCCCGAAGGGCAGGGCGCCGGGATCGGCCGGCTCGACGTCGGCGAGCAGGCTGAACGTGGTGGCCGCGGTGCCGGGGAAGCCGATCCCGGCGAGTCTGCGCACGACGCTGCGGCTGCCGTCGCAGCCGGCGAGGCGTTCGACCCGCCGGCGACGGTCCCGGCCGCCGGCCCGGACGGTCACCTCGACCCCGTCCTCGTCCGGGGAGAGACCGACCACCTCGTGCCCCCAGGACACCTCGACTCCCAGCTCGGCCAGCCACCGCTCCAGGAGCTCCTCGACCCGGGTCTGCGCGATGCCGAGCACGTACGGGTGATCGGTGTCCATGGCGGTCAGGTCCAGCGGCCGGCTCGGGTCGGCGAACATGACGTAGGGCACGGTCGGGCCCTCCGCCAGGAAGCGGTCGACGATGCCGCGCCGGTCCAGCAGTGCCAGGCTGCGGGCGTTGAGGACGAAGCCCCGGCAGAACGGCGACCGCCGGACGATCACTGTCAAGAGGGACCTCGACGACGAGGGGCGGCGCTCGCGGGAAGCGCGTACCGAGACGGCTGAGGAGGGAACGGCGCTCAGGGGGAGCGCGTGCCGGGCCGCTGGACGCGCTCCTGCCGGGTCACGTCCGCGCGCAGCTCAGGATCTGCACCGAGCGGGAGGTCACCTTGACCGAGCTCTCGGCCGGCCAGGACTCCTCCGAGGCCTGCGGACCCTGCGGCGAGCCGCCGGCGGCACCGGTGGCGCCGACGACGCCGGTGGCGGTGCCGGCGGTGCCGGCGGTGTTCTGGACGTCCCAGGCGTCCTGGGCGTCCTGGGTGTCGTCGGCGGTGTCCAGCACGCGCCGCCACCGCCGGCCGTACCTCTCCTGGGGCAGGGCGAAGACCATGTCCTCGTGGTGGGCGTTGATCAGCAGCAGGAACGAGTCGTCCACGATCCGCTCGCCGCGCGTCCCCGGCTCGGTGATGGCGTCGCCGTTCAGGAAGACGGTCAGCGACTTGGCGTACCCGGTGTGCCAGTCACCGGCCGACATCTCCTCGCCGGCGGGGGTGAACCACACGATGTCGCGGGTGCCGTCGGCGGCCTTGTGCCCGTGGAAGAAGCGGCGCCGCTGGAACACCGGGTGCTCGCGCCGCAGCGCGGACAGGCGCCTGACGAAACCGAGGAGGTCCCCCTCCCGCTCGGCCAGCGACCAGTCGATCCAGGAGATCTCGTTGTCCTGGCAGTAGGCGTTGTTGTTGCCGTGCTGGGTCCGGCCGAACTCGTCGCCGGCCAGCAGCATGGGCACGCCCTGGGAGACGAACAGGGTGACCAGCAGGTTGCGGCGCTGGCGGCGGCGCAGGCTCATGATCTGCGCGTCGCCCGTCGGCCCCTCGGTCCCGCAGTTCCACGACCGGTTGTCGTCGGTGCCGTCCCGGTTGTCCTCGCCGTTGTCGTCGTTGTGCTTGTGGTCGTAGGAGACGAGGTCGGTCAGGGTGAACCCGTCGTGGCAGGTGACGAAGTTGATCGAGGCCACGGGACGGCGGCCGGAGATGGCGTAGAGGTCGGCGGACCCGGTGAGCCGGGAGGCGAACTCGGGGAGCGCGGACCCGCTCCCGCGCCAGAAGTCGCGAACGCTGTCGCGGTACTTGCCGTTCCACTCCATCCACAGCGGCGGGAAGTTGCCGACCTGGTAGCCGCCCGGCCCCACGTCCCACGGCTCGGCGATCAGCTTGACCTGGGAGATCACCGGGTCCTGCTGGATCAGGTCGAAGAAGGCGCTCAGCCGGTCGACGTCGTGCAGCTCCCGGGCCAGGGCGGAGGCCAGGTCGAACCGGAAGCCGTCCACGTGCATCTCCAGGACCCAGTAGCGCAGTGAGTCCATGATCAGTTGCAGGGCGTGCGGGGAACGGACGTTGAGGGAGTTGCCGCACCCGGTGTAGTCGAGGTAGTAGCGCCGGTCGCCGTCGTGCAGCCGGTAGTAGGCGTTGTTGTCGATGCCGCGGAACCCCAGGGTGGGCCCCATGTGGTCACCCTCGGCGGTGTGGTTGTAGACCACGTCCAGGATGACCTCGATGCCGGCCTCGTGCAGCGCCCGCACCATCGCCTTGAACTCCTGCACCTGCTCGCCGCGCTGGCCCGAGCCGGAGTAGCCGGCGTGCGGGGCCAGGTAGGCGATCGTGTTGTAGCCCCAGTAGTTGGTCAGCCCCCGGGCGACCATCGCGTGCTCGGGCACCGACTGGTGCACCGGCATCAGCTCCACCGCGGTGACGCCCAGGCTCAGCAGATGCTCGATCACCGCCGGGTGGCCCAGCCCCGCGTACGTGCCGCGCCGGTTCTCCGGGACCGCGGGGTGGCGCATGGTCAGCCCGCGCACGTGCGCCTCGTAGATCACGGTCTGGTGGTACGGGGTGCGGGGCGAGCGGTCGTCGCCCCACTCGAAGAAGGGGTTGATCACCACGTTCTTCGGCATGAAGGGCGCGGTGTCCTCGTCGTTGCGGCTGCCCGGATCGGTGAACCGGTAGGAGAACATCGCCTCGTTCCAGACGACGTCGCCCTCGACGGCCTTGGCGTAGGGGTCCAGCAGCAGCTTGGAGGGGTTGCACCGGTGCCCCTGCGAGGGGTTGTACGGACCGTGGACGCGGTAGCCGTACCGCTGGCCGGGCTGGATGCCCGGAAGGTAGCCGTGCCAGACGAACGCGTCCACCTCGGTCAGCTCGACCCGCTCCTCGGGGCCGCCGTCCGGGAAGAGGCAGAGCTCGACCCGCTCGGCCACTTCGGAGAAGAGGGAGAAGTTGGTTCCCACGCCGTCCCAGGTGCTGCCGAGTGGATAGGACTGTCCCGGCCAGACTTCGCGCATCGTGAACCTATTCTCCTCTGATCCGCCCCTCGTACGAGGGGTGTTCTTGCTCCTGTCACTTTAAGGCGGCAATGAGGAGTTTTGTCCGAGTATTTAGGTAGGTTCTTCGTGACCTCGCCGGACCGCCCGTATCCTCGCCGGACACGGGCGGCCGTACGAACGCCGTGATCGGACCGCGCTCGACCCGGCCGGCTCACGACGGGGCGCGCCGGACCGGCCGGATCGGCCGGACCGGGCCGGCCACGGGCGGCGGGGCCGGTCTCAGCCCAGCAGCTCGGCGTTGAGGGTGATCGTCGTGCCCGTCAGGGCCTTGCTCACGGGGCAGTTCGTCTTGGCGGTCTCGGCCGCCTCCTGGAACTGCTCGGCGGTCAGGCCGTCGACCTGGGCGCGGACCGAGATGACGATCCCGGTGATGCCCTCGCCCGGCTGGAAGGTCACGTCGGCCCTGGTCTCCACCGTCTGGGGCGGCGTGCCGGCCTGGGCCAGCCCGTGGGAGAGGGCCATCGAGAAGCACGAGGAGTGCGCGGCGGCGATGAGCTCCTCGGGGGAGGTCTTGCCGTTCGCCTCCTCGGAGCGCGAGGCCCAGGTCACGTCGAACGTGCCCACCCCGGAGGTGTCGAGGGAGACGTTGCCCGATCCGTCGAGCAGCGCGCCCTTCCACTGGGTCGTCGCGGTACGTGTCGTCGCCATGGCGATTGTCCTTTCGATCATGAGGCGTTGGCCATGACGACCTTACCGCCGGGCCGTCCGGAGCCGTCGGCCGGTCAGGGCGCGCCCGGCGGTCCCGGCGGTCTTGGCGGCCTCGGTTGATCCGGTGGTCCCGGTGGTCCCGGTGGTCCCGGGGTCAGAAGACCGCGCGCCCGATGAGCGTGTCCAGGTCCAGGCCGGCCGGGAGCGTGCCGAAGGCGTGGCCGCCCTCGCCGGACAGCCGGGAGACGCAGAACGCGTCCGCGACGGCCGCCGGGGCCAGCCGCACCAGCAGCGAGCCCTGCAGCACCAGTGCCATGTCCTCGGCGACGCGCCGGGCGCGGACCTCCAGGTCGGTGGGGTCGTCCAGCGCCTTGCGCAGGCGGTCGGCGGCGGCGTCCAGGTGCCGGTCGGCCCCGGCCGCGAGCGAGACCTCGTCGAAGAACGCCTCCCGCGCCTCGGGCTCGCGGCCCAGGGCGCGCAGCACGTCCAGCGCCGCGACGTTCCCCGAGCCCTCCCAGATGCCGTTGAGCGGGGAGTCGCGGAACAGCCGGGGCATCTGCGACTCCTCGACGTAGCCGTTGCCGCCCAGGCACTCCAGCGCCTCGGCCGCGTGCACGGGGGCGCGCTTGCAGATCCAGTACTTGCTCACGGCCAGCGCGGTGCGGCGCAGCGCGGCCTCGGCCCGGTCACCGGCGATCGCCCGGTCGGTGGACCCGGCCAGCCTCGTCATCAGCACCGTCGCGGCCTCCGACTCCAGCGCCAGGTCGGCCAGGACGTTGCGCATCAGCGGCTGGTCGACCAGGTCCTTGCCGAACGCCCGGCGGTGACGGGCGTGGTGGACCGCCTGCGTCACGCCGTACCGCATGCCGGCCGCCGAGCCGATCACGCAGTCCAGCCGGGTCATGTTGACCATCTCCAGGATGGTCCGCACGCCCCGGCCCTCCTCGCCCACCAGCCAGGCCGTCGCGCCGTGGTACTCCACCTCGGCGCTGGCGTTGGACCGGTTGCCCAGCTTGTCCTTCAGCCGCATCAGGTGCACGGCGTTGCGGGTGCCGTCCGGCAGCACCCGGGGCAGCAGGAAGCACGACAGCCCGCCGGGCGCCTGGGCCAGGACCAGGAACACGTCGCACATCGGGGCGGAGTTGAACCACTTGTGGCCGGTCAGGACGTAGCTCCCGTCCCCGGCGGGCTCGGCGCGGGTGGTGCCGGCCCGCACGTCGGAGCCGCCCTGCTTCTCGGTCATCGCCATCCCGGCGAGCACGCCGCGCTTGCCGAGCGGCGGGCGCAGCCCGAAGTCGTAGCTGCGCGAGGCCAGCAGCGGCTCCCACTCGGCCGCCAGCGCCGGGCTGTGGCGCAGGGCCGCGATCGAGGCGTACGTCATCGAGATCGGGCAGCCGTGCCCGGCCTCGACCTGGCCCCAGACGTAGAACTTGGCGGCGCGGGCCACGTGCGCGCCCGGCCGGGGACTCGCCCACGGGGTGGCGTGCATGCCGGCCTCGACCGCCACGGTCATCAGCTCGTGCCAGGCGGGGTGGTACTCCACCTCGTCGATCCGGCGGCCGTACCGGTCGTGGGTCCGCAGCGCGGGAGGGTGCTCGTTGGCCAGCCGTCCCCACTCCTGGGCCTGCTCGGAGCCGGCCTGCAGGCCGAGCCGGCGCAGCTCCCCGGTGGCCCAGTCCGCGCCCTCGCGGATCACCCCGTCCATCAGCGCGGCGTCGGCGGACACGTCGTGCCCGGCGAGCGGGCAGGCCTGGTTGAAGACGTCATGGGTCACGTTCGGCCTCCGCTGAACTCGTCCGGCGCTTCACCGGTCTCTCCCTATCTCAACATCCTTTCGTAGGACCTCCGTACGTGGTTGTGGTGATGTGTCCCATTCGGTGTGGGAGGGCGGGCGGGAGCCGTCCACGGGGCTCGTCCCGCCCGGCACCGCCCGTTCCGCGCCCGGCGCCGCCGCCCGATCCGGCGGCGGCGACCGGATCAGAGGTTCTTCACCAGGTCACGGGCGTAGTCGTCGTCCTCGTCGCTCTCGGCGAGCACGCGCTCCACGCCCCGCCGGGCACGCTCGTCGCCCCGGGTGGCCAGGCCGCGGGTGGCCTCGGCGACAGTGTTCAGATCCTCGTCCTCCAGCCGGGCGGCCAGCGCCTCGCGGATCTCCTCGCCGTCCTCGGCCAGCCCCGCCAGGCCCATGGTCGCCCAGTCGCGCACCTCGGGGTCGGAATCGCGCGTCATCGAGACGAGCAGCGCCAGCCCCTCGGCGTGCCCCGGCGGCAGCACGGCGGCCAGCGCGGCCGGGTCGGCCTGGGTGCGGGCCCAGCCCCCGGCGGTGATGATCTCCAGCACCTCGGGCAGGGCACGCGGGTCGGCGTGGTGGCCCAGGGCGCCGAGCACCGAGCGCAGCACCCGCTCGTCGCCCTCGGTGGCCGCCATGCGCCGCAGCACCGGCAGGGTCTCCTCCAGGTAGGGCTTGTCGTCCTCGGTGAAGCCGAACTCGGCGAGCACGTCGACGGCGAACTCCCGCTTGCGCGGGTCCTCGCTCGCGCACAGCCGCACGGCCGCCTCGAAGGTCTCGGCGTCACCGCGCCGGCTCAGCGAGCCGGCCACGGCCCACCAGGTCTCGGCCTCCTCGTCGAGGTCCCGGTACGGCATCGCCCGCTCCACCAGGTCATCGAAGGGGAGCCGCTCGCCGGTGGCGTCCTCCAGCAGGGTCGCGACGGCCGCGTGCCCGCGCTGGCAGGTGAGCTCGGCCGCCCGGGTGCCGTCCGGCCCCACCGCCGCGACGGTGACCAGGTCGGTGCCGTCCTTGGCGCGGCTGCGCCCCACCACGAACTGCGAGCCCTCCGGGGCCTGCTCGGTGAGCTGTTCCAGCAGCGCGTTCTCGAGCTGGGTGCCGAGCCAGTCGTAGGCGATGGACAGCGGGGTGTCGCCGTCCCCGTCGGGCCGGTCGGCCTCGACGCCGTGCTCCAGCAGCACCCGCACCACGCCGAGCGCACCACGCCGGGTGGCCAGGGTGAGCGCGGTCTCGCCGCTGTCGTTGGCCTCCTCCGGGCTCGCACCGGCCGCGAGCAGCACCCGCGCCGCGTCGGCCCTGCCGTTGGCGGCCGCCCAGAGCAGCGCCGTCCAGCCCCCGGCCTCCCGGCCGGACACGTCGGCACCGGCGGCCAGCAGGACCGTGACGACCTCGTCGTGGTCCCAGGCGGAGGCCACGCAGAGCGGCAGGCCCTCCTCCTCGCCGCCGCTGATCCGGTTGGGGTCGGCCCCGTGGACCAGCAGCGCGCGCACGACGTCGACGCCGCCCCGGTTCGACGCCAGGTACAGCGCGGTGGGCTCTTCGGCGCCCTCGGGATCAGGGCTCGTCCCGCCCTGCAGCAGCAGCTCGGCCCGCTCGGCGTCGTCGGCCGCCACCGCGTCCAGGAGTTCTCGGTACATGCCTCCGGATCATAGGGCGTGTCCCGGCACCACGGCCGTACGCCCGGCCCGGTGGGGGGAGGAGGCCGGTGTCCGTCGACCGGTCCACCGAGCTTCATCCGTTCGGAGGATCCTTTATCGAGACAACTCGCGATATGTTGTGAGTTATGAATGATTCCGGGGAGATGCGGGTCTCGGACGCCGAGCGGGAGTCCGCCGTCGAGTGGCTGCGGGTCGCCTCCGTCGAGGGACGGCTGACCCTCGGTGAGCTGACCGAGCGCACCGAGGCCGCCTACACCGCGCGTACCCAGGCCGAGCTCGCCGTGGTCACCTCGGATCTGCCCGGCGTCCGTCCCGCCGCGCCGGCCTCGCCGCCGGCCCCGCGGCCGGCCGGCCAGGCGCGCCGCTGGTTCGTGGCGGTGATGGGCAGCTCCAAGCAGCGCGGCACCTGGCGCGTCGACAAGCCGATCGGCGCCGTCGCGCTGATGGGCGACGTCGTGGTGGACCTGCGCCAGGCCGAGGTCCGCACCGGCGCGGTGGAGATCATGGCCACCGCGGTCATGGGCAACGTGAAGATCATCGTTCCGGACGGCGTGGACGTCGAGCTCGACGGCGTCGCCATCATGGGGGAAAAGAAGGTCCAGGTCATCGAGGCCCCTCCGGGGACGCAGGCGCCCGTCGTGCGGGTCACCGCCTACGCCGTCATGGGGGACGTCAAGGTGGTCGGCGACTCGCGGACCAAGCCCATCAAGAAGGCCTGGGCCGCCTGGCGGGAGCAGTGGGAGGAGATGCGCGGGGAGCTCACCGGCGAGCCCCACCACCGCCCGATCCGGCCGCCCAACCCCGCCGGCCCGGGACACCACTCCCCGCACTCCTCCTGGCACACCGCCGGGCCGCAGCACCCGCCGCAGCACCCGCCGCAGTCCGGGCCCGCCCGTTGAGCCCCCGGAGGGGGCGGCGGTGACAGGCCCGGTCAGCCCCGTCCCGCCAGGGGGACGGTCGTGCGGAGCGCGCCGTCGTGGCTGCGCGCGCCGGAGAACGCCCCGGTGGCCTCGGCCAGTCCCTCCAGTACCGTGACCGCCCGCGCCCTGGTCGCGGCGTCCAGGTTGCGGGCGAGCGTCACATGCGGGAGCCACCGTCCCGGCGCGTGCAGCGGGTTGCCGCCGCAGGAGCCGCCCAGCACCCGCCACACCTTCGCGTGTACGGCCACCAGCCGGGCCTCCGGCACCACGCCCCAGGCGAGCACCCGCGCCCGGCCGGCGAACAGCAGCAGCGGCCCCAGCCTGACCGGCACCGGCAGGTCACCGAAGGCCTCGGCGAACGCGGCCGGCGCGCCGGGCGGCAGCCGTTCGCAGACCGCCAGCGTCAGATGGGGGCGGTTGCTCGGGTGCGGGTGCCGGGCCTGGCTGGGAAGTCCCTCGGCCGCCAGCCGGTCCCAGGCCGCGCGCACCGCCGAGTCGAGCGTGTCGTCACAGGTCAGCTCGATGGTGTGCATCCGGCAACGGTAACGGGCGCGCTGTGCCCGGCCGCGGATCTCTTCGCCGTGGGCGCGAACCTTTTGCGTGGAACGCCTGCGCACCGTGCACGGGACCGGAGTACGGAGGCGGAGAAGTCACCACGGCGGGTACGGGGCGGACGATGAATCGCATGGCGAAGACGGCGGGGGAAGGTACCGCCACCGGCAGCCGGTCCGGGCCCGGTGGAGGATCGCGTCGATGACCCCCCGCGTCGCGTAACACCCCCGATGCCCGCTGACCGAGGGGTGCCGGGTCCTCCACGCCGTGACGACCGGCTCGATCAGCGCCCGCCGCTCGTCGGACGGATCGCTGGGGTACGGCTTACGCCCGCCCGTGCCGCCGGCCCATCGGGTTCACCCCGAGCGTCGGCCTCCATCACGGGACCCTCACCTCCGAGAGAACCCATGTGGAAGAATCCCTCACGAGACTCCCCCTCAGGCCGTGGCGAGCACCCTGGGCCGGTGCGCCGCCAGGTCGTAGCGTTCCAGCAGCACGGCCGCGACCTCGGGGGCCGCCCCCAGCACCTCGGCGACGACCTCGGCGCCCGCCGCCAGCGTCTCGCGGCGGATCCTGTCGGCGAAGTACCCCGGGGCCAGCAGGTAGGGGGCGACGACGACCCGCGCGGCCCCCGACCGGCGCAGGCCCAGCACCGCCTCCTCGGGGGCCGGTCCCGCCGCCGAGGCGTAGGCGGCGGTCACCGACCGCCAGCCGCGCCGCGCCTCCCACTCCCGGGCGATCCCGGCCACCGTCTCGTTGGCCCGCCGGTCACCGGACCCGGCCGAGACCAGCACCACCGCGGTACCGGGCTCGCCCGGGCGCACCCCCGCCTCGGCCAGGCGCCGCTCCAGGGCGTCGACGAGCAGCGGATGCGGGCCCAGCGTGGGGCCGGTACGCACCCGCAGCAGCGGGCGCCGGGCCGTCACCGCGGCCAGCGCGCCCGGGATGTCGACCCGGCTGTGGTAGGCCTCGGTGAGCAGCAGCGGCAGCACCACCGCCTCGGTCAGGCCCGAGAGCGCGGCCGGGAGCGTGGGGGAGGCGTGGTCGAGGTAGGCGGTGCGCACCGGCAGGTCCGGCCGCGCCCGCCGTACCAGGTCGAGCAGCTCCTGCACGGTCGCGGCGGCACGCGGGTCGCGGGACCCGTGCGCCACCGCGACCAGCGGGACCGGCGGCGACACGGCGGCGGCGCGGGGGCGCCAGGTCATACGTGCAGCCCGCACTCGGTCTTGCCCATGCCGGCCCACCGGCCGCTGCGGGGGTCCTCGCCCGGCGCGACCTGGCGGGTGCAGGGGGCGCAGCCGATCGAGGGGTAGTCGTCGTAGTGCAGCGGGTTGACCAGCACCCCGTTGTCGGCCATGTAGTTGTCGACGTCCTCCTGCGTCCACCGGGCGATCGGGTTGATCTTGACCATCTGACGCTTGGCGTCCCACTCGACGACCTTGACGCCCGCCCGGGTGACGGCCTCGTCGCGGCGGATGCCGGAGACCCAGGCGAGGTAGGGCTCCAGGGCGCGGTTGAGCGGCTCGACCTTGCGCAGGTAGCAGCACAGGTCGGGGTTGCGCCCGAACAGCCGCGGGCCCAGGTCGCGCTCCTGCTCGCCGACCGTGCGGGAGGGCTTCACGTCGATCACGTTGACGTCGTAGACCTGCTGGACGGCGTCCCGGGTGCCGATCGTCTCGGCGAAGTGGTAGCCGGTGTCGATGAACAGCACGTCCACGCCGGGCTTGACGCGGCTGACCAGGTCGATCAGCAGGGCGTCGCTCATGGAGGCGGTCAGGCAGAGCCGGTCGCCGAACGTCGCCGCCGCCCAGCGGATGATCTCCAGGGCCGAGGCGTCCTCCAGGAACCGCGCCGCCGACTCGACGATGTCCTGCATGTCGAGCGCGCCGCGCCGCTGACGTGACCCGACCTCGACGTCCACCACTGTCATCGCTCGCTCACCCGATCCTCGTCCGCCGCGTGGGCCGTTCCCGCCCCGCGTGCCGTGTCCGCCGTACGGGCCGGTGCGGCCGCGCGGGTCGTCGTGTCGATCACCTCGGAACGGTCGCGCCTCATGAGCGCACCCCGATCCCGAGGAACTTCAGCTTGAAGGCGCGGATGCACGACCGGCAGTACCAGCCGCCGTCGCCCTCGTAGGGCTCCAGGTCCTCCTCGCCGCAGTAGGGGCAGTGGAAGGGGACCGCTCGCTCGCTCATCGCTTCCTCCCCGTCCCGCCGCGCGCCCGGCGCCGGGCGGCGGACCCGTCCGGCCCGCTCACTTCAGGTCCGCGTCGTCGGCGCGCTGCACCCAGTCGGAGAAGCTCTCCTCGTCGTCCTTCTGCTTCTCGAAGTTGCGCAGCACCCGCTCCACGTAGTCGGGCAGCTCCTCGGAGGTGGTCTTCAGGCCGCGCACCTTGCGGCCGAACCCCGGGTTGACGCCGAGGGAGCCGCCCAGGTGGACCTGGAAGCCCTCGACCTGCTCGCCCTTGTCGTTGACGACGAGCTGGCCCTTGAGGCCGATGTCGGCGACCTGGATCCGCGCGCAGGAGTTGGGGCAGCCGTTGACGTTGATGGTCAGCGGGCTGGAGAAGTCGGGAAGCCGCTGCTCCAGCTCGTCGATCAGGTCCGAGGCCAGGGCCTTGGTCTCCACGATGGCCAGCTTGCAGAACTCGATCCCGGTGCACGCCATGGTCTGGCGGCGGAAGGTCGAGGGGGTGACCTGAAGGTCACCGGCCTCCAGCTCGGCGACCAGGCTCTCGACCCGGTCTGGCGCCACGTCGAGGATGACCATCTTCTGCTCGACCGTGGTGTGCACCCGGTTCGATCCGTGCCGCTCGGCGATGTCGGCGATCAGGTGCAGCCTGTCGCCGTCGAGGCGGCCGACCTTCGGGGCGAAGCCGACGTAGAAGTTGCCGTCCTTCTGCGGGAAGACGCCCACGTGGTCCCTGCGGCCGCCGCGCGGCGCCTCGGGGGCGGGGCCGTCGGGCAGCGTGTACCCGAGGTACTCCTTCTCCAGCATGTCGCGGAACTTCTCGACGCCCCAGTCGTTGATCAGGAACTTGATCCGCGCCCGGTGCCGCAGGCGGCGGTAGCCGTAGTCGCGGAAGATGCCGATCACGCCGCCGTAGGCCGGGGCGACCTGCTCGGGGGTCAGGAAGACGCCCAGCCGCTTGCCGAGCATCGGGTTGGTGGACAGGCCGCCGCCCACCCACAGGTCGAAGCCGCGCTCGCCGCTCTCGTTCACGACGCCCACGAACGCCACGTCGTTGATCTCGTGCACGGTGCAGTGCGCCGGGCACCCGCTGACCGCGGACTTGAACTTGCGCGGCAGGTTGGAGAAGGCCGGGTCGCCGATGTAGGTGTCGTGGATCTCCTGGACCAGCGCCGAGCCGTCGATGACCTCCTCGGTGTCGATCCCGGCCAGCGGGCAGCCCATGATGACGCGCGGGGTGTCGCCGCAGGCCTCGGTGGTCGACAGGCCCACCGACTCCAGGCGCTCCCAGATGTCGGGGACGGCCTCGATCTCGATCCAGTGGAGCTGGATGTTCTGCCGGTCGGTGACGTCGGCGGTGCCGCGGCCGTAGAGGTTGGAGATGTCGGCGATGACCCGGAGCTGCGCCAGGTCGAGCCGGCCGCCGTCGATCCTGACCCGGAGCATGAAGTAGCGGTCGTCGAGCTCCTCCGGCTCCAGGACGGCGGTCTTGCCGCCGTCGATCCCGGGCTTGCGCTGGGTGTAGAGCCCGTACCAGCGCATCCGGCCGCGCAGGTCGGCGGGGTCGATGGAGTCGAAACCCTGCTTGGAGTAGACGTCGATGATCCGCCGGCGGACGTTGAGCCCGTCGTCGTTCTTCTTGTTCTCCTCGTTCTTGTTCAGGGGTTCGCGGTAGCCGAGAGCCCACTGACCTTCGCCGCGCGGGCGCTTGTGGTGCCGGTTGACCGGCTTGGCCGGGGTCGTCATTGCGCGTCCTCGTTGTGGCTCGATGAAAGGATTTCCGGACGCGCACCGGTGGCACCTCCCGCCTCATCGTCGAGTACGGGGGTCGGTCACTCAGAGGAGGACGCCGGTTACGCGGCCGAGCTGGAAGAGATCAGCAGGGGGCGACGATCAACGGACGTCACAACAGATGGCACTGCGGACACGCAGGAGGTCGACGTGGCGTCGCACGACGAGCAACGGGTCCGCTGGCATGTCTCCGACGATACCCCGGCGACCGTGGATGTCCAATGTCGGGTCCACGATCTGGACAGGCGGGCAAGATCCGGGCCCGTGCCGGCCCAGGTTCGCCGCCCTCGGGTCGCGGGCCGCCGCCCTCAGGTGGCGGGCTCGGGGTCGCCGGTCCCGGAGCGCGGGGCCCGGGGCCGGTAGGCCTCCCGGCTGGCCTCGATGTGCGGGATGTGCTCGATGGCCCAGCCGGCGAGGGCCAGCGCGGGCGGGATGAGGCTCTTGCCGGTCGGGGTCAGCGCGTACTCGACCCGTGGCGGGACCTCGGCGTGCACCGTGCGGGAGACCAGGCCGTCGCGTTCGAGGTTGCGGAGCGTCAGGGTCAGCATGCGCTGGGAGATCCCGGTGACCTGCCGGTGCAGGTCGGTGAAGCGCAGGCTCCCCCGATCGAGGGTGGCCACGACCAGCAACGTCCACTTGTTGCAGATGCGGTCGAGGATGGCGCGGATCGCCCGTCCCCCGTCTCCCCGGATCATGCAGGTGTGCTCATACTCCGACATGACAGGCCCCTGTGTGTAACGCACATGTGTGTGCCTTTTGTACGGTTTTCAATAGTGACGCATCATGGGGCTCCTTACGAGTGGTAACCATCGTGGCCTGCGCCACTTCCGAGCTTCCGAGGTGCCCTTTCATGGAGATCTCCTACTGGATCGTCGCGGCGCTCCTGGCCGTCCTCTACCTCTACGCGGGAGGCAGGAAGATCCTCCAGAGCCAGGAGCGGCTCCAGCCGATGATGGGCTGGGTCGACACCGTCCCCATGCCGCTCGTCCGCTTGATCGGGGTCCTGGAGGTCCTCGGCGCCGCCGGCCTGATCCTGCCGCCGCTGACCGGGATCGCGCCCCCGCTCGCCGTCGCCGCGGCGATCGGCCTCGTCCTGATCCAGGTCGGCGGCATCGTGGTCCACCTGCGCCGGGAGGAGGGTCGGCTGATCGGCCTCAACATCGTCCTCCTGGTCGCCGCCGCGGCGGCCGCCTGGCTCGGCGCGGTCCGGCTCTGACCCTCGCCGCCGACCGGGCGTCACCCGCCTCCCGCCGGAGCACCGTCCCGTTCTGGAGCGCGCGAGGGAGCTGTGTCTCAGCCACCGGTACACCGAGGAGACCTGGGGCGAGGAACTGGGGGCGCGGGTACGCCCGCATGTGGAGCGGGTACTCGCCGAGATCGACCGGTCGTCGGGAGAGGCGGCCTCCGGGGCGTCGTGAGCCCCCTCCGGGGGGAGGTGGCCGATCGTCGTCGCGGGTGCCCGTACGTCATCCCTCTCCCAGCCAGTTCATGTGCGGTTCTGCGGGCTCCCGCGAAGGGGGGCCGGAACCGCCGTCGTCGTCCTCCCGTGCCCTCGCCTGGTGCTGGCAGTCGCACCAGGAGCCTCCGCGGCACTCCTCGTGCCGCCGTTCCCTGCAGTTCTCACAGATCATGCGACCATTCTGCGACCGTGTCCCCCGGCGGCGTCGCCCAGGTGCCCGTGGCCGGGCCGAACAGGCCGGCGTCACGCCCCGGACGGGTCGCCGGGCCTCCCCGGCACCGCCGTGCCCCGGCCGGGCCGCCGGACCTTCCGGGCGGTGCCGACTCGTGATCAAGCGCGGCGGGGCATACCGTTGTGTGGCATGACGTCCACTGATGCCCCGGCCCAGCGGCCTGGGCCGGAGCGCCGGCCACGGCGCGGTCCCCGGGCACGATGGCGTGCCGGGCTCGCGTGGGTCCGCGGCAGGGGCGTCCTCGCGCGGCTGCGGGCGCTGCTCACCTGGATCCGCGGGACCGACTTCTGGATCCTCGTCGCCGCCACCACGAACGCGGGCGTCACCTACCGCGTCACCGGCCTGGCCGGGGAGGCCGCCTTCTTCGCGCTGCTGTCGCTGCCGCCGTTCATGCTCGGCCTCATCGGCGTGCTCGGCCAGCTCACCCGCGTCTTCGGCCCGGAGACCGTCCAGGACGTCAGCGACTGGATCGACCAGCAGGCCCACCTGCTGTTCACCGACAGCGCCGTGGACAGCGTCGTCACCCCCCTCATCGAGGACGTGCTGAACCCCGCCAACCAGGCCTCGCTGATCTCCCTGGGCTTCCTGCTCGCGCTCTGGTCGGGCTCGCGGGCGCTCTTCGTCTACGTGGACCTGATCTCGGTCGCCTACGGCCTGGGCGAGGAGCGCGGCATCATCCGTACCCGGCTGATGTCGTTCGGGTTCTACCTGGCGGGCCTGCTGATCGGCCTGGTGGTGATGCCCGTGCTCGTCCTGGGCCCGGCCGCGCTGCGCGGCGCCCTGCCCGCCGACTACGCCGTCCTGGTCGACGTCCTGTACTGGCCGGTCGTCGTCATCGGCTCTGTGATCTTCCTTACCCTGCTCTACCACGTGAGCGTCCCGGTCCGCACCCGCTGGTGGCGCGAGCTGCCCGGGGCGCTGCTCGCGCTGCTGATCTGGATCGCCTGCGCCGCCGTGCTGCGCGCGGTGCTGGCCGCCTGGTTCTCGCCGGTGTCGATCTACGGCTCGCTCGCCGCCCCCATCGCGGTGCTGCTGTGGCTCTACATCACCGCGCTGGCCGTGCTGATCGGAGCCACGCTCAACGCCGAGGTCGACCGGCTGTGGCCGCGGAGCGGAACGGGCCGCCTCGGCAGGGCCGGTCCGTCCGCTATCGTCTAAGCCGTGACTGGCGCGTAGGGTGGGAGCGACCACCGGGGAGCTGAAGTGCGAGAAGGCCGAGCGCCTGGGTCTTCGCGCGATGTCGACGATGACAGGGGAGTGAAGGCGCATGAGCGCTCTTTCCAGCGTGGATCCGCAGATCGCCGAGCTCGTACAGGCCGAGGAGCGGCGTCAGGCCGACACCGTCAAACTCATCGCCTCGGAGAACTACGTCTCCAGGGCCGTCCTCGAGGCCACCGGCACCATCCTCACCAACAAGTACTCCGAGGGCTACGCCGGCAAGCGGTACTACGAGGGCCAGCAGGTGATCGACCAGATCGAGACCCTCGCGATCGACAGGGCCAAGGCCCTGTTCGGGGTGAACCACGCCAACGTCCAGCCCTACTCGGGCTCGCCCGCCAACCTGGCGATCTACCTGGCGTTCCTGAAGCCCGGTGAGACCGTGATGGGCATGGGCCTGCCGTTCGGCGGCCACCTGACCCACGGCTGGTCGGTCTCGGCCACCGGCAAGTGGTTCAACCCGGTCCGCTACGGGGTACGCCGGGACACCGGCCGCGTCGACATGGACGAGGTGCGTGAGATCGCCCTCCGCGAGCGGCCCAAGCTCATCTTCTGCGGCGGCACCGCCGTCCCGCGCACGATCGACTTCCCGGCCTTCGCCGAGATCGCCCGCGAGGTCGGGGCCGTGCTCGCCGCCGACATCGCGCACATCGCCGGCCTGGTCGCCGGCGGGGCCCACCCGTCGCCGGTCGGCCACGCGGACGTCATCTCCACCACCACGCACAAGACCCTGCGCGGCCCCCGGGGCGCCATGCTGATGGCCTCCTCCGACGAGCACGCCACCGCCCTGAACAAGGCGGTCTTCCCCGGCCTGCAGGGCGGGCCGCACAACAACATCACCGCGGCCATCGCGGTGGCGCTCAAGGAGGCGTCGACCGACGACTTCAGGGGCTACGCCCGCCAGGTCGTGCTGAACTCCCAGGCGCTGGCCGAGGAACTGCTCGCCCGGGGCTTCGACCTGGTCTCCGGCGGCACGGACAACCACCTGATCCTGTTCGACCTGACGCCCAAGGGCATCGGCGGCAAGCCCGCCGCCCAGGCCCTGGACAAGGCCGGGCTGGAGACCAACTACAACAGCGTCCCGTTCGACCCGCGCAAGCCGTTCGACCCGTCCGGCATCCGGATCGGCACCGCGGGTGTGACCACCCGAGGCATGGGCGAGGCCGAGATGCGGCAGATCGGCGCCTGGATCGACGAGGTCGTGACCGCGCTGGCCAAGGGCGAGGACGAGGCCACGCACGTCATCGCCCGCGTGCACGGCGAGGTCAAGGAGCTCACCTCCCGCTTCCCCGCCCCCGGGCTGTAGAACGCGACGAGGGCCCCGGGACGCCACCGCGTCCCGGGGCCCTCGTCGCGTCGTCTCCCTGACGGCCCCTGACGGCCCCTGACGGTTCACGGCGAGCCCGTGGCGCGCCGGTAAATGCGGTTGCCCTCATCGGCGGGTGATGCGTTAAAGTTCTCCCGGAGACGCCGTCCCGGAGGGGGCGGCCGCGAGGCACAGGAGGTGAGGACCATGCGGGTTGTTCTGACGAGCCTGCCGTCCATCAACCTCCGGGTGCCCGCCTGATCGATCTCACGACGGGGCACCCGCCTTCACCAAAGGTGTGACCACGTTGTCCTCGTCTTCACCGTCTTCACCGTTCACGTCTTCTTCCTCGTCCCTGCCCGCCTTTCTCGCCTCGCTCGGCTGGGACGGCTCGCTGGCCGCCGAGCTGCCCGACGGGTTGCTCCCCGCCAGGGTCTCCCGCGTCGACCGCGGTGCCGCCGAGGTGCTGGCCGCCGCCGGTCATCTCCGCGCCGACTACGGGGCCCGGGTGCGCAGGGCCGCCGCCGCCGACCCGGTGGCGCTGCCCTGCGTCGGCGACTGGGCGGGGATCCGCCGCCTGGCCGAGGGCCGCTTCGAGCTGGAGGCGCTCCTGCCCCGGCGTACCGCCTTCGTCCGCGGAGGGGTCTCCCGCGTCTCCAGGGGCGGCCTGTCCGGCGACTCCCAGGGGCAGGTGCTCGCCGCCAACGTCGACGTCGTCTTCGTCGCCGAACCCGCCCTGCACGCCACCGACACCGCCGACCTGGGCCGGATCGAGCGGTTGCTCGCGCTCGCCTGGGAGAGCGGGGCCCGGCCCGTGGTGCTCATCACCAAGTCCGACCTGATCGGCGAGAGCCTCGGGTTCCTCCTGGACGAGGTCGCCACCGCGGCACCGGGGGTGGACGTGCACCCGGTCTGCTCCGTCAGCGGCGAGGGCGTCGACGTCGTCCGCGGCTACCTGGAGGGCAGTCGCACCGCGGTGGTCCTCGGCGCCTCGGGTGCGGGGAAGTCGACGCTGGTCAACGCCCTGGCCGGACAGGACGTCATGGAGACCCAGCACGTCAGGGCCGGAGACGGCCGGGGCCGCCACACCACCGTGCACCGCGAGCTCATCCCGCTCGCCGGGGGCGGGCTCGTCATCGACACCCCCGGCATCCGCCGCATCGGCCTGTACGACATGGGCGAGGGCGTCGACATGGTCTTCTCGGACCTGGAGGAACTCGCCGCGCGGTGCCGGTTCGGCGACTGCCGCCACGACACCGAGCCGGGCTGCGCCGTGATCGCCGCGATCGAGGACGGCACACTACCGGAGCGGCGGCTGGAGAGCTGGAACAAGCTTCAACGGGAGGCGGCGTGGATGGCGTCCCGGAGCGACGCCCGGCTCCGCAAGGAGATGCACAACAAGTGGAAGATCATCACCAAGGAGATGCGCAAGGCGGGCCGCAACAGGCCCTGAGAGCGTGAGACGCCCCCGCCGTGCGGCCGCCCGTTCCGGGTGCCGCACGCGCGGGGCCCCGACATGAAAACGTGTGATCTCGCGACGGGGGTGAGCGAGATCACACGTATGGGGGAAGCCGGGTGGAGGGGCTGCTCAGGCGACGGCACTGATGCCGGCGCTGGCCGCGCGGCGCATGCGACGACGACGCTCGGAGGCGCGCTCGTCCTCGTTCAGGCCGCCCCAGGTGCCGTACTTCTCCGGACGGGAGAGCGCGTAGTCCAGGCACTCGGCGCGAACCGGGCACTGGGCGCAGATCGCCTTGGCCTTACGCTCGCGAATGTCACGCTCGGGCTGACGCTCACCGTCGGGACCGAAGAAGAGCACGAGGTCCTCGCCCCGGCACGCGGCGTCATCCTGCCAGCCCCAGCTGGGCCGAGGCCGGGCGGTCTGCCGACGTACCTGAGACATGAGAAAACCACCTTATAGTGAGAGGTATTTCGGGTTTTATGCCGCATCGGACGCTTGTGACGTCCCTGGATCCAACGCCTGGATCGGCCGTGATGTTCCCTCAGGTCAAGTCAGCGCGGACGTGG
Organism: Streptosporangium sp. NPDC023615; assembly: GCF_040640155.1. Taxonomy (NCBI): domain Bacteria; kingdom Bacillati; phylum Actinomycetota; class Actinomycetes; order Streptosporangiales; family Streptosporangiaceae; genus Streptosporangium; species Streptosporangium sp. NPDC023615. The sequence continues at coordinate 108,125 of NZ_JBFABE010000008.1, forward strand.
CATACAGCACAGGGGTTACCCTGTCCAGCGTGACCAGCCGATAGGTCGTGATCGTGTCGGCACAAGCCGTACCACATGGCGTTGTCAGCGTCATGGGTTCAACCACTACCCGAAAACGAGCGCCATTACCGCGCACAACTGCCTCGGTGACGGCGCCGTCCAACCTGGAGGATTCCACGGCCACTCCGCCGACCGAAAGTTCACCCGTATGGACGCGGACGAAATGTTCGGCGGCCTGCAGTGGCTCAGGGATGCCCGCGCGTCCCCGGAAACGGTCGAGGATGACCTCGCCGGACCGGTACGCGTCGGCTGCCGCGATCGCAGCAGCCTGAGACATGCTGCCGTAGTAGAGGCCGTGTGGCAAGCACACAAGGTTGGCGGCGTAGAGATCGCCACCAACATGTGATGTTTCCCATACTGTGTCCGGCAAATTCTTTGCCAAGGACCGAGCTACGGGTAGTCCAATGCGGGCGCAGCACGCGTTGCGCTTGGCATGCGTGCAGACCAGAAAAACCGGCTCACTCACAAGTATGCAGGACTCCGGGACCACTCCGGCCACCAGCTTGTCAAGGGCAAGATCGTCCGGACCTGCGACGATGCCCTCGGCGATCCAGGGCTCGGCGGCGGTGGAGTCCGCGACCATGACGTGGATGCCGTCGCCCGCGGGGTTCCTGCGGTCGGGACGGCGGATGAGCTGGGCCCGCACGCCGAGGCGGCCGGCCCGTTTGATGAGGGTGTGGACGTCCTCGGGCAGGACGCAGTTCTCCAGGCGGTCGGCCCAGGGGCCGGAGTGCTCGATGAGCAACCAGAAGCGGGCCCCGACCGTGGCGCTGGCGAGGACGGGCACCTCGCCCGTGTGGCAGCCGGGAGGGTGCGCGCATCCCTTGCCCGGTATGCCCGCCCTGTACGCGCCGTTCCCCGTGCCCACGCTCTCCTCCTCGACTTAGGTAAGACTAACCTAACGCTTTGATGAGGGTGGTGGAGGGGGAAACGATGTCAGGCCGGTAAAGCCGGACACCCGCCCAGGCCGGCCGCGCGAGAACGGTCCTTCGAGGAACCCTTTGCGGGAGGGCCCGGCCGGACCCGCCCCTTCCCGGACCCGGCGCCCCTTCTGCCCGTGATCATCCCGGCCATGCCTCCGGCGGGGGATTCGTCGCGGGCGCGCCCGACCAGGGGGTCGCCCACGGGGGCGTCACCGAGGTCGCCCACGGGGGCGTCACCGGGGGCGTCACCGGGGGCGTCACCGGGGGCGTCACCGGGGGCGTCACCGGGGCGTCGCCGTCGCCCGGACGGCTCGGGGACCCGGCGGGTTCCGGCGAGGCGAGCCTCCAGCGGGGCTCGGAAGGGTTCGGCGGTCCCGGGCGCGTGCGTCGTCGCGCGGACGGCTCGGGGACCCGACGGCTCGGGGACCCGACGGTTCAGGGGCCCGGCGGCTTCCGGCGGGGCCCGGCGGGTTCCGGGCATCGGCGGGACCTGGTGGGACTCGGCGGGTCCCGGCGGGGGCCGGAAGGCTTCAGTGATCGCCGTGCATGCCGCCGGTGCGGCCCTCCGACGTGGGAGGGCCGCACCGGTCATTTCGTGGCCGGACCCCGGGGGCCGGTCACGTGTCGTCGTCCGCCGGTCAGGCCACGGTGCAGGGGATGCCGTTGAGGGTGAAGGCGGTCGGTTCGGCGGTGTTGCCGTTGTGCGTGGCCTGGAAGCCGATGTCGATGGTGGCCCCGGGGGCGATCGTGGCGTTGTGGCCGATGTTGCGGGCGCTCACCTGGCCGCCTGAGGAGGTGTAGGTGGCGTTCCAGCCCGAGGTGAGTGACTGGCCGGAGGGCAGGGCGAAGGCCAGCGTCCAGCCCTCGATCGCCGTGGTCCCGGTGTTGGTGATGCTGATGCCGGCGGTGAAGCCGTTGTTCCAGGAGCTCATCGTGTAGACGACCCGGGGTCCCGTGCCGGGGGTGGGCGTCGGGGTGGGTGTGGGGGTCGGGGTGGGCGTGGGGGTGGGCGTGGGGCCGTCGCCCAGGTCGGCCACGAAGGTCGTCACGCTCCGGGCGGGAAGCGTGACGACGAGGGAGCCGTTCGAGACGTTCGCCGCTCCCTGGGGGGCGACGTTCCTGCTCGCGTCGGTCAGCCAGGACGAGGCGGCGGACACCCTGCTGTTCGCCACGGTGAACTGCTGGCTCACCGCGGAGGTCCCCTTGTTGACGGCGACGATGACGACCCTGGAGTCACCGCCCCTGTACGCCGAGACGTAGACGTTCGACGCCGGGTTCGCCGTCGCGTCGATCCGTACGTACCCGGGGCGGACGAACCTGGCGAAGTGCGCCATCATGGCGCCGCGTTTGCTGATCTGGCCGTCCTCCCGCATGGGGCTGTAGCCGCGCCGGATGTACCACCAGACGTACGTCTGGAACTCGGCGTCCACCATGGCGCGGTGGATGTGCTCGCCCACGTCGAGCGCCTGGGGCCACAGGTCCGCCGAATCGCTGCTGTTGGGGTGGTAGACCTCGGTCATCCACAGCTCTTTGCCCGCCCCCTTCTGCTTGAAGAGGGGATAGGGGAAGTTCGAGAACGGCGTGCCGTAGAGGTGGGCCCCGATGATGTCCACGTTGGCGAGCGCCGCGGGGTCGTTGAGGATAGGGTCCGAGATGTTCTTCAGGTACTGGAAGGACTCGGGCGCGATGACCCTGGTGCTGATCGAGCCGGCGTTCTCGCGCAGGAACCGGAGGATCTCGGCGGGGGTCCACCACGTCCACTCGTGGGCGTAGTCGGGCTCGTTCTGTATCGATATGGCGTACAGGTTCACCCCGTTGTTCCGCATGTACGCGGTGAAGTCGTTCAGGTGCTGGGCATAGGCGCCGTACGCGTTGTACCTCAGGCGCTTCGCGTTGGTCTGGCTGCCGCGGGTGAAGGTCTCGACCATGCTCGCGGGGGGATTCCACGGCGAGGCGAAGACGATCGCCCCGAGCTCGATCGCGCGCTTCGCCGTCGCCACGTCACGGCCCCAGTCCGCCTGGTTCTCGGGGACGGGGATCCTCAGCACGGAGAATCCCAGCCGGCCCTCTCCGGTGCCGAACGCCGTGTCCCGCTGCGCGGGCGTCAGGTCGCCGATCCAGGCGGCGAAGGTCATGCCGCCGAAGCCGCGGATCGTCTGCCGCCGCGCCGACGGATCGATGACCGCCGTGGCGGCCGCGGCCTCCGAGGCGCCGAGGATCGAGGCCGTGGCCGCGAGGACCGGCAGGGCCCCCATCGTCGTCAGGACGGTCCTCCGGTTCAGCGACCTTCGCTCGCCGCTCACGGGCTCGTTCTGATCCTGGGTCATGCCTGCTCCTCACAACTGGTGGCGCTCGTCCGCACCTTTTCGGCCCTCTGGGCGGGTCAGGCGCCGATCTCCGGTGCCGCCGCCAGGACGGGCCCTGATTTTGTTAGCGTTGACTTTCCCTCGGCGGGTCGGCGCGCCGATATGACGGAGACGCGGATCGCTCACGTGCTCGCGTGCTCACGTGCTCACGTGCTCACGGAAGGGTGGCGCTCCGGCGGAGTCTGCTTCGGCCGTCGGCCGGGGGCAAGCGCGAGGCGGGCCGGTTCGCGGCGAGCTGTGGAAACCTTCGGCCAGGTAGTGAAACTTTCAATCTCGAGGTCCGCGGTCTCCCAGGGGCGCCGCCGCCCCGGAGCGGCCGTGGACCCACGCCGGTGCCCGGGAGGCTCACGCGGTGACGCCGCGCCGCCGCTCACGCGACACGTCGGCGGGCAGGGGAGCGGGTGCCGTGTTCGTCGGCAGGCCGGGTCCGCCGGTGCCGCGTTCTCAGTAGGTCAGGGCCGCCCGTGCCGCGGGCAGCGCGGCCTCGCGGTCGGCGGGGACGAGACCGATCCTGGTCCTGCGGTCGAGGAGGTCGTCCACGTCCAGGGCGCCCTCGTGCCTGACCGCCCAGACCAGCTCGGCCCCGGTCACCCCTGTCGGCCCGGCCTCCGCCAGCCAGGGCTCCTCCGCCATCAGGGCCCGTACCGCGCCCGCCTCGCTGCCGTAGCGCTCCAGCAGCCGGTCCGCGACCCCGCCGTTCCGGCCGCCCGCGGTGGTCCCGCCCTCCGGGCCGCGCCCGTCGCGCCCGTCGCGCCCGTCACGTCCGCGGCGCGTGCCGCGCCCACGGCCGCCGTGACCGTCGTGACGGCCGTCACCGCCGTCACCGCCGTCACCCCCGGCTCGGACCGCGCCGGCGGCGCCGACGGCGCCGGCGGCGCCGACGAGGGGCAGCGCCGCCGTGCGGCTCCGCCCGGCGTCGATCCGGCTCAGGGACACGGCCAGGTCGACCGCGTCCTCGGCCATCCGCCGGTACGTGGTCAGCTTGCCGCCCACGACCGTCACCAGGCCGTCGCGCGTGGTCAGCAGCGCGTGGCGCCTGGACAGGTCGGCGGTGCGGCCCTCCCCGGCCAGCAGCGGGCGCAGCCCCGCGTAGGTACCGGCCACCTCCTCGCGCCGTACCGGCTCCTCCAACACGGAGTTCAGCACCGACAGCAGGAAGGTGACGTCCTCCTCGGGGGCGTGCGGGACGTCCGGGACGGGTCCGTCCACCGGTTCGTCGGTGAGCCCGACGTGGATCCGCCCGTCGGGCTGGGGGAGCACCAGCGCGAACCGGTTGCTCTCGCCCGGGATCGGCACGTGCAGACCCGCGGTCAGGCCCGGCAGCGTCTCGGGCCGCAGCACCAGGTGGGTGCCGCGCGAGGGACGCATCCGGATGCCCGGGTGCAGCCCGGCGGCCCAGACGCCGGTGGCGTTGACCACGGCCCTGGCCCGGACGGTGAAGGTCTCCCCGGCCAGCTCGTCGCGGACCAGCGCGCCGTCGCCGGAGACCTCCAGCGCCCGGCAGCGCGTCAGCACCCGCGCGCCGTGGGCGGCGGCCGTCCTGGCCACGGAGAGCACCAGGCGGGCGTCGTCCACCAGGCGCCCGTCCCACGACAGCAGGGCGCCGCGCAGCCCGCGCGAGCCCAGCGGCGAGGCGAGGGCGAGCGCCTGCTGGGCGGAGATCCACGAGGGGCCCGGAAGGAGGTGACGCGGGGTGCGCGCCGCCGCCCGCAGGCCGTCGCCGAGCCGGTAGCCGGTCATCACCAGCGTCGCGTGCCGGCGGGAGACCTCCGGGACCAGCGGCAGCAGGTACGGCTGCGCCCGCACCAGGTGCGGGGCGGTGCGCCCGAGCAGCAGGCCGCGCTCCACCGCGCTCTCGTACGCCACCCCGATCTGCCCCTTGGCCAGGTAGCGGAGCCCGCCGTGGATCATCTTGGAGCTCCAGCGGGAGGTGCCGAACGCCAGGTCGTGCGCCTCGATCGCGGCGACCGACAGGCCGCGCGAGGCCGCGTCCAGCGCCACGCCCGCGCCGGTGGCCCCCAGCCCCACCACCAGCACGTCGACCACGAGGTCGCGCGTCTCGGCGAGCTCGCGGGCCCGGCGGGCGGCGTTCAGAGAGGAGTTCACGGTCGCAGGTACCTTTCCAGAAGGGCGGTCAGCTCGGCGTCCAGGTCGTCCTCGGTGAGCGGGCCGAGCATGGTGGCACCGGAGAGCAGGAACGACTGCGCGGTCAGCAGCACGGCCGCCGACAGCCTCGCGGCCTCACCCGCGCGCACGGTGCCGGCCCCCTGGCCCCGGACGATCGCCGACTCGACCAGGGCGAGCATCGCCTCGTGGCTGGCGCCCCGCCGCCGCAGCAGGTACGGCAGGAGCAGTTCCGGGTCCACCTCGACGATCTTCCGCCAGAGCGGGTGGCGGCGGAGCGCCCCCACGGTCGCCACCGCCGCGGTCACCGGGTCCTCGGTGGCGAAGCCGTCGGCGACGCGGACCCACTCGCGGGTCATCAGGTCGGCGACCAGGCCGCGCACGTCGGGCCAGCGGCGGTAGATCGTCATCCGGGAGAGCCCGGCCCTGCGGGCCACGTCGGTCAGCGTGGTGCGCCGCACCCCGACCGCGAGGATCACCTCGCGGGCGGCGTCGAGGACCGGGTCGCCCGCGACGACCGAATTGTGACGAATGGACGTCATGTGTCACAGTGTAGACGTGGAAAATCAGACAGCCGACGCGGATCCCATGCTCTGGTCCGGCTGGGGCGATCCCGCCAAGGCCGCCGACCTGCCGGAACCGATCCGCACGCTGCTCGGCGACCTGCTGGGGGTGCGCCCGCCCCGGTCGGAGGCGGCCACCCTCGGCGAGGTGCGGCTCCCGCCCGTCGCGCTCCCCGCGCCGGTCGTCGACGAGCTGCGCGGCCTGGTCGGCGCTGACCACGTACGGCTCGACGACGAGACCCGCGTCCGGCACACCCGTGGAAAGTCCACCCCCGACCTGCTGCGGATGCGGGCCGGCGACGGCTCCGACGCGCCCGACGCGGTCGTGCTGCCCGCCTGCCACGACGAGGTGCTGGCCGTGCTGGCGGCCTGCGCCGCGCACCGGGTCGCGGTGGTCCCCTTCGGCGGCGGCACGTCCGTGGTCGGCGGCCTGGTCGCCTCCCGGCGGGGCTTCGCCGGGGTGATCGCACTGGACCTGGCCCGGCTCGACCGGCTCGTCTCCGTGGACGCCGAGTCGATGGTCGCCGAGCTGGAGCCGGGGATGCGCGCCCCCCGGGCCGAACGGCTGCTGGCCGCGCACGGCTTCACGCTAGGGCACTTCCCCCAGTCGTTCGAGTACGCCACGCTGGGCGGTTTCGCCGCCGCCCGCTCCAGCGGCCAGGCATCGGCGGGCCACGGCCGCTTCGACGACATGGTGGTCGGCATGACCGTGGCCACCCCGCGCGGCACCCTCGACCTCGGCCGGGCGCCCCGCTCGGCCGCCGGCCCCGACCTGCGCCAGGTGATGCTCGGCTCCGAGGGGGCCTTCGGGGTGATCACCTCGCTCCGGCTGCGGGTCCGGCCCGTCCCCGCCGAGCGCGTCTACGAGGGGTGGCGGTTCGCGTCGTTCACCGAGGGCTCGGCCGCGCTGCGGACCCTGGCCCAGCGGGACGCCGCGCCCACCGTGCTGCGCCTGTCCGACGAGACCGAGACGATGATCGGCCTGGCCAGGCCCGGGGAGATCGGCGCGTCGCCGGGAGGGGCGGGCTGCCTGGCCATAACCGGCTACGAAGGCACCTCGGCCGAGGTGTCCGCCAGGCGCGAGCGCGCCACGGCCCTGCTCTCCGAGCTCGGCGGCGTCCCGGCGGGCACGGAGCCCGGCCGGGCGTGGGAGCACGGGCGCTACTCCGCCCCCTACCTGCGCGACGCGCTGCTCGCCGCCGGGGCGACCGTCGAGACACTGGAGACGGCGGGCTTCTGGTCGAACCTGCCCCGCCTGTACGACGCCGTACGGCTCTCGCTGAGCGCCTCGCTCGGCTCGCCGCTGGTCATGTGCCACATCTCCCACGTCTACGGCACCGGCGCCAGCCTGTACTTCACCGTCGTCACCGCGCAGACCGGCGACCCGCTGGGGCAGTGGGAGGCGGCCAAGCGGGCGGCGAACGAGGCGATCGCCCGGGCGGGCGGCACGATCTCGCACCACCACGGCGTCGGCCGCGACCACCGGGAGGCCCACGCCGCCGAGATCGGCGAGCTGGGCGTGGAGATCCTGCGCGGCGTCAAGGACCGGCTCGACCCGGAGGGCGTCCTCAACCCGGGAGTCCTGCTCGCGGCGAAGGAGCCCGCCGGCTGAGACCCGGCGGCGCGGAGGGTCAGGTGACCACCAGGGTCTCCATGGCCTTCCGGAGCGGCCCGGGGATCCCGGCGGGCCGCCGGGTCCCCCGGTCGACGAACACGTGGACGAAGTGGCCGTCCGCCACGACCGTCTCGCCGTCCTCGCGCAGCAGCCCCAGCTCGTAGCGGACGCTGGAGCGGCCCAGGTGCCCGACGCGCAGCCCGACCCGGACCGGCTCGGGGAAGGACACCGAGGACCGGTAGACGCAGTGCGACTCGACGCACAGGCCGATGACGTCGCCGTCGTGGACGTCCAGCCCGGCGACCCCGATCAGCCAGGAGTTGATCACCGTGTCCATCATCGAGTAGTGGACGGCGTTGTTGACGTGGCCGTAGACGTCGTTGTCCTTCCACCTGGTCGGAACCGTCTCCCAGTAGGCGTACACGGGAGAACCTTATTCCAGGGGGCGCGGCGGGGCACCCGCGGATCGGCCGCCTTCGCCCGGATCGGATGCGACTTCCTATGATCATTGCCAAGATATGGGCATGGTCGATGTTGCGGGACGGGCGGCGGAACGCGGGCGTGAGGTCTCCTCCAGGGTGTCGGAGGAGGGCGCGGGCTGGTCCTGTTCCCGGATCGGCGCCTTCAGGGACCTGCTGCCCGGGGACAAGCCCTTCTCCTGGCTCGACCTGCGCACGATCTGGCGGTCGAGGAACGAGGTGCTGGCGATCCTGTTCGGCGACCCGTCCGGGCAGGTCCGCTCCCAGTGGACGGCCGCGCAGCGCGAACGGGGCGTCGACCCCTCCTTCCGCATCCCGGTGGACGTCGGCCCGGACTTCTCCTTCCTGCTCCTGGGCGACACCGGGGAGGGCGACTCCTCGCAGTACGCCGTGGTGCCGGGCATGCTGAGGATCGGCGAGGGCACCGCCTTCGCGGTCGTCGCCAGCGACGTGGTCTACCCCACCGGATCCGGCAACGAGTACGACGACAAGTTCTTCCGCCCCTTCCAGGACTACCCCGCGCCGATCTACGCCGTCCCCGGCAACCACGACTGGTACGACGGGCTCGGCGGCTTCATGCGCGTCTTCTGCGACGCCAGGCCGCCGAAGGGGTTCAACCCCGCGCCCTCGGGACCGCGCGGCCTGCTCTGGAGCAGGCCGGAACCGATCGACGAGGCCCGGCTGGCCAGGGCGCGCGAGCGGCGCTCCCTGCCCGGCCAGCGGGCGACCCAGCCCGCCCCGTACTGGGCGATCGAGACCCCGCGCCTGATGCTCGTCGGCGTGGACACCGGCATCCGCGGCGACATCGACGCCGAGCAGGCCGCCTGGCTCCGCGAGGTCTCGCTCGACCCCAGGCCCAAGGTGCTCGTCACCGGCAAGCCCATCTACACCCGCAACGAGTACAAGCCGTCGAAGCTGGCCGGCGGCGGCACCGTCGACGACATCGTCACCGACCCCGCGCACAACTACGTCGCGGCGATCGGCGGCGACGTGCACAACTACCAGCGCTTCCCGATCAGGGTGGGGGAGCGGACCATCCAGTACATCGTGGCGGGCGGATCGGGGGCGTTCATGCACGCCACCCACACCATCCCCCGCGTCACCGTCGCCGGTCTGCACGAGGACGACTACCGCTGCTACCCGCTGCGCGGCGACTCGCTCTCGTTCTACAGCAGGCTCTACAGCGACCGGCTGCGCATGCGCTGGCTCTACCTCACGCCCGCCGAGAGCGCGGCGCTGATGTCCCGGCGGATCGGCAACACCCCGGTGCGCGACATCCCGCCGGTGCCGATCACGTTCCGGATGCGCTGGGCGGCCCGGATCCTCGGCGGCTGGCCGATGCCGCTGCGGCTGCCGGTGGGCAGGACCTTCCACCGCTACCTGTCGGAGCTGTCGGACTGGGACACCCCGCCGTTCTTCAAGAGCTTCCTGCACGTCTCGGTGACGGAGGACACCCTGAGGATCCGCTGCTTCGCCGCGACCGGCTGCCTGCCGCAGGAGATCGAACCCCCGCTGGAGGACGAGGTCGCCATCCCGCTCCCCTGATCGAGACCTCGCGACGGCGAGGATGTCGGGGCGGCGTGGCACTGTGGGGGCATGAACGTGTCGGTCGCGCCCGCCGGTGCGGGCGGGGGTGTGCTCCGCGCCGACGGCGAGCCCCCCAGGGCCGTCGCCGACCTGGCCGCGGAGGTCCGCAGGCTGGAGGAGCGGCGCCCGCGCTGGGTGTGGGCCGACACCCGCGAGGTCTACCCGGCGCTGCTCGCCGCGGGCGTGCGGCCGGCGCGCTGCCACGACCTGGCGCTGACCGAGGGCCTGCTCCTGGCGCACGAGGGGCGTTTCGGCGAGCCACGGTCGGCCAGGGCCGCGTACGCGCGGCTGCGCGGCCTGCCCGTGCCGGAGGACCCGCACGGGGCCCAGGTCCGGCAGGCGACCCTGTTCGAGGAGGAGGCGCCGGAGCCGGACGTGGACCTGGTCGCCGAGGTCCACGCCGACCAGTTGCGCCGCGTCGGGGAGACCGCCGACCCGCAGCGGTTCCGGCTGCTGGTCGCCGCCGAGTCGGCCGGGGCGCTCATCGCCGCGGAGATGGCCCGCGACGGCATCCCCTGGCGCGAGGACGCGCACGACGAGCTGCTGACCGGCCTGCTCGGCCCGCGCCCGGTGCACGGCATGCGGCCGGCCAAGCTGCAGGCGCTGGCCGACGAGGTGACGGCGGCGTTCGGCACGTCGTTCAACCCCGACTCCCCGCAGCAGATCCTGCGGGTGTTCAAGGCGGCGGGCGTGCCCGTCGCCTCCACCCGGGCCCGCGACATCAGACAGGTCGACCACCCCGGGGTCGCGCCCCTGCTGGCCTACAAGGAGATGGCCAGGTTCTACAGCTTCCACGGCTGGGCCTGGGCCGGCCAGTGGGTCCGCGGCGGGCGTTTCCGCCCCGAGTACGTGGTCGGCGGCGTGGTGACGGGCCGCTGGGCCACCAACGGCGGCGGCGCCCTGCAGATCCACAAGCTGATGCGCAAGGTGATCGTGGCCGACGAGGGCTGGACGCTCGTGGTCGCCGACGCGGCCCAGCTCGAACCCCGGGTGCTGGCCGCGATGGCCGGGGACGGCGGGCTGGCCCGGGCGGCCGGGCAGAGCGACCTCTACCAGGCGCTGGCGCAGGTGTTCGGCGGTGAGCGGGACAACGCCAAGATCGCCATGCTCTCGGCGATGTACGGCGGCACCAGCGGGGACGCGCCCAAGCTGCTGGCCGTGATGCGGCGGCGCTTCCCGCTGGCCTACCGGTTCGTGGAGGACGCGGCCCGCGCGGGGGAGGAGGGCAAGGTGGTCCGCTCCTGGCTGGGCCGCACCTCGCCGCCGCCCTCGCCGGGCTGGCGGGAGCTGGTCTCGGGCCCCGAGGGGGGCCGGGCGGCCCGCGAGCGGGGCCGGTTCACCCGCAACTTCGTCGTCCAGGCGACCGCGGCCGAGTGGGCGCTCGTGCTGATGGCGGTGCTGCGCGGCCTGCTGCCCGACCCGGCCAGGCTGGTGTTCTTCCAGCACGACGAGGTGATGGTGCACTGCCCGGCCGAGCAGGCCGACGAGGTGATCGCGGCGGTCGGCCGGGCCGCCGAGGAGGCGGCCCGGCTGCTGTTCGGGCCGACCCCGGTGCGCTTTCCCATGCAGGCGGTCGCGGTCCGCTGCTACGCCGACGCCAAGTGAGCCGCGCCCGGCGCGTCCCCCGGGGGCAGGTGTCCGCTAGGGGAGGGGGCGGGTCTCGGCGGGCGTCGCGCGGAACAGGGTCAGGGCCAGCCGGAGGCCGGTGATCGTCACCAGGGCGCCGGTGGCGGCGCAGAGCGCCCCGTACGACAGGCCGCCGACGATCACCCCGGCCAGTACGGTGCCGGTCGCGCCGCAGGCGTTCATCACCAGGTCGGACATCCCCTGCACGGCCGTGCGCCGCTCCAGCGGCACCGCCTCGCTGAGCATGGCCGAACCGGCGATCAGCGTGCAGGACCAGCCGACGCCGAGCAGGAACAGCCCGGCCGTCACCCGGCCGACGTCGTGCGCGCCGGCGCCGCCCGCCAGGACGACGGCGCCCAGCAGCAGGCCCATGCCCAGCACCAGCACCCGTACCCGGCCGGCCCGGTCGGCCAGCCAGCCGATGACGGGGGAGAAGACGTACATCCCGGCGATGTGCAGGCTGATCACGACGCCGATGACCGTGTACGTCGCGCCGCCGTGGTCGAGGTGGACCGGGGTCAGGGACATCACCGCGACCATCGCGGTGTGGCCGACCGCGATCGCGGCCATCGCGCGACCGGCGAGGGGCGTCCCGCGCAGCACGCGCCATCCCGTGCGGAACGTGCCCGCCGCCCGGTCCGCCGGTGCCGGTGAGAGGGGCGCGTCCGTCGCCGGGGTGTCCGACGGCGGGCGGGCCAGCGAGCGGGCCAGGAGCAGCGGGTCGGGGCGGAGTCCGGCGAGGACGACGGCGAGGGCGATCGCGAAGCTCAGCAGCGCGAGGACGAACGGCCCGCTGGCCGGGGCCAGGCCGAGCTCGATGCCGAGCCGCTCGGCGGGTTCGGCGAGGTTCGGGCCGGTGACCGCTCCGATGGTGGTTGCCCAGACCACCAGTGACAGGTGCCGGGCCGAGTGCCCCGGCGGGGACAGGTCGGTCGCGGAGTAGCGGGAGGAGAGGTTGCCCGCGCTCGCCGCCCCGAACAGCACCAGCCCGGCCAGCAGCAGCGGCCAGGAGCGTACGGTCACGGCGAGGAGCGAGACCAGGCAGCCCAGGATGGCGCACCCGTAGGCCAGGGTGAGCCCGGCCCGCCGTCCCCCGCGCCCGGACGACCTGGCGGTGGGCAGCGCCAGCAGCGCGGCGCCCAGCACGGTCGCGGTCCCGGCCAGCCCGCTCAGCGCCGTGGAGCCGGAGAGCTCCTCCACGGTCACCGAGCTGAACGTGGCCCCCACGGCGACGCCGATCCCGCCGCTGATCTGGCCGGTGGACAGTACGGCGAGCGTCCGCCGCTGCACGGCGGCGACCCGTGCGCCTTCACCGGGTGATATGTGGTTGTCTGTGGCGTTCGCTGTCACGAGTGAAGTGTGTCATCACTCGTGATCGTCCCACCAATCGCGCTCGCCTCACGGACGGCTCCGGGGGCGACCGGGTTCGCGAGGAGCCCCGGGGCGGTCAGCCGGACGGGGTGAAGGTGGCGAAGAAGGTCTCCGGCACCGCCACGCTCTGCTCCCACCCCAGGTCCTGCGCCCTGAACGTGATCTGGTACGCGGTCCGGCCGTCCACGGCGACGTAGCGGGTCAGCCCGTGCATGGGGACGCCGTCGGACCGGACGTAGGTGTACTCCCAGTCCGCCGCCTTCCAGCCGCGGTAGCCGACCGCCGTCACACCGACCTCGGTGTACTCGTCGAGATCCTTCCTGCTGGCCCGGCCGAGCGCCGTCACCGGGTCGGCGACCGGCACCGGGACGACGACGACGCTCTGCCCGCCGCGCTTGGGCCCGGAGAAGGCGACCGCCCCGTCGCCGCCCGTCCTGACCGTCCAGCCTTCGGGCACCGCCCCGGAGACGCCTCCCGCGCTCAGCCGCGCGAAACCGTCGGGAACCTCCGCGGCGGCCCGGAGGGGGGCGGCGGAGACGGCCGGGACCGAGGCGGACGTGACGGCCCCCGTGCCCGCGGAGCCGGGGTCGCCGTCGGGCAGGAAGACGAGCAGCCCGGCGACCACGATGGCCAGCACGCCGCCCACGCCCAGCATCAGCAGGCGCGGGTCGGGGCCGCCACCGGCGGACCGGCCGCCCCCCGCGGACCGGCCGCTCGCGCGGGTACCGGTCCGGAACGGGGAGGCCTCCCGGCCTCCCCGTGCCCGCCGGTCGCGCGACGCGCTCTCCGCCGTGGCCTGGGCTGACCGCCGCGACGCCTCACGGACCGGCGAGGCCGGGCCGGGCCCGCCCGCGGGGCCGCGCGACGCGGCGGACGGGCCGCCGAGCAGGTCGCCCGGGAACACGGGCGGCGCGGTGAACGGGTCGCCCGGGAAGGGGGACGAGGTGAAGAACGGGTCGTTCGGCAGGTCCGGCGTCGCGGCGGGCGGCGCGTCTCCCAGCCCGGTCGACGGGGCGCGCAGCGCGTCGTAGCCGCGCAGGTGCCCTCCGGACATGCCGGTGAACGTGCCGGACGCCGTCTCACCCGGCCGCGGGACGGAGGGGCGGGAGGCCCGCGGCGAGCCGGGGACGGAGAGCGGTTCGGTGCCCGCCGATCCCGCCGGCCCGGCGAGCGCGTCGCGGGACGCCGGACGCGTCCCGAAGGAGACGGCCCCCTGCTCGTACGGCACGCGGATCGGGCCCGACGGCGTCTCGATGATCCGGGACGGCATCGGCCCCGGCGGCGCGTCCAGCGGGGGCATCAGGTGCATCGGCATGGAGTCGCCGGGGAGCGGCATCGGCGAGGGCGCCGAGAAGGGCGCGGGGCCGGGCGCGAGCGTGGTGGTGGAGCCGTGGCTGCGCAGCACCGTCTCCAGCAGCTCGGCGACCTGCGGGGCGGCCATCCGCTCGGCGGGGTCCTTGCGGAGCAGGCCCTCGATGACGGTGATCAGGGCGCCGGCCCGCTGGGGGCGGGCGGGTTCCCGGGTGAGGATCGCGCCGAGCACCGCCATCGCGTCCGGCCCCTCGTAGGGGGGCCTGCCCTCGACGGCCGCGTACAGCGTGGCGCCGAAGGACCACAGGTCCGAGGCCTGCGTGATCGGCCGGCCGGACAGCCTCTCCGGCGGCACGTAGGCGGGCGAGCCCATCATCAGGCCGGTCTGGGTGATGGCGACGTCGCCCTCGATCGCGGCGATGCCGAAGTCGGTGAGCACCACCCGGTCCGAGGTCAGCAGCACGTTGCCCGGTTTGACGTCGCGGTGCATGATCCCGGCCGCGTGGGCGTGGCGGAGCGCGTCGAGCACCCGCACGCCGATCTCGGCCGCCTGGATCACCGGCAGCGGCCCGCTCTGGCGTACGGCCTGCTCCAGCGACCAGGCGCGGACCAGCTCCATCACGATCCAGGGGCGGCCGTCCTCCTCGACGACGTCGTGCACGGTGACGATGCCGGGATGGCTGAGCCGGGCGGCCGATCGGGCCTCGCGGAGCATCCTGCGGTGCGCGCCCTGCGTGCCCGCGTGGTCCAGCCCGAAGGGCAGGATCAGTTCCTTGACCGCGACGTCCCGGTCGAGCAGCACGTCGTGCGCGTGCCACACCACGCCCATCCCGCCACGGCCCACCGGTGAGACCAGGCGGTAACGCCTGCCCACCAGCCTGCCCTGGCCCTCCGGTGCCGCTCCGGCGGGGCCGCCGCTCCCGGATCCGTGGGGGGATCTCCCGAGCAAGCGATCGGTCATAGTACCCCGTTCCCCATAACCAGCTTTTTCGTGAGGGTGGACACGATATCGGGATGAGATTCCGTTATGGAAGTTTGACATGGAGATTAGCGCGCCGTGACATTTGTCAGTGATTCGTGTTGAACGGTCACCGACCGTGAGCCCGCGCAGGCGTCGCCGAATGCTACCGGCGGGCAGGCAGGTTGTCAGCCTTGCCGGATTCACCCGATCCACCCGATTCGCGCGGCGAAGCGGTGAAGCGGTGAAGCGGCGAAGCGGCGAAAGGGCCGTCAGGCCGGCCCGGTCCCGGGGCCGGCGGCACGGGCCAGCGCGGCCAACGCCGCGGTGAAGGCCGAGGCCGGCGGGCTGACCAGCCCCGCGCCGACCTGGCCGGTCCCCGCCACCCGCCCGGCGATGCCGGTGTTCACGGTGGGCAGCAGGCCCGTCCTGGTGACCAGCGTGACGTCCACGCCCACCGGAGTGCCCCGGAAGTCCAGCCCCGGGATCTGGTACGCGGGATGCTCGGCAAGGGTGATCTCGTACATGGACCGGGTGGCCGCGGTCGCGTCCGCCACGTCGCCTCCGACGAACCTGACGATCGCCGGGGCCGCGGCCATCGCGAACCCGCCCAGGCCCGCCGTCTCGGTGATCGTGGAGTCGCCGATGTCGGGGTTGGCGTCCCCGGGCCCGTACGCGCCCAGGTAGAGACCGTCCGGCACGCCCGCGGGACCGGTGAACCAGCGGTCCCCCAGCCCGGAGACCTGCACCCCGAAGTCGGTGCCGTTGCGGGCCATCGCGACGACCATCGAGGAGCCGGGGACGTCCCTGGCGGCGTCCGCGGCGACCTTGCACGCGGCCATGCCCGCGTTGAGGAAGAAGTGGTCGTTGCCGTTGATGAACCGCAGCACCTCGGCGGCGCGGCCGGGGGCGACCTCCACGACCTCGGGGGCCAGCTCGCGCACCAGCAGCGAGGTGGCGGCGCGGTTGCGGTTGTGCAGCTCGTCGCCCATCTGCAGGGCCTGCGCGGTCAGCGACCGCAGGTCCAGCGGGCCGCTCCGCTCCAGGGTCGCCCGCAGCACCGGACCGAGCACCTCGCCCATCCAGCGCAACCGCTCCAGCACCTCGGGGCCGTACGCGCCGTAGCGCAGCACCTTGCCCAGGCCCTCGTTGAGCGAGCAGTAGGAGGTGCCGCCGTGCTCGGCGTCCCGTACCTCGAACATCCACATCGAGGGCGTGACCACGCCCGCCATCGGCCCGACGGTGCGATGGTGGTGGCAGGGGTCCAGCCGGGCCCGCCCGGCGGCCAGCCGTTCCTCGGCCTCCCCGGCGTCGGCGGCCAGCCCCTCCAGCAGCATGGCCCCGATCAGCGCGCCCCGCAGCGGGCCCGAGGCCCGCTCCCACTCGATCGGCGGCCCGGCGTGCAGGAACGTCCCCTCGGGCAGGTCGAGCACCTCGCGGGCGGGCCGCACGCCGACGAGCTGGGGCCGGGTGGAGACCAGGCGGCCCACGGCCGTGGCGTTGGCGCGCTCCCTGCGCGGGTCGGCCAGCACCCGGGCCAGGTCGGCCTCGGTGCCGGGCATCGGCGGGCGCCAGTCCACCCGGGTGAGCGGGACGGCCTGGGCGTCGAGGGCCTCGCCGAGCAGACCGGCCCCCACCGCGATCACTTCCGGCTCGCCGGAGAGCATGGACAGTGTCACGGGCGGCCTCCTGAACGGGCGGCGGCGTCGGTGCCGGTGGTGTCGCCGGTGTCGTCGGTGTCGCCGGTGTCGTCGGCGAGGGCGTGAGCGGTGTCGCCGGCGTGAGCGGTGCCGGTGGCCCGGGCGGCGTCGGCGGTGCGGGTGGCGCGACCGGTGCCGGTGGCGCCCGCGAGTTCCGCGGCGTGCCCGGCGGCGCGGGCGTTGGAGGTGAACACCGCGGCGCCCGCCGCGTTCAGCGCCTCGGCCTGGGCGTTGAGCCCCTGGGGGTCGCCCTCGGAGCCGACCAGCGCGACGACCACCGCGACGCCCCTGGCGACGGCCTGGGCGATCACGGGAGCCAGCCGGGCCGAGGGGTCGGGATCGGCGCCGTGACCGAGGACCACGTCGAGCAGGGCGACGCCACCGGGCGGCACCTGCGCCAGGGCCTCCAGCCGGAGCGCGGGGTCGATCATCGGGTGTGCCCGGCCGACCGTGTAGGCGTCGTCGCCGAAGTCGGTGAACTCCCCGGACCCGGCGATCAGACGGGCCTCCACGCAGAGCGTCCCGCCCGAGTAGATGCCCCGCGGCCCGTCCGCGCCGCCGCCGGACGGGTCCGCGGCCCCCGCGTCGCCGGACAGGCTCGCGACCCCCGCGATGCCGTCCACCGACGAGGGCGGGGCGGGAGACGGGGACGGGGAGAGGGGCGGGGGAGAGGACGCGGGCCAGTGCGGCCAGTCGGGGACCGGGACGCCCAAGGCGCGCAGCGCCGCCTCGGCCGCCGCGGTCAGGTCGGCCTGCCCCGGCCCCGTGGCGCCGAGCAGCGCGTTCACCACGGGGGTGCCGAGCCCGGCGACCGCCTCGCCGACGATCCGCGCCACCTCCGGGGCGGGAGGCTTGGAGATCAGCACGATCAGCTCGGTCGCGGGGTCGGCGTCCAGCGCCTCCAGGGCGCGCAGCGTGGACAGGCCGCCCACCTCCGCCGACAGGTCGCGTCCCCCCACGCCCAGCACGTGCGAGACGCCCACGCCCGCGATGTCCAGCAGGCAGGTCACCTGCTGCGCGCCCGTACCCGACGCGGCCACCACCCCGACCGGGCCCGGCCGCAGCACGTTCGCGAAGCCGAGACCGGCCCCGCCGATCACCGCGGTGCCGCAGTCGGGGCCCATGACCAGCACGCCGCGCTCGGCGGCCCGCCGCTTGAGCAGCACCTCCTGGTCGACCGGCACGTTGTCACTGAAGATCATCACCGACAGGCCCGCCTCGACCGCGTCCAGCGCCTCGGCGAACGCGTGCGGGCCCGGCACCGAGACCAGCGCCAGGGAGGCGGCGCGGCCGCCCGAGGTCCTGGTCGCCGACCGGACCGTGCGCGGCGGATGCTCGACGGCCGTCCCACCGGCGGCCGGGGCGGAGAGCGCGTCCAGCATCCCGTCCAGCTCGGCGACGGCGGCCTCCACCGCGCCCGCCTCGCCGCGCAGCGCGATGAGCAGGTCGCCCGGCCCGGGGCGGCCGGCGGGAACGGCCGGACCGGCGACGGCGTCGGCGTCGGTGCCGGAGGCGTCGGCGGTGTCGGAGGCGTTGAAGGTGTCGGAGGCGTCGGCGGCACGGGCGGCGTCACCGGCGGGCGGGGCGAACCCCAGCTCGGCGGCGATGCCCAGGTTGAGCTCGGTGGCCATGGCCACCACCGCGACCTCCACCCCCGGCAGGGCCGCCGCCGCCCGGCTGACCCGCATCAGGCTCACCGAGTCGTGGTAGACGCCCGTCCGTACCCGGACCACATCGATGCTCAACCGCCCCCGCCTTCCAGATCGATCACCGCCGCGAGCCCGATGCCCAGCCCCCACGCCAGGTCCGCTCCGGAGGTGTGCCCCAGCCGGAGCAGCCGCTGCAGGGCCGTCTCCAGGGACTGTCTTCCCGCCAGGCTCCGCAGCACGGCCAGCACCTCGCCGCTGGCCTCGCCCCGGGCCGCGCAGTGCAGCAGCGACGCCGAGATGGGGGTGGTCCTGCCGCGCACGTCGAAGGTGACCGCGGCGGCCAGCCAGTCGGCCAGCCACACGGCCCGCGCCGCCCCCACCGCCCCGCCCAGGTGGCGCAGCGCGACCAGCAGCCCGGCGAGCACGTCGTCCCCGCTCGGGGTCAGTCCGGGCCCCAGGCCGACGAGCTGCTCGGCGGCCACGACGCTCTTCAACAGCGAGCCCTCGGCGCACCCCTGGGCCAGCAGCACGGCCGCGCCGTTGCCCTCCAGGCCGGGACGCCTGGCCGACCGCGCGCACAAACCGGTGAGCGCGGGCAGGGAGCGGGCCAGCCGCTCCACCGGAACGGGGCCGAGCGGCGGGGCCGGGTCCCACCAGCGGTGGGCCCGCAGGCTCAGCCGCCCCAGGTCGATCGAGCCGTCGCCGACGCACGCGTCGTCGCCCACCGCGACCCGTGGCATCGGCTCGTTCACCACCATGGCGTTGGGCAGGCGGGTGGCCTGTCCGGTCACCACCGCGATGACCTGCGGTTCCAGTGCGGTACGCACCTCAAGGTAGACGCCGGCGGGGAAGGCCGCCAGCACCCGCGCCGGGCTGCGGGGCGCCTCCAGCATCCGGCGCAGCGCCGTGCTGGCCGCGCCGGTCCCGTGCGTGCGGACGGGTGCGCGCTGCGCCCTGGGACGCGTTCCAACGGTCATGAGCGCTCCTTCGCCGGCCCCGCGGGCATGGAGGTGCTCTCAGCGGTTCGCTCGGTCACGGACTCCCCCATCCATTGAAGCCGACCGTAGAGCGGGTGCAGAGGTGGCCGTACGGAGAAAGCTGCCAACAGTCCGCCCAAAGGTTGGCTCTTCCTGACAGACCCATCCATCAGTCACAATCACCTCATGGAACCTCCCGTGCGGCCGGCGAGTACCGGAACGATCATTCACGGCGTCGCCGTCCGCGAGGTTCTCGGGGTGTCGACGCTGGCGGGCGCCCGGCTGATCGCGGGGGAGCGGGGCCTGGACCGCGTCGTGCAGCGGCTCAACGTGATGGAGGTCCCCGACGTCCTCGCCTGGGTCAAACCGCACGAGCTGCTGCTCACCACCGGTTACCCGCTGCGCAACACCCCGCAGTCGCTCGGCCGCCTGGTGGCCGACCTGGACGAGCGGGGCCTGGCCGCGCTGGCCGTCAAGCTCGGCCGCTACCTCGACGAGCTGCCCGAGGAGATGGTCGAGCAGGCCGACCGGCTCGGCTTCCCGCTGATCCAGCTCCCCGACGACGTCGGCTTCGACGACATCCTCAACCAGGTGCTGACCGACATCCTCAACCGCCAGGCCGCCGCCCTGGCCAGGGCCGAGGAGGCCCACCGGGCCCTGGTGCAGGTGGTGCTCGCCGGGGGCGGGCTGCGCGAGGTCACCGCCGAGGTGGCCGGCCTGCTGGACGTGGCCGTGGCCGTCCTCGACGGGGCCGGGCACGTGCTGGCCGCCGCCGGGCCCGCCGAGCACGTGGCCCTGCTCCGCGCCGCCCCCGAGGGACGCCACACCGCCGTGCCGGTCGTGGCGGGCGGGCACCACCACGGCAGGATCGTCGCCTGCGGCCCGGTCGGGTCCATCGCCGAGAGCGACGTCGGCATTCTGGAACGTGCCGCCACGGTCGCCGCGCTGGTCGTGACCCGGCAGGAGGCGGTCAACGCCGTCGAGAGCAAGTACCGCGCCGACTTCCTGCGCGACGTGCTCACCGGCAGGGCCGGCGGCTCCGAGCGGGTCGCCTCCCGCGCCAGGGCCTTCGGCTGGGACCTGCAGCGCCCGGTCACCGTGCTGGTGGCCGAACTCGATCCCGAGGGCGACGAGCGCGTCGCCCAGGACCGCCTGGTGAGCTGCTGGACCGGGGCGATGCGCCGCCACGACGCGCGCGGCGCGGTGGCGGGCTTCTCGCACGAGGTGGTCACGATCGTGGACGCGGGCGTCGACGCCGGACGCCTGGCCAAGGACGCCGCCGCCGCCTTCGCCGAGTCCCTGCCCGCCACCTTCTCCACCGGCGCCAGCCGCACCGCCGTCGGCGCCGAGGCACTGCCGGACGCGTACGGGCAGGCGCTCAAGGCGGCGCGGGTGGGACGCCAGCTGCACGGGCCCGGCGCGGTCGCGCACTTCGACCAGCTCGGCGTCTACCGGCTGCTCTCCCTGGTCAGCGACACCGCCGAGCTGCACGCCTTCGTCCGCGAGACCCTCGGCCCGCTCGCCTCCGACGACGACGCCGAGAACTCCGACCTGCGCCGCACCCTGCAGGTGCTGCTGGAGACCAACCTGAACGTGGCCGAGACCGCGCGCAGGCTGCACTTCCACTACAACACGCTGCGCTACCGGATCGGCAAGCTGGAGCGCATGCTCGGCGGATTCACCGAGGACGCCCACCTGCGGCTGAACCTCACCCTGGCGCTGCACGTCCTGCGGATGCGCGGGATCTAAGCTGGTCGCCGTGAACGAGACCTTCGCCCTGGAAACCGAGTACATCCCGCTGTGCGACCTGCTGAAGTACTGCGGCGTCACCGAGACCGGCGGCCAGGCCAAGCACTTCATCGCCGACGGCAACGTGCTGGTGGACGGCGAGGTGGAGCTCCGCAAGACCTGCAAGATCCGCGGTGGCCAGGTGGTGAGCGGTGACGGCTTCGAGATCCGGGTGGTCGGCGCGGGGGGCTGACCCCGTCTCCTCACCGGCCGTCACGGCGGGTGTGCGCGAGCCGTTCACTGGTCCGCCGCCCAGATTTGGCAGATCATGACGGTGTCCGGGTATGACGTCTTTCCTAATGTGCCCGCAACGGTTGTGAGGGAATCGCCGGAGGACGCCCGCGAGGGCGGCCACCGACCGACGGCCCGGTGAAAGGTGGAGCTCGATGCTTCCAAGGTGGACCAGGCACGGCGACGGCAGGACGCTCGCCCCCGGTGAGGTGGTCGGCCCGGCCGAGCGGCTGTCGTGGCCGCGGATGGTGGGCTTCGGGGCGCAGCACGTCGTCGCGATGTTCGGCGCCACGTTCGTGTTCCCCCTGGTGATGGGGCTCGACCCCAACGTCGCCATCATGTTCTCCGGCATCGGGACGATCATGTTCCTGCTCATCGTGAAGGGGAAGGTCCCCAGCTACCTGGGGACCAGCGCCTCCTTCGTGGGCGGCGTGCTCGCCATCCGGGGGCTCTTCGGCGGCGACACCCCCGCCACCGACGCGATCGTCACCGGCGCCATCCTGGTCGTCGGCCTGGTCGTCGCGCTGGTGGGCCTGGCCGTGCACTTCCTGGGCGTGCAGGTGATCAACCGGGTCTTCCCGCCCGTGGTCACCGGCGCCGTCGTCATGCTGATCGGCTTCGGCCTGGCGTACGTGGTCGCCGACGTCTACTGGCCGCAGGACCAGTGGATCGCGCTGATCACGATGGTCGTCACGTTCGTCCTCATCGTGGCCTTCAAGGGCTTCATCGGCCGGATCGGCATCCTGCTCGGCCTGGTCGTCGGCTTCCTGCTCTCCTGGGTCGCCGACCGCCTCTTCGGGAACATCACCGCCTTCAACGCGGGCACCGGCGCGGTCGACACCCACCCGCGGGTCAGCTTCGACGCGGTGGCCTCGGCCGACTGGATCGGCCTGCCGAACATGCACTTCCCCGACGTCAGGTTCTCCGCCGTGCTGCTGGTCCTGCCGGCCGTGATCGCGCTGGTCGCCGAGAACGTCGGCCACGTCAAGGCCGTCGGCGAGATGACCCGTACCGACGTCGACCCGTACATGGGCCGGGCGATCGTCGCCGACGGCGCCGCCACCGCCCTCGCCAGCGGCTTCGGCGGCTCGCCGACCACCACCTACGCCGAGAACATCGGCGTCATGGCCGCCACCCGCGTGTACTCCACGGCCGCCTACTACATCGCCGCGATCATCGCGATCCTGTTCGGCCTCTGCCCCAAGTTCGGCGCGCTGGTCGCGGCCACCCCCGGCGGCGTGCTCGGCGGCATCACCGTCATCCTGTACGGCATGATCGGCCTGCTCGGCGCGAAGATCTGGATCGAGAACCGGGTCGACTTCTCCAACCCCGTCAACCTCGTCCCCGTCGGGGCGGGCATCATCCTCGCCATCGGCCCGGTCAAGCACATGATCGGCTCGAACTTCACGCTGGAGGGCATCGCCCTCGGCACCGTCGTGGTGGTGGCCGGCTACCACCTGCTCCGGGTCATCGCGGGCCGCGGCGGCGGTGACGGCAACGGCGCCGGGGACGGTGCCGCCGGTGCCGCCGGTGCCGCCGGTGCCGCCGGTGCCGACGTCGGTGCCGGCGGTGCCGGTCCGAGGGTGTCCGAGCCACGACGAGAGGCCACCGGGTGAAACCACCCCCCTTCGAATACCACGCCCCCCGCTCCCTCGACGAGGCCCTGGAGACCCTCGCCGGCGCCGGGGAGGGGGGCAAGGTGCTCGCCGGAGGGCAGAGCCTCATCCCGCTGCTGAACATGCGGCTGGCCGCCCCGGCACACCTGGTCGACATCAACCGGCTGGACGGGCTCGCGGCCGTCGACGTCGAGCCCGGCGGCGTCCGGGTCGGCGCCCTGGCCAGGCACGCCCAGGTGGAACGCTCCGCGCCCGTCGCCGCCGCCCAGCCGCTGCTGCGCCGGGCGCTGCGCCTGGTGGCCCACCCGGTGATCCGCAACCGGGGCACCGTGGTCGGCAGCCTGGCCCACGCCGACCCCGCCGCCGAGCTGCCCGCCGTGCTGAGGCTCCTGGGCGGGACGGTACGGCTGGCCCGCACCGGCGCCGTCCGGGACGTCCCCGCCGGAGCCTTCTTCACCGGCCCCCTGGAGTCGGCGATCGAACCGGGGGAACTGGCCGTCTCCGCGTTCTTCCCGGCGCCGCCCCCGCGCTCGGGCACCGCCTTCCACGAGCTCGCCCGCAGGCACGGCGACTACGCGCTGGCCGGGATCGCGGCGCTGGTCGTCCTGGACGACGAGCACCGGATCGCCTCGGCCACGGTCGCGGGCGTGAGCCTGGGCCCGGTACCGGTCCTCCTCGACGTCACCGACGCCCTCGGCGGGAAACCGCCGGACTCCGCCGACTGGGCCTCGGCGGCCCGCGCCGTACGGGAGGGCATCGACCCCGACGCCGACATCCACGCGACCGCCGACTACCGGCGTCACCTCGCCGGGGTCCTCGCCGAGAGGGCACTGCGGGACGCCGCCGGGGAGGCCGCCGATGCATGAGATCACGCCGGCCGTCGAGCCGGTGACGACGGCGCTCCTGTCGACGCCGGTGCCTGGAGGCGCGGATGCATGAGATCACGCTGACCGTCAACGGGACCGTCCGCCAGGTCGGCGTCCCGGCCAGGCGGCTGTTGTCGGACTGCCTGCGCCACGACCTGGGGCTGACCGGCACCCACGTCGGCTGCGAGCACGGCGTCTGCGGCTGCTGCACGGTGCTGCTGGACGGCGAGCCCGTCCGCTCCTGCCTGACGTTCGCCGTCACCGTGGACGGGCGCGAGATCACCACCGTGGAGGGGCTCGCCGCGCCGGACGGCACGCTCTCGCCGGTGCAGCGGGCCTTCGCCGAGTGCCACGGCCTGCAGTGCGGCTTCTGCACGCCCGGATTCCTGTGCACGGTGACCGCGCTGCTGCGGGAGAACCCGGCACCGAGCCGGGAGGAGGTGGTGGAGGGCGTCTCGGGCAACCTCTGCCGGTGCACGGGCTACCAGAACATCGTCGCGTCCGTCCACCGCGCCGCCGAGATCATGGCCGAGGAGTCCTCGACGTCCGAGCAGGCCGGGGGGTCCCCGACGTCCGGGACGACCGGGGAGACCGGGGAGACCGGGGAGACCGGGGAGAACGAGGGGCGGGTGCGGCGGTCGTGACCACGAGACTGTTCGGCGAGCCGGTCAAACGGCGCGAGGACCCCCGCCTGCTGACCGGCCGGGGCCGCTACGTCGACGACCTCGGCGCCGGATCGCTGGAGGCGGCCTTCGTCCGCTCCCCGCACGCGCACGCCCGGATCCGCGACATCGACGTCTCGGCCGCCGTCGACGTCGACGGGCTGGTGGCGATCTACACCTGGGAGGACCTGCCCGGCGCCCTCGCCGAGCCGCTCCCGCTGCTCATCCCGCACCCGGCGCTGACCCACGGCCGCACCGCGTACCCGCTGGCCCGTGAGATCGTCCGGCACGTCGGCGAGCCCGTCGTGATGGTCGTCGCCCGCGACCGCTACCTCGCCGAGGACGCCTGCGCGCTCATCGCGGTCGACTACGAGGTCCTCGCGCCGGTGGTCGGCGTGGAGGAGGCGATCCGCTCCGACCGGCTCGTCCACGCCGACGTGCCCGGCAACGTCGGCGCCCACCTGGTGCAGGAGGTGCCCTCGGCGACCGGCCTGGGCGCGCGCGAGGCGATCGACGCCGCCCCGCACAGCCTCTCCTTCCGGCTCGACATCGAGCGCAGCGCGTCCATGCCGCTGGAGGGACGCGGCGTGCACGCCCGCTGGGACGCCGACGACCACTCGCTGCGCGTCCACTCCAGCACCCAGACCTCCACCAGCGTCCGGATGGCCATCGCCGCCAAGCTCGGCCTGCCGCTGCCCCAGGTCGAGGTCGTCGCCCCCGACGTGGGCGGCGGCTTCGGCGTGAAGATCGTGCACCCCTGGCCCGAGGAGGTCCTCGTGCCGTGGGCGGCGATCACCCTTCGCCACCAGGTCAAGTGGACCGAGGACCGGCGCGAGCACTTCGTCTCCTCGGCGCACGAACGCGCCCAGGTGCAGAACGTCCGGGTCGGCTTCGACGACGAGGGGCGCGTCCTGGGCCTGGACGTGGAGATCCTGCACGACCACGGCGCCTACACGCCGTACGGGATCATCGTTCCGATCATCACCGCCACCCAGCTCCTGGGCCCGTACCGCATCGGCGCCTACCGGGTCGAGTTCTCCTCGATCTACACCAACACCGTGCAGGTCACCCCCTACCGGGGGGCGGGCCGCCCGCAGGCGGTCTTCTGCATGGAGCGGACCATGGACCACATCGCCGCCCACCTGGGCGCCGACCGCACCGACGTGCGCGCCGCCAACTTCATCGGGCCCGACGAGTTCCCCTACGACCAGGGCCTGATCTTCCAGGACGGCCGCCCGCTCGTCTACGACAGCGGCGACTACCCCGAGTCGCTG
Source organism: Streptosporangium sp. NPDC023615 (assembly GCF_040640155.1). Taxonomy (NCBI): domain Bacteria; kingdom Bacillati; phylum Actinomycetota; class Actinomycetes; order Streptosporangiales; family Streptosporangiaceae; genus Streptosporangium; species Streptosporangium sp. NPDC023615. Next base: position 133,871 of record NZ_JBFABE010000008.1, read on the forward strand.
CGCATGCTCAAGGAACTCATCGGCTGGGACGCCTTCGGTGAGTTCAAGGACCGCGCCGCCGCCGAGGGACGCACCGTCGGCATCGGCATCGGCTGCTACGTCGAGGGCACCGGCGTCGGCCCCTACGAGGGCGGCCACGTCCAGATCACCTCCGACGGCCGGGTGCACGTCTCCACCGGCCTGACCTCCCAGGGGCAGGGCCACGAGACCGTGTTCGCGCAGATCGCCGCGACCGAGCTGGGCGTGCCGATGGAACGCGTCTCGGTCGTCACCGGCGACACCCGCAGGTTCGGGTACGCGGTCGGCACGTTCGCCTCCCGGGCCGCCGTGATGAGCGGCAACGCCATCGCGCTGGCCTGCCGCAAGGTCAGGGAGAAGGCGCTGCGGATCGCCGCCGACGCGCTGGAGGCCGACCCCCGCGACCTGGAGATCGTCGACGGCGAGGTGCGGGTGGCCGGGTCCCCGGGCGCGACGATCCCGCTGGCGACCGTGGCGGTGCTGTCCAACCCGCTGCGCTACGCCTTCGACGCCGAGGCCGCCCGCGCCACCCAGTTCGCGGGCGCCTCGTCCTTCGACCGGCCGCCGGTGGCCGAGGGGGAGGAGCCGGGGCTGGAGGGCCGCGACTACTACTCGCCGATCCGCTCCACGTTCGCCTCCGGGATGCACGCGGCCATCGTGGAGACCGACCCGCTGACCGCCGAGATCCGCATCCTGCGCTACGCGGTCGTCCACGACTGCGGCAGGCTGATCAACCCGATGATCGTCGAGGGGCAGATCCACGGCGGGGTCGCCCAGGGCGTCGGCGGCGCCCTGTACGAGAAGATGGTCTACGACGCCCACGGCCAGTTGCTGAACGCCTCGTTCATGGACTTCCTGATGCCGTACGCCACCGAGGTTCCCTTCGTGGAGACCGCGCACCTGGAGACCCCGTCCCCGCTCAACCCGCTCGGCATCAAGGGCGCGGGGGAGGCGGGGGTGATCCCGGTCTCGGCGGTGATCGCCTCGGCGATCGAGGACGCCGAGGGCATCGGGATCGACCGGATGCCCATCTCCCCGTCGGACCTGTTCGCCCTGCGCCGCACCGCTTCGGGCTGACCCGGCACGGGGTGTCCCGGCCCGCGGGGTCCGGCGACGCGAAGACCGGACCTCCGGGCTCCCGGACGACGTGCCGGCCTGTGTCCTGCCGCCGACGAGGTCCGTGGCGGCCTCGGTTCGCCGATCCCGTGGCGTCGCTAGTCCAGACGAGGATCTCGTTCCCTGATCTCGATGTTCTTGAAGAACATGGATCTCTCGTGCGGGTGGAAATTGGAATTTCTGATGGTCGAACCGACCAGCTTGAGTGACCCGGCGCAGGGGGCGGGGGACGAGATGGAGGCGGAAAACCTCGGTGTGTCGCCCACGATAGGGACATCGGTGAGTACGGCCACCTGGTCGATTCTCATCGTGTGCGACGGCTCGTCCGAAGGAGAGGTTCCGGACTCCGTCCACGCCCACGTCAGCGAGGCTTCGTCGGGGCACGGTCTGTCCGGTGTGAAGATTATCCTGCTACTGAGGAAACGCCGGACGTTCCCGGGATCACCGCCGTCGGCGTCGAGGTCCCCCGTGGCGGGGAGGGTGAAGTCCGAGACGACGGGCGCATCGCCGGAGAGACGATAGCCGAGGGCGCCGAACACTCCGCCGCGATGTTTCACGTCCTTCGGCCGGTGCCCGCCCGTCACCGAGGAAAGGGTCAGATCAACCGTGCTCCCGTAAGCGTCGAGTGTGTGTCTGGCTATTCCGAAAATCGCCGCCGCCAGGCATGCGCCCACGATTATCACGAACATGACAATCGCGCTGTCCTCCTCCATGGAGTCCGAAGGAAGTTTTTTTATGACGACGCGGCGGCGGGGATCCATTGTGGGGGGTTCGCCTTTTGCGGGTTTCGCGTGAACGGCGGTGGCGGTTTCGGGGGAGGGGGTGCGCGCGAGGGCTGCCCGTGGGAGCGGGGCGGCGTTCTCCGTCCCCCCGGGGCCCGAGGACGCCTTGTCTTCCCCGCCCGTCAAGAGCCCGGTGCTCTTCTGCCGTGCGGAGACCTCGTCGACGTCGCTCCGGACGGGTTCACGCCGCCTCTGGTCTTTCTCCGCCTGTCCGCCATGATCGATTCCTGCCGGCTCGCCTGCCACCGAGTACGGAATGTCTTTACTTTACTCGGCGGTGCGTCTCGGGGTGACGGTGAGAAGTCGTCGGTCGTCACCGTTCGCGAGAACGCTCGGCCGATGTCGTTCCCGGGGCGCGCGGTGATCGGTCCACGGCCGACGGACCGTGCGGACGTTTTCCCGCTTCCGGCCGAGCCGCGAACCTGACCGGGGGCGGCACGCGCCGTACCTCCGCGATGCGAAGGGGGCGACATCCGTTCCCGGAGGGCACCCGGCAGGGAGGGTGCGTCCGTCTCCCCTTCGGGGTTCGGCACAATCGCCGGTATGAGTTCACGTCGTGACGGCATGAGCCACCGCGCCCGATGGCCCGGTCTGGCCGCCGCCGCGTGGGGGTTCGTGTTCGCCGTTCCGAGCTTCTACTGGGCCCTGGGCGGTACGGCCGGTGGGATCGCCTTCGTGCTCGCCGCGCGCGCCCACCTGAGGACGGTGGCCGACCGCCGGCACCCCAGGATCGCAGGGATCGTCGGAGGACTCGGCGCACTGGCCCTCTCCGCCGTCGCCCTGATGGCGGGAATCGGGTGAACCGTTCGGCTCGCCGCCGGTCCGGCGCGGCGGGCGCGGGCCGTACGGGCCGGGCGCGCCACCGCATACCGGCCCGCGGCGAACGGCGGCCGCGATCGGTGCCCGGCCCGGTGGCCGAGGGCCGGGCGCGAACCCCCGGTTCAGCGAATATGATCTTGTGGTGAGATCGTCCTGCCGGAGAGCCTCACGCCCGCCTCCCGAAGAGGGCGCGCGCACCCGCATGCCACCTGTGAGCGAAAGGTCCGCGTGGACACCGAACCTGGTCCTGCAGTCGTCCTGATCACCGGCGTGATGGCGTCGGGGAAGTCCACCGTGGCCGACCTCCTGGCCGGGCGGCTGCCCCGGGCCGCCCACGTGCGCGGTGACGTCTTCCGGCGGATGCTGGTCTCCGGAGGGGAGGACCTGCTGCCCGAGGAGACCGCCGAGGCCAGAGCCCAGCTGGAGCTGCGCCACCGGCTGTCCGCGCTCGTGGCCGACGAGTACGCGCACCACGGGTGGACCGCGGTCGTGCAGGACATCGTCCTCGGGGAAGACCTGAGCCGGTATGTCGCCACGGTACGGACACGCCCGTTGTACGTCGTCGTGCTGGCTCCCTCCGCCGCGGTCGTGCGGATCAGGGAGACCGAGCGTCCGAAGACCGGATACGGCCCCTGGACGGTCGACGCCCTCGACCGCGCTCTGCGCGAGGAGACCCCGCGCATCGGGCTCTGGCTGGACACCTCGGAGCAGACACCGGAACAGACGGTCTCGGTGATTCTCGGCAACCTCGCCGCCGCCCGCGTGGAGACCGGCTGACCCGGGGGTGACACCCGGTCCGGCGGGGCGTCCTCCGCCGACCCCCGAGCCTGGGGGCAGAACGACGACCGGGGCCGGGGCCGGTCGCCGGCGACCCCGGGGGAGACGGGGCGTCATGGGGAACCCCCATCCAGGAGGAGGGGTGTCAGTTCGCCCAGGTCGCCGACGGTCGGGCCGGGAGGATCGGCGTACGGCCAGCGGACGTCGAGGCGATTGACCCAGGCGGTGTCCATGCCGGCCCGCCGGGCGGCGTCCACGTCCTCGACGGGGTCGTCGCCGACGTGCAGCACCTCGGCGGGCCCGAGCCCCATCCGGCGCAGGGCGTGGAGGTATATCGCCGGGTCGGGCTTGTGCAGGCCGCACTCGGCCGAGACGACGACCGTGCCGAAGACGCCGTCGAGACCGACCCGGTGGGGACGGGTGTTCCCGTTGGTGACGAGCGCGAGCCGGTAGCGGGAGCCCAGTGCGGCGAGCGCGTCCGGCACGTCCTCGTAGGTCCGCAGCCGCCTCCAGCGCGCCTCCATGTACGTCTCGTACGCCTCCCGGGCGAGACCGGCGTCGGAGATCCCGCACTCGGCGACCGCTCGCCGGAAGGAGGCGAGGCGGATGCTCTCCATGGTCCGTCCCCGGAACTCCTCGCGCCCGGCGACGTGGTCGCGGATCTCGCGGAGCCAGCCGGCGGTCACCGGCCCGCCGGGCCGGCAGGCGCCCGCGCCGCGCAGAAGACGGGCCGCGTCCTCGAGGGCCTGCCGCATCGCGGAGTCGAAGTCCCACAGCGTGCCGTCGCCGTCGAACGAGAGGGCGCCGTAGGAACGCCGAACCCCGGTGGAGCGTGGCGTCGGTGTCATGCCGGTGCGCCCGCCGGGGGCGGGGAGGACTCGCCGGGGGCCGTGACGTGTCCGCCCGGGGCCCGGCGCGCCTCGGCCGCCGCCGCGGCGAGGAGCACGAACGCGCAGCAGGTGTAGAGCGCCGGGTAGTAGGTGAGCGCGCCGCTCGCGGGCGAGGACATCGCGAGCCAGTACGACGACCAGGGACGGGCGAGGCCCCCCATGGAGGCGAACAGCGCGGTCGCCGCCGGTGGCAGCGCGAGCACCGCGACGACCCCGGCCGCCATGGGTGTCCGGTGTCCCGGCCGGCGGCGCAGCAGCGGGACGACCAGGGTCAGGGCGACGCCGAACACGATGGTGACGATGACGTCGGGGGTCCGGGCGGTCGCGTCGCTCAGCGCCTTCGGCACGTAGGGCGGCACGTGGAGGGTCAACGTCATCAGGACCAGGGTCAGGGCCGGCCGTCGTTTCGCCGCCTCCCGGTAGGTGAACATGAGGCCGATGGCGATGCCCGCCGCCGGGGCGGCCCACGGCGCCGTGCCGGACAGGGCCCAGGGCGCCGCCAGGGCCGCGATCATGGCCGTCAGGGCCACCGACCACCGCCAGACGCGGTACGGGAGTCGATCGCGCAGGGGGCGGTGCCGGGGCGGGCGCGGCGAGAGCGCCGCCGCGACCCGTTCCCGCGCGCCGGTGCGCGCCACGTCGGCCAGGTCGCGGACCGGGGTGGGGGAGTCCTCCAGGAGGGCGCGGATCTCGGGCCCGTAGCGGTGCCGCAGGCCGGCCGGGTACAGCAGCAGGACGAGGGTGCGCAGCCGGTCGATCCGGCGTTCCCGGGCGTTCACGCCGTGGCCAGGCGGCGCAGGCCGGTGTGGGCCACGGAGCGCAGGCGTTCCAGCTCCGCCTGTAGCTGACCCCGCCCCCGGGGGGTCAGCTCGTAGGGCCGGCGGCGGCTGTCGTCGGTCTCGTGGGGGGTGATCAGCCCGAGGTCCTCCAGTCGCCGTACGGCGCCGTAGAGGGTGCCGGGCCCGGGACGGCCGCCGGTCAGCGCGGCGATGTCGTCCTGCATGGCGTAGCCGTGCTTCGGGCCGTCCGCGAGGCTGATCAGCACCAGCAGCGCGGGTTCGGAGAACCGGCCCAGTTCGGAGAGAGCCACGGTGACCTCCAGATGACTACTACGTTCTGCGTAGCATCGCAGGACGTAGTAGTGGGTGGCAATCCCCGGTCGCCGTCTCTCGTGCGGGGACCCGGCGGGGTGATCGCCGGGGGCTCCGGAATCCGGGCGACGCGGAGGGTCGTGGATCGTCACCGTCCGTGATGTGGCACGGTGAGGGTACGTCTCGTGAAACGCCCGTGTGCTCCTCGCCGCGAGGGGAGCGGGCAGAGGAGGAGAGGCCATGTCGAAGCCGCCGCTTCCCGAGGAAGCAGTCGTCATGCTGAGGAAGCCGAACCCCGCCGTCATCACGACGTTGCGGTCGGACGGCCAGCCCGTGTCCACCGCCACCTGGTACCTGTGGGACGACGGCCGGATCCTGGTCAACATGGACGGGGCCCGCAAGCGGCTGGACCACATCCGTGACGACCCCCGGGTCACCCTGACCGTGCTCGAGGAGGGCGACTGGTACACGCACGTCAGCGTCATCGGCCACGTCGCCGAGACGCGTGACGACGAAGGGCTGACCGACATCGACCGCCTGGCCAGGCACTACACGGGAAACGACTATCCGCGCAGGGACCGCGCCCGGGTCAGCGCCTGGATCGAGATCGACCGCTGGCACGGCTGGGGCGGCCTCAAGGACAACGACCAGGTCGGCTGACGCCCGTTCACCGCCCGGGCGGGCGGGAGCCCGGCACCGGGCCGGTGCCGGGAGAGGAATGAATCTACAGTGTAAAGGCGCCGGGTCTCCGTAATGAACGACGGCGTGACCGTGCTCGTCCTCCTCGGCCGGGAATCGTGAAACCGTATCCACGGAAAGCGAAAGAGAAGGCCGCGGAAAGGCCGGTGGCAGGGTGGAAAGAATGGCGTTGAAGGCGACCGCGCGCCGTGTTCGGCTGCCTGACGTCACGTGTGCCCTGAGCTCGCCTCACCTCGGAACGGGCGGCGACCGGCGGCCTCCCGTGTCGTGGCCCCGCGGACGGCTTCGCGGTGACGTCAGGCCGAGGTCGTCGCGACGTAGACGGTGTTGGCCGACTCACCACCCGTCAGGTGGTTGGGGAAGGTGACGACGTGCGCCCGCGAGGTCGCGAAGACCTCGGTGAGCAGGGCCTCGAACTCCTCCTCCGGAGGGTCGTCCGACCACAGGGCGAAGACACCGCCGGGGTGCAGGTGCCCGGCGAGCCCGCGCAGGCCCGCCGGGGTGTAGAGGGCGGCGTGGCTGGGGTGCAGCACGTGGCGCGGGGTGTGGTCGATGTCCACCAGGACGGCGTGGAAGCGCCGGCCCGGGGTCTCGGGGTCCAGGCCGGCTTCGGTGGGGACCATCGCGAAGAAGTCACCGTGGACCAGGCGGCAGCGGGAGTCGGCCGTCAGGCGGGCGCCGACCGGCAGCAGCTCCCGCTCGTGCCACTCGATCACCTCGCCGAGCGTGTCCACCACGACGAGCGAGCGCACCCGGGCGTCCTCCAGCACGGCCTGGGCGGTGTACCCGAGCCCGAGCCCGCCCACGGCGACGTCGAGGTCCGTGCCCGGCAGCGCGGCCAGCCCGAGCCGGGCGAGCTCGATCTCGGCCACCGTGAACAGGCTCGACATGAGGAATTCGTCGTTCAGCTTGATCTCGTAGACGTCGACGCCCAGTGAGGGTTCGCGCCTGCGCCGCAGGCTGATGTCGCCGATCGGCGTCGGACGCCAGTCGAGTTCCTCGAAACGCGCGCTCATCGCATCCGTCCGTCTTCGTCGTGGTCGATCCGGTAGGGATCGGCGGTGGCCGGGCTCCGGGCCCGTCCGGCGGGGGAGGTGCGGTCGCTCCTCCGGGTCTCCCCTGTACGGGGCCTGCCATAGAGCATCCCGCACTTCACCGGTCCCGGCGCCCGTCCCGGGCCGGCACGCCGCCCGTCCCGGGACCGGGCCCCGCCGCTTGCCCGGGGCCGGGTACGCCGCCGGGCCGGCCTTGCGGTCCAGGGTCAGTTCAGGAGGGCGCGGGTCTCGGCCAGGAGGTCGCACTGCTCGCGCCAGTCGCCCCCGGCGATTCCCAGGACGACGTGGCGTGCCCCGGCGTCGCGGTAGGCGGCCAGGTGCTCGGCCGCCCGCGCGGGCTCCCCGAGGACGGGCAGCCTCAGGGCCTCCTCCGGCGAGATGCCGTACCCGGCAATGCCCGAGGCGATGGACTCGCGGGTGGGCAGGCCCGGCCCCGAGCCGAGGGCCCCGGTGGCGCCGACGGTGACGGACGGTCCCGGCCGTCCGTGGGAGGCGGCGAGCTCGGCCAGCCTGGCCCGGCCCGAGGCCACCTCGGCCGGCGGGACCATCGAGGGGAACCAGCCGTCCCCGTACCGCGCCGCCCGGCGCAGGGCCACCGCCGACGCGTTGCCGACCCAGATGGGCGGTACGGTCACGGCCGGGTCGAGCCGTACCTCCCCGGGCTGGTCCGCCAGGGTGACGGTCTCCCCGGCGAGCAGCCGGGGCAGCAGTTCCAGGGCGGTGTCGGTGCGCCTGCCGCGCTCGCCGTAGGGCACGCCGGCCGCGGCCCACTGCCCGGCCCCGCCGCCGGACCCCACGCCCAGGACGAGCCGGTCGCCCGAGACGTGCTGCAGGCTCGCGACCTGCTTGGCCGTCCAGGCCAGGGGGCGGATCGCGGGGACGAACACGCTCGCCCCGATCCGGATCCGTGTCGTGGCCGACGCCGCGACGGCCAGTGCCACGGCGCAGTCCAGCGACGGCGCGCCGGTGGCCAGGTGGTCGCCGTGCCAGACGCCGTCCAGCCCGGTGTCCTCGGCGTGCCGGGCGGCGGTGGCCAGGTCGAGCCGCTGCTCCCGCTGGACGGTGACGGACGGCAGGATCACTCCGATGTTCATGGGGGCATCCTCGGACCTGAAGTTCGCTTGAGGTCAACCCGGGACGGTCCGGTTCGGAGGGCTCAGCGCCGGGGGGAGCGGCGCGGCCTGGCGGGGCCCCCGTCCGAGGTGCGGTCGGAGGTGCGGTCGGAGGCGCCGGCCGGGGTGCGGTCGGGAGCGTCGCCCGGGACGTCGTCGGGGGTCAGCTCCTGGACGAGCCGGCAGGGGCCGTTCGCCGGGTCCAGGGCGTCGGCTCCGGCGGCCAGCCTGCGCAGCAGCTCCCGGAACACGGGGCGGTCGGCCGGGTCCAGCGGGGACAGGACGTGCTCCTCGGCGTGCTCCAGCCTGGTCTGCGCGTCGGACCAGGTCGCCCGGCCCCGTTCGGTGGCGACGACGCGTTTGTTGCGCCGGTCGGCGGGGTCGGGGCGGCGCTCGACCAGACCGGCCTTCTCCAGGTCGTCGAGCAGGTACGTCATGACGGTCTTGTCGACGCCGAGCCGCTGGGCGAGCGCTCCCTGGCCGCCGGGCAGCCCCTGGGTCGCCGCGGCGAGCACCTGGTAGCCGCGCGGGCCGCCGGGGAGGTGCTCGACCAGCGCGTTCACCGTCCTGACGTAGGAGCGGAAGACCACCCCGAGCGTCCAGCCCAGGTCGCCGTCCAGGGCGCCGGTGGTCTCCGCGCCGGGACGCGGTGTCGCGGGCGTGTCGGACGGGTCAGGGGTCGCGGGCGGGCCGGGCGTGGCGGGCATGGCAGGCACGGCGGGCATACGGCCAGGCTAGCAGGACCTGCGGTTCAGGAGACCTTCTGTTTGACAATTCATCTGCTTTACATACGATCTGTCGAACCGAAGTGTCGCGATCCGCGCACCCGAGACGACGCACCAGGAGAGACATGGCCGACCACGGGCACGAGCTGCTGTTCGGGACCTTCCTGACGCCGGTGGCCGCGCGGGCCGACAGGGTCGTCGCGCTCGCCCAGCTCACCGAGCAGGCCGGCCTGGACCTGGTGACCGTGCAGGACCACCCGTACCAGGCGCGGTTCCTCGACACCTGGACGTTGCTGTCGGTCGTCGCCGCGCGCACCTCCACGGTCCGGGTGTCGCCGAACGTGGCGAACCTGCCCCTGCGCCCGCCCGCCGTGCTGGCCCGGAGCGTCGCGACCCTGGACGTCCTCAGCGGCGGGCGCGTCGAGCTCGGGCTCGGGGCCGGAGCCTTCTGGGACGGCATCGCCGCCCTGGGCGGCCCCCGGCTGACCGCGGCCGAGGGGGTCGACGCGCTGGAGGAGGGCATCGGGATCATCCGGGCCCTCTGGGCGGAGGGGGGAGCGTCGGTGAGGATCGACGGCCGCCACCACCGCGTGCACGGAGCCCATCCCGGCCCGGCGCCCGCCCATGACGTCGGGATCTGGGTGGGGGCCTACAAGAGGCGGATGCTCGGCCTCACCGGGAGGCTCGCGGGCGGCTGGCTGCCCAGCAGCGCCTACGCGGCCCCGGAGACCCTCGCCGCCATGAACGCGGCCATCGACGAGGCCGCGCTGGCCGCGGGACGCTCGCCCGCCGACGTGCGGCGGCTGTACAACGTCTCCGGCACCTTCACCGGTTCCGGCGGCGCCTTCCTGCAGGGGCCCGCGGACGTCTGGGTCGAGCAGCTCGCCGAACTCACCCTGGAGGAGGGGATGAGCGCCTACATCCTGGCGAGCGACGACCCCGACGACATCCGGCGTTTCGCGGCCGAGGTCGTCCCCGGCGTACGCGAGCTCGTGGAGGCCGAGCGGGCACTGCGGGACCCGTCCGCCGCCGACCGCCCGGGGACGGCCGGCGCCGCGGACCGTCCCGGGACCCTCGGTGTCGTCACGTCGACCGGAGGCGACGCGGGGGGCGCGGGGAACCCCGGGAGCGCGGTGCCCGCGCTGGGGGTCACGCCGACCCCGGACGACGGCGTCCGGCTCGCCGGCGTCCGGGTCTGGGACGAGAGCACCCGCCCGACCGGCCCCGCCCCCGACCCGGATCGCACGTACACCCCGCGCGAGCAGGCGTCCGGGCGCCATCTCGTCGACGTCCACGACCACCTGCGGCAGGAGCTCGCCGAGGTGCGGCGGCTGGTCGAGCAGGTCACCGGCGGTTCCATGGATCCCGGCGCGGCGCGCTCGCACATCAACACCATGACGATGCGGCAGAACAACTGGACGGTCGGCACCTACTGCGAGTCCTACTGCCGTGTCGTCACCACCCACCACACCATCGAGGACCAGAGCCTCTTTCCCGGTCTGCGCCGCGCCGACAGCAGGCTGGTGCCCGTCATCGACCGCCTGGAGCAGGAGCACCACGCCATCCACGAGGTCCTGGAGGGCGTCGACCGGGCGCTGGTCGCCTTCGTCTCCGGCCCGGACGGCCGGGCGGCCCTGCGCTCGGCCGTGGACCTGCTGAGCGACACGCTCCTGTCCCACCTGTCGTACGAGGAGAGGGAGCTCGTCGAGCCGCTGGCCAGGCTGGGAATCCTCTGAGAATCCTCCGGGACGGCCGGGGCCGGTCAGGACACGTCGGCGGTCAGTCGCCTGCGGAAGACCCAGTACGACCATGCCTGGTAGCCCAGTACGAACGGCAGCGCGATCAGCCCGATCCAGGTCAGCACGCCCAGCGTGTACGGGCCCGAGGCGGCCTCGGCGACGGTGAGCCCGGGCAGCGGGGCCGGCCACAGGGCGCCGAACAGGGCGGCGGAGGCCAGCGCGATCGAGGAGGCGGTGGCGGCGAACGCCCAGCCGTCCCGGCCGCGCCAGGTCAGCGCGATCCCGGCGGCCAGCGCCGCCATCGCGACGAGCGCGGCGGCCCACAGCCAGGAGGCGGCCGCCGGTGCGGTGCCCTCCGTACCCGAGACGGGGATGTTCGACAGCGCGAACACCGCGGCGGGCAGGGCCACCCCGGCGGCGACCACGGCGGCGCGCCGGGCGCGGGAGCGGACCGGCCCGGAGGTCTTCAGCGCGACGAACACCGCGCCGTGCAGCACGCAGAGCGAGAGCGAGAACACCCCGCCGACGACGGCGGCCGTCGCGCTGCCCCGCAGCAGGTCGGCGAAGACGGCGCCCCACAGGAAGGCCGGGAGCGCGCTGCCGGCCAGCACCCCCAGGTCGCACCAGGCGCGGTCGGAGGCGTGGTGGACCTTGGCCCGCCACTCCAGGCCGACGCCCCGCACGATCAGCCCGACCAGGATCAGCAGGATCGGCAGGTAGAAGGAGCTGAGCATCCCGGCGTACCAGGCGGGGAAGGCGGCGAACATGGCGCCGACCGCGGTGATCAGCCAGACCTCGTTGCCGTCCCAGACCGGGCCGATCGTGCCCAGGACCTGCTTGCGTTCGGCCTCGTTCCCGGCAAGGGCCCGCACCAGCATGCCCACACCGAAGTCGAAGCCCTCGAGCACGAAGTAACCGGTCCACAGGAACGCGATGAGCGCGAACCAGAGGGTGGTGAGTTCCATGTCGTTGCCTGCCCTCGCCTCTCGCTGCCTGTCGTTTCCCGTTGTCGCGTGTCGCCGTCCGCCGCCGGCCTCAGTACATGAGGGTCGGCTGGAGCCGGGGGTCGGCGGGCGCGGCGCCGTCGCCGGTGGGCGGTGCCGACGCCGGGGCGGGGACGGCCGCCGGGGCGGCGGGCTCGGGTCCCGCCTTGACGTGCCGGACGAGCAGGACGGCCTCGGCCAGTGCCAGCACGCCGTACAGGGCGGTGAAGACCGCCAGTGAGATCGCCACCTCGGTCACGCCGACCCCCGGCGAGACGCTCGCGGCGGTGAGCAGCTCGCCCTGGACGGTCCAGGGCTGCCGGCCGATCTCGCTGAGCAGCCAGCCGGCGATCATCGCGACGGTGGGCAGCGGCAGCGCGAGCACGCAGGCGCGGGCGAACCAGGCGGGGACCGGGCGGGGCGGGCGAGGGTCGCGGCGGCGCTTGCGGGTCGACCAGAGGCCGAGTACCGACAGGCCCACCGCGGACAGGCCGAAGCCGATCATCACACGGAAGGACCAGAAGATCACCGGCAGGTCGGGGCGGTAGTCGGCGGGGCCGAATCGCTCCGCGAAGCCGGCCTGGAGGTCCTCGGTGCCCTGGACCACGGCGGACGGGTCGCCGGTGGCCAGGAAGCTGAGGAGCCGGGGCACCTCCACGCCGGGGACGACGGAGAACGGCGCGCCGGCGGTGTCGTGCCGGAGTCCCTCGGCCGCGGCGAGCTTCATCGGCTGCTGCTCGTACAGCAGCTTGGCCGACATGTCCCCGCTCCCGGCGACCAGGGCGCCGGCGATCGCGGTCATCACCAGCGCGGCCCGCATCGGGGTCCGCCAGATGCTCGTGCCGCCCCCGGCCCCGCTCCCGCTCCCGGTCGCGCGTCGTTCCCGGAGCAGGTGGTGGCCGCAGACCGCCAGCACGAAGCCGCCGGCGACCACGAAGGCCGCCGCGATCACGTGCGGCACCTGGGCGAGCGCGGTGGAGTTGGTGAGCACCGCCCACAGGTCCGTCATCCTGGCCTTGCCGTCGACCACCTCGTAGCCGACCGGGTGCTTCATCCAGGCGTTGGCCGCGAGGATGAAGTACGCCGACAGGTTGGACCCGATGACCGCGGCCCAGATCGTGGCCAGGTGGACGCCCCGGGGAAGCCTGTCCCACCCGAAGATCCACAGGCCGATGAAGGTCGACTCCAGGAAGAACGCGAGCAGGGCCTCCAGTGCCAGCGGGGCGCCGAAGACGTCGCCGACGAAGATCGAGTACTCGCTCCAGTTCATGCCGAACTGGAACTCCTGCACGATGCCGGTGACCACGCCCATCGCGAAGTTGATCAGGAAGAGCTTCCCGAAGAACTTGGTGAGCCGCAGGTAGTGCTCCTTGCCCGTGCGGTACCAGGCGGTCTGCAGACCGGCCACGAAGACGCCGAGACCGATCGTCAGGGGCACGAACAGAAAGTGGTACACGGTGGTCACCCCGAACTGCCACCGTGCCAGGTCTAGTGCGTCCATCGTCCCCTCGCGATTCCCCTCGCGGGCCTTAAGCTCTACAGCCGGTAGTGCTACTTCTAGTAGTACTACGACTTGTAGAGCAATGGTGCGGGGTGGCGCCGCGAGCTGCTGCGATCTTCGTCACACGGTCCGGTCCGAGACCGCACTTCCCGGACGGACCAAGATCGTCCTCTTGCCCGCGGCGCCGGTCGTCCCCGTGCCGGCCGGGGGTTTCCCGCCCCCGCGCCCCCGGTGGGCGGACGCCCCCCGTGCGGGGCGCCCCCGGCCGCCCCCGTCGGGCGGACGGCTCCATGGTGCGGCGGGCGGCCCCTCGGGGGCGTCCCTCTCCCGGGGGATTCGCGGGTACGCCGGTCGGCGGACCCGCGAGCGCGTACCGCCCGCCCCGGGCCGCCCGGAGCCGTCACGGAGCCACGGCGTCACGGCGTCACGGCGTCACGGCCGGGCGGGGCCGCCCGCGTGTCCCGCCCGTCCGGAGCCGTCATGGCCGGGCGGGGCCGCCGAAGGGTCCCACCCGGAGCGGTCACGGCAACGGTGTCATGGCGGCGGTGTCATGCGCTGGCGGCGCAAACGCCTCGCAAGTATCTCGTAAGGAGCTGTAAGCGGCGATATGCCGACCTGCAAGGACTCGTCCGTAGAAATGAACCACTCCAGGGGGAGACCGGCAGGAGCCGGTCCGGGGAGGTAAGAGGAGAAATCATGATCAAGAAGATGGCCACCGTCCTGCTGACCACCGCGGCCCTCGGCGCCGCCGCGCTCGCCGCGCCGGCCACCGCGAACGCCGCGACCGCGTCCGCGCCCGTGGCGGCCGTGACCGCCCAGACCGGTTACGGCTACGACTACAGCGAGAACTGGGGTCACTACTTCTCGTCCAACCACAGCGCCAAGAGCCGCGGCTGGATCGGCGTCGACTGGGACCACCACCAGAAGTGGAACCGGGTCGACGTCAAGGGCAAGCTGTACGACCTCGACCACCGCACGTACAAGCAGGGCGGCAAGTGCGCCTACGTGAAGTTCGAGGTCCACCACTTCGGGGACAAGGACTACGAGTGGTACGACGGCAAGTCCTACCGCTACTGCGGCGCCGGTGGCGCCAAGCACTTCGCCTTCGGCAAGCACAAGGTCGACGGCGTCCGCGTCAAGGTCTGCCAGATCGGCCTGCACTCCTCCCACGCCACCAGGTGCGGTGACTGGGAGTACCTCTACACCGCCGAGAGCGAGTGATCGCACATGCCCGGACGGCCCGCCCCCCGCACGGAGGGGGCGGGCCGTCCGCCGTTCCGTCCCGGGCCGCCGTCCCGGGCCGCCGTCCCGGTCCGGCGGCAGTTCCGGCACGTTCCGGTCCGATCCGGCGGGCCGGTCTAGCGGAGCGCGGCCCGCAGGTACGCGTGCAGGTTGCCGAGCTCGAAACCCCGGCGCTCGATCTTGGCGACCAGGATCGCGAAGTCGCGCGCGAGGTTCGGCCGGAAGTGCAGCAGCAGCACGTCACCGGGGCGGAGCCTCTTGTCGGGTACCTGGTAGGCGATCTTCCCGCCCGGCTGCACCGTCGCGGTCCAGAGCAGGAGCGCGTCGATGCCGCAGGACCCGGCGGCCCGCCGGGTCCGGGTGTCGTGGTTGCCGAACGGCGGGCGGAACAGCGCGGGCGCGGCGCCGGTATGCCTGCGGATCAGCCGGGAGGCGCCGCAGATCTCGGCCCTCTGCTCCCGGTAGCCGAGCGCCGGCAGGTTCGGGTGGGTCAGCGTGTGGTTCTCGATCGTCGCCCCGGCGTCGCGCAGGTCGCGCACGTACCGCCAGGTGCCCGCGCTCGGGAACCTGCCGCCCCGCGCGGTCGGGTCGGCCGCGCCCCTGCCCTCCACGGCGTCGCGGGTGACGAAGGCCGCCACCGGGATCCGCCGGTCGCGGACCTGCGCCACGAAGCCGGGGTCCTGCTCCCACCCGTCGTCGATGGTCAGGAAGACGACCTTGCGCCGGGTGGGGACGGAGGTGATCACCGGGGGCAGGCCGTCGCCGGGGCGGGCGATCCTGCCCACCTCGCCCGGCCTGGGCGTCACCCCCGGCGGCCCGGACGGCTCCGGCCCGGACGCCGGGTCCCGGGGAGAGGCCGAGGCGCCCCCGGAGGAGCCCGGCGCCGGCCCCGCGGCGCCGTCGGTCCCGCGCCCGCCGTCCCCTCCGGTCGCGCACCCGGCGCCCGTCACCAGAACCGTGATCACCGCCGCCATCCTGATCGTCCGGTACGTCCCCGATGTCATGGGCGACCATCCTGCCAGCGACCGGCGCCCCTGTCGGCCGTACCCGCAACCCCGCCGGCCGTACGCGGGAAGGCGCCCGGCGCGGTCGTCCGCCGATGAGCGCTTGATCGCGGCGGTCGCCGGGGTAGGGTCAGCACTACCACGAGCCGGGGTGAGAGCGGGGGTCCGCCGGCGGGACGACCACGAGATCCTGAGACGGTCGTCCTGTTCGGTTGACGCTGATCCGTGGCGCTGCCGGCCGATCTGATCATGTCGATCCATCCGGCACATCTGAGGAGAAGCGTGTCCAACTCAACCGCGATCGAAGACGAGGGCCTTCCCGTCGTCCCCGGAACCGGTGAACGAGGCAGCGATTTCGCCCGTCTGTCGCGTCAGATCGTCCAGGCGGGGCTGCTGGACCGGCGGCCCGTCTACTACGCCGTACGGCTGGCACTGGTGACGGCTGCCTTCGTCGGCGGCTGGGTGGCCTTCTTCGCCGTCGGTGACTCCTGGTACCAGATGGTCGTCGCCGTCGTCCTCGCCGTGGTGTTCGCGCAGATCGGGCTCGTCGCCCACGACCTGGCCCACCGCCAGGTCTTCCGCTCCCGCCGTTCCAGCGAGATCGCCGGGCTGGTGGCCGGGAACCTCGCCATCGGCATGAGCTACGGCTGGTGGATGGAGAAGCACACCCGCCACCACGCCAACCCCAACCACGAGGACCACGACCCCGACGTCTCCCCCGACGTCCTGCTCTGGTCGCGTGAGCAGGCGGCCGAGAGCAAGGGGCTGCCCAGGGTGCTGGGCCGCTGGCAGGCGTTCCTGTTCTTCCCGCTGCTCACGCTCGAGGGATTCAACCTGCACGTCTCCAGCGTCCGCGCCCTGCTGCGCCCGGGGACCAAGCACCGCGCGGTGGAGGCCTCGCTCCTGGGCCTGCACGCCGTCCTGTACCTGGGCGCGCTGTTCGCGGTGCTCTCCCCGGGCAAGGCCGTCGCCTTCCTGCTGCTGCACCAGGCGGTCTTCGGTGTCTACCTGGGCTGCACCTTCGCGCCCAACCACAAGGGGATGCCGATGCTCAGGGGCGAGGACAAGCTCGACTTCCTGCGGCGTCAGGTGCTCACCTCGCGCAACGTGCGGGGCGGCCACGTCCTGGACGTCGTGCTGGGCGGGCTCAACTACCAGATCGAGCACCACCTGTTCCCCAGCATGCCCATGCCCAACCTGCGCCGCGCGCAGCCGATCGTCCGGGCCTACTGCGAGGAGCTGGGCGTGGACTACCTGGAGTCCGGGGTGATCAGCTCGTACGCGCAGGCGCTGCGTCACCTGCACGAGGTGGGCGAGCCGCTCCGGGCGCGTACCGCCCCCGCGTCCGGCTGACCCCCCGGCGGCGGCACTGACAACGGCGGGCCGGTCCGGCGGGCAGATGTTGCTGTTATCCGACCGCCCGCCGATTGCCTAGGGTGCTTGGTGTGAAGCTCGCAGGCAGTGCCGTGCTCGGCATCGACAGAGACCGCGTGTGGTCAGCGCTCCAGGACCCGGCCGTGCTCGTGCGCACGATCCCCGGCTGCGAGCGCCTGGAGGAGACGGCGCCGGACACCTACCGGATGACCGTCACCGCGGGAGTCGCCTCCATCAAGGGCGTCTACCAGGGTGAGGTGGCGCTCTCCGAGCCCCGGCCCCCCGAGCGGTTCGTGCTCAGGGCGCGGGGCCAGGGCGCCCCCGGCACCGTGGAGGCCACGGTGGAGATCCGCCTCAGCGAGGTCGAGGGCGGCACCCGGGTCGACTACGACGCCGAGGCCGTGATCGGGGGCATGATCGGCGGTGTCGGGCAGCGCATGCTCGGCTCCGTCGCCAAGAGGACGGCGGGGGACTTCTTCTCGGCCGTCGAGAGCCACCTGATCGCCGCGCAGACCTCCGCCTCCGCCTCCGCCTCCGCCCCCGTCCCCGCTCTCGCTCCCGTCCTCGCGGGGACCGGCCGGGCCGTGACGAACGGCACGCCGTCCGGTGTCCCCGCTGTCCCCGCTGTCCCCGCCGGGCCGGACGCGGACGGCGCGGCCGGGCCCGGACCCGTCCCCGCCGCCCCGGGCGCACGCGTCTTCGACCGCCCCGCCGACCGCCCCGCCGACCGGGCCAGGACCGGGGCGCCCCCCTGGTCGCTCCTGGCCGCGTTCGGCATGGGCGCCGGTGTCGCGCTCGGCAGCGCGGTGATCGGCTGGCTGCTCGGACGCTCCCGCGGTGGCGCTCGCACCTGAGGATCTCCCGGCGTACCGTGTCGGTATGCGTGAGGGACGTGCGGAGGACGCGAGGACCGAGGCCAGACGACTGATCCGGGACCTGCTGGGCGAGGAGCGGCCGGAGGCGGCCCTGCTGCTGCGCCAGGCGGAGGAGGCGCTTGGTGCCGACCGCGTCGCGCGCGCGGTCGAGCTCGCCCGGGGCGCCCCCCTCACCCGCAGGTCCACCGAGCTCGCCGCGGTGGCCGCCCTCCTGGTCGGCACGCGCGAGCTGGGCGAGACGTGGTGGCGACGCGAGCGCGGCGGCAAGCTGCCCGCGCCCGACGAGGTGCTCCAGACCTCCACCGCCGTCGATCCGTGGACCGACCTGACCGTCCTGGAGATGCTCGCCGCCTGGATCGCCGACGACGTCGCCGACCAGGCGTGGGGAGGCGCGTCGGCCGTCACCGACCTCAACTCCTGGCAGGCCGAGGACCGGGTCCGGTTGCCCGCCGACGCGTCGCCAGGTGCGCGGATCGTGGTCTCCTTCGACGCCGGGGGCAGGCTCGACGCGGTGGTCGTACGCCGTCCTGACGGCTCCCTGGGCTCCGACCTCGACTTCGACTCCCTGCGCTACTCCCGTCCGGCCGAGGCCCAGTGGAGCTGGGGGGTGGCGGCGGGGCTGGGGCCGCACCGGCTGGACGAGCGTCCCGACCCGTACGAGCAGCCGGTCGACGGCGAGGCCGCCGCGACCCTGCACGCCTGGGCGCTGCGGCACGGAGCCTCCACCGCGCAGGCCGGTGACGCATGGCGGACCAGGGGCGACGTCATCGCCGCCATCGAGCGGATCGACTGGATGTGGCGCAGCGGCGAGTGGTTCGCCTGGTGGCGGGGGGTCTCCGCGCTGATCGACGGCGAGCCCGAGCAACTGGCCGCCCGCCTCGCCGAGATCGCCGACACCCGCTAGCGGGATCCGGACATGGGGCAGATGAGCGAGACCGATCCGCACGTCCATGTCGAGCAGGGGGCGGTGCAGGCCGGTGCCGGCTTCCGCAATGCGATCGTCTCGATGCTGGGGCTCGTACCCGACGCGCCGAGTGTCGTCACCACCGGTTGCGGGATCCAGGTGCCCTACGCGATGACCTCTCCCCACCCGGAGAGCGTCACCTGTCTCGCCTGCCGGGAACACGCCTGCCGGGAGCACCTGAGCTACGCCGAGCAGGTGGAACGTCTGAGCCGGATGCCCGGCGCGCCCTTCACCGGCGACCAGGTGGCCAGAGCCGCGCGATGGGCGCGGGATCGCGCGAAGAGGTTCTCCGGTTAGGACCGTTCGGGCTCGGCCGTCGCGGCCGCGGGCACGGCACGTGTGTCGTTTGCACCTGTCAGGCGCGGGTGTGATGCTGTGCCCATGCGCAACCCTCATGATCGGCGGGTGAGGCCCGGCGGTCCCGCCCCCGGCCAGGCGGGGCCCGCGCTGTTCGCGCTGGTCCGCCACTGGTCACGGCGATGGCCCCAGCAGGCCGCCGGTGACGGCGCCGAGAGCGGGCACGTCTCGCGCGTCGTGATCGTCGACGTCATCGGTGGCTCCGGAGCCACCGGAGCCACCGGTGACCTCGGTGATGTCGGTGACGCCGGCGGCACCGGAGGGGACGCCGGCGCCCGGGGGGCGGACGGCACCGGGGCCGGCCGGGCCGATCGGGCGGCGCGCGTCGGGGTGCGGGACGTCGCCGAGGCGCTCGGGGTGGACCGCTCCGTCGCCAGCCGCATGGTCGCCGACGCGGTGGCCGCCGGCCTGGTCCGGCGCGGCACCCTCGAAGGGGACGCCCGCCACGCCGACCTCGTGCTGACCGCGTCCGGCCGCGAGCTGCTGACCGCCGCCCGCCGCTGGCAGAACGAGAGGTTCGACTCCTTCACCGCGGACTGGCCGGCGGAGGACAGGGAGGTCTTCGCCAGGCTTCTCGTTCGTTTCGTCGCGAACGCCACCGCGCCCCGGGGGTGAGCGGGCGCCGATCCCGGCGTCCCCGGTGCCCGGTCGCGGGGCGCGTCAGCAAAGATCTCCCTTCGGCCCGGTGGCCCGGGGACTCCGCCCTTTCCGGCGCCTCCCGGGCTCCCCAGCCCGGAGATTCCTCCCTCTTCCTGGTAATTCGCCCCACGAGGGGAAGGTCTGTCCTGAACGACGGTGCCGACCGGACGGACGGCGGTACCGGCCGAACGGCGGCACTCGGCGGGAACCGGAGGACCCGGCCCGTACGAGCACGCGACAGGAGTTCCTCACGATGCGTCAGATCCGAATCCGCAAGCGCTCGCGGCGCCCCGCCCGGGTCACGCTGGATCTGCGGACCCCGTCGGGGCGGCTGCTGCCCTACTGAGACCGGCCCCGCTGAGCCCGGGACACGCCGGCCGCCTCGGAGGAGGCGCCGACCGGCCGGCCCAGTTCGCCGGAGCGGTGGTGGCGCCGGCACAGGACCTGGTAGCGGATCTGGTCCGCCCCGGTGTCGCCGATGACGACCTGCTCACCGGTACGGGCCATCGTCCCTCCGACCACCCGGGCGTTCAGGTGACCGGGACGCCCGCACCAGCACAGGACCTCGACCTGGAGACGGTTGATCTCGTCGGCCAGCTCGAACAGCCGCTGGGCGGCGGGGAACATCCGCGAGCGGAAGTCGGACGCCAGCCCGAAGGCGTACACGTCCACGCCGTGATGATCGGTGAGGTCGGCGAGCTGCTCGATCTGCTCGACCGTGTAGAAGCACGCCTCGTCGCAGATGACGTAGTCGACGGGCTCGTGCGCCCGGACCAGGGCCACCAGGTCGAGGTCGTCGACCACCTCGACCGCGTCGCTCCCCAGGCCGATCCTGCTGGTGATCTGGGGACCGCCCGAGCGGTCGTGCTTGGTCAGCACCAGGCCGCGCCTGCCCTGCCGCCCGTGGTTGTAGTTCATCTGCAGGGCCAGCGTGGACTTGCCGCAGTCCATCGGGCCGAAGTAGAAGCGCAGCACCCCGTCCCGCGAACCGGCGGGGACGGGGGAGAGGGCGGACGGTTCGATCACGGGGCGCCAGCCTAGTGCCCCGGCCCGTGCCCCCGCCCCCGGAGGGCGGGCGATCAGAGCTCGCCGCTCTCGATCGCCTCCTTGAGCCCGGCCTGCGTCCGCCGGTGGGAGGAGACGCCGTTCGTCACCGTGAAGTCGATGAGCAGGACGCTCGCCTCGAAGACGAGGTGCTCGGTGACCCGGGTGCGCCCGTCGCCCAGGTCCTCGAAGGAGATCCTCTGGTGCGTGACGACGTTCGGCAGGGTCCAGGTGTCGGTCTCGTAGAAGAGCTCGTCGCGGTGGAGGCGCTGCTGCGCGTGGGTCTCGGAGGAGACGGGCACGCCGGCGACCGGGACGTCCTCGACGGCCGTGAGGTCGACGAGCCGGACGCCGTTCTCGGTCCGGTCCCGGTGGGTGAGGACCCGCCGCAGGAACGGGTGGATGCCGAGGTGGTTCTCGATGTCGGAGTAGGCGTCGAACACCTGTTCCGCCGGAGCGTCGATATCGATGGAGATGTCGCGTTCGACCCGGCTCCGTCCGGTGATCGGCAGCGGGGCGGTCAGGCACTCGTAGAACCGGTAGGTGTCCCACGCGGCCTGCCAGCGTGCGGCGGCCAGCGGGTCGGTCTCGGCCTGGGCGGGCGCCGGCAGAACGGTCAGGAGGAGCAGCGCGGCCGACAGCGGCGCCACGAGGAGCCGGAGGAGTCGAAGGGGCTTTGTCATGGAAGCTCCCGGAGACGTCGGAAGTGATCACATGTCTTCTATCCTGTCCGGTCGTGATCCGGTACCGCGGGCGCGGATTGTGATCGCGATGTTTCCTTGGTGTCCCCGTCGTTCCCGTCGTCCCCGTCGTCGCCGTCCCCCTTGTCCCTCTCGTTCCCCCTGTCTTCCGGCGTTCCGTACGGGACTCCGGCGGGACGGACGCCCTGCCCGGGGCGCTCCCCGGCCGGTACGGCCCGACTTGGCTTGGCGGTGAAAAGCGTGGGAGATTCCTTCTGGCCTATCGAAAAGTGGGAGAACCTGTGACGACCACCAACAACTCCGCTCCGCCCCTCGGTAAGACCCCGGCCACCGTGATTCAGGGCCCCTCGGGGTCCTCCGGCGCGGAGACGGCGGGGATACCCACAGCGCTCGCGGTGATGATGTCCGAGGACGAGGCCGTCGCCGCCCGGGCCGAGGCCGCACGCTGGCGGTACGGGTTCTACGTCGTCGTCATGGGCCTCGTGGTCATCCTGGTCGGCTTCGTGGTGATCGCGTTCCGCAACGGGGAGACGGCCGCGCCGTTCGCCGGCCTGGTCGGGGTCTCCGGGGCGATCATCGGCGCCTACTTCGGCGTGCAGGTCGGCCAGTCGGGCAAGGACCGGGTCGAGGCCGAGCTGCGCCGTACGAACGAGATGGCCATCCGGCTGGCCGCCAAGGTCCACGCGCACGACGCCGACGCGGTGATCAACACCACGATGGGCCCCCGCCGCCGATAGGTCCGCCGACAGGTTCACCGGCGGGGTCGCCGGCGGGCCGGCGCCAACACTGCCCAATGACCGGGTGCAGCTTCGGCAGGGTCCGCCGATTTGCCGGGTCGTCCGGACTGGGTAGACACGGGGGATGCGCAGCGTCCGTATCGGGGTCGACACCGGAGGCACGTTCACCGACGTGGTCGCGGTGGACGAGCAGACCGGTGAGATCACCACGACCAAGACACCCTCCACCCCCGCCAACCCGGCCGACGGGTTCATGGAGGGGGTGCGGAAGGTCCTGCGGAAGGCGGCCGGAGCCGGACGGGACACCGGGGCGGTCACGGGAACGGGAACGGGTGAGGCCGCGGGGACCGGCCCGGACGCGGGGACGGATCCGGGCACGGGGACGGGGACGGGGACGACCGGGCCGGACCTGAGGGCCGTGTCGGCCGTCGTGCACGGCACCACGGTCGCCACGAACCAGCTCCTCGAGGATCGCATCGCCGATCTGGGCTTCGTCACCACCGAGGGCTTCGAGTTCATCCTGGAGATCGCCCGCCAGAGCGTGCCGGACGGCTACGGCAACTCCTACTTCTGGGTGAAGCCGCCCCGCATCGTCCCGGTGCACCGGGTCAGGACCGTCGGCGGGCGCCTGGACCACACCGGGGCCGAGGTGCGGCCGTTCGACGAGGCGCAGGCCGCCGAGGCGGCCCGATGGTTCCGCGAGCGGGGCATCACCGCGATCGGGGTCTGCTTCCTGCACTCCTACGCCAACCCCGCGCACGAGCAGCGCATGCGGGAGGTCCTCGAGAGGGAGCACCCGGACGCCGTGGTCTCGATCTCCTCCGACGTGCTGCGCGAGTACCGCGAGTACGAGCGGTCGGTCACCACGCTGGTCGACGCCGCGGTCAAGCCGACCATGCGCCGCTACATCGCCAACCTGGCCGAACGCCTGGAGGAGGCGAGCCGCTCCCGGGAGGCGGCCGGGACCGCGGGCGAGGACGGGGAAGAGGCCCCGGACGCGGGAGAGGCCCAGGGCTGGGAAGGGGCTCAGGACGGGCAGGGAGGCGGGAGCGGGACCGAGGGCGGCCGGGCGCGCGGCCCGGCGGGGATGCCCTTCTCCGTCATGAAGAGCAACGGCGGCGTGCTCTCCGCCGCCGAGGTCGTACACCAGCCGATCACCACCGTGCTGTCCGGCCCGGCGGCGGGCGCGCTCGGCGCCGCGCTGATCGCCGGCACCGCCGGCCACCCCTCGGTGATCACCCTCGACGGCGGCGGCACCTCCACCGACGTCGCCGTGGTCGTGGACGGGGAGCCGTCGCTGACCACCGAGGGCAACGTCGGCCGCTACCCCTGCAAGATCCCGATGATCGACATCGTCACGGTCGGCGCGGGCGGAGGGTCCGTGGCGTGGATCTCCCCCGAGGGGACCCTGAAGGTGGGGCCCAGGTCGGCGGGGGCCGACCCCGGCCCGCTCTGCTACGGCCGGGGCGGCACCGAGGTCACCGTCACCGACGCGCACGTCTTCCTCGGCCGCGTCCCGCCGCACCTGCTCGGCGGGGAGATCCCGCTCGACGCGGACGCCGCCCGGAAGGGGATCGAGGAGCTCGCCGGAAGGATCGGGCTGACCCCCGAACGGGCCGCCGCGGGCGTCCTGGAGATCAGCGCGTTCAACCAGTCGAACGCCATCCGCCAGATCACCGTCAAGCGGGGCCTGGACGTGCGGGACTTCCCCATGGTCGCCTTCGGCGGCTCGGGGCCGCTGCTGGTCTGCAGGCTGATCGACATCCTCGGCCTGCCGTCGGTGATCGTCCCGTCCGACCCGGGCAACGTCTCGGCGTTCGGGCTGCTCACCGTGGACGTCAAGAACGACTACGTGCGCACCTTCGTCACCCGCGACCTCTCCCTGGAGACCGCTGCGGAGATCTTCGGGGAGCTGGAGGGCCGGGCCGCCTCCGCCCTGGACCGTGAGGGCTTCCCCGCCACCGAGCACGTCCACGCCCGCAGCGCCGACCTGCGCTACTACGGCCAGGCCTACGAGGTCAGGGTGCCCGCCCCGGCCGGCCCGCTGGACGAGGCGTGGCGGGCCGAGGTGCTGGAGCGTTTCCACACCGAGCACCGCAAGCTCTACGGGTACGGCTACCGCGACGATCCCCGTCACGGGGTGGAATGGGTCAACCTTCGCGTCTCGGGCATCGGCCCGATCACCCGGCCCGTGCTCGCCCGCAGGCCGGCCGGCACGGGACGCCCCGAGCCGGCGGCCTCCCGCGAGGTCTTCTACGACGCGTGGGGACCGGTCCCGGTCCATCGCCGCTCCGGCCTGCCCGCCGGGGCGGAGATCGCGGGACCGGCGGTCATCGAGGAGTACGGGTCCACGCTCCCGCTGCACCCCGGTTTCACCGCGACCGTCGACGCGTTCGGGAACCTGGAGGTGCGCCGTGCGGCGGACCCGGCCCGGTGAGAGGGAGAACAGGGACATGGCCGAGGACGCGAGGGACATGAAGGGCGCGGGGAACGTGCGGGGTGCGGGGGACGTGAACGGTGCGGGGGACGTGAGGGGCGCGGCCGACCCCGTCCTGGTCGAGATCGTCGAGGGGACGCTCGCGTCGGTGGAGATGGAGGTGGAGACGGCCATCGCCCGTACCGCCCGCTCGCCCATGATCCGCGACGCCCACGACTTCCGCGCCGGCATCCACGACGTACGGCTGCGCAAGCTGACCGGCAGGTCCTACTCGGCGCTGGTCCAGCCGATCGTCAGGGACTTCCCGGTCGCCGAGATGAACCCCGGCGACGTGTTCTTCCACAACGACGTCTACCTGTCCGAGGGCGGCATCGGGCACCTGCCCGACCTGTGCGTGACCGTGCCGGTCTTCCACGACGGCGAGGTGGTCGCGTTCGTGCAGGCGTTCGGCCACCACGACGACATCGGCGGCGCGGTGCCCGGCTCCATGCCGAGCAACGCGCGCAGCGTGTTCGAGGAGGGGCTGATGGTCCCGCCGATCAAGCTCTGGGACCGGGGCGTGCCCAACCGGGCGGCTCTGACGATCATGACCAGGAACTCCCGGATGCCCGACTCGCTCGCCGGGGACCTGGACGCCGAGTGCTCGGCCTGCCTGATGGGCGCGCGCCGGCTGGCGGAGCTGTTCGACCGGTACGGGCGCGAGGCGGTCGAGGCGTGCTTCGACGCGATCGTCTCCGGCACCACCGAGACCTTCCGCAGGGAGCTGCTCGCCAAGATCCCCGAGGGCACGCACGTGTGGGAGGACTACGCCGAGCACGACGGCGTCGACCCGCCCCGCCTGCACACCCAGCGGATGACCCTCGTCGTCGACCACTCGGCCCCCGCGCCGCTGGTGATCGACTTCACCGGGACCTCGCCGCAGGCCAAGGGGCCGATCAACCACGCGGGCGACTACGCCGACGGGGTGTTCCTGAAGAAGTGGCTGGCCCCGATCCTGCGGAACCTGGCCGACACCCCCGAGCGGATGGCCGAACTGGACGTCAACGAGGGGGTGGTGCCGCTCATCGAGATGCGCTTCCCCGGCAAGGGCACCCTGCTCACGCCGGTCTTCCCGGCCCCCACCAACGCCCGCACGTTCGTGATCCTGCGCCTGCTGGGCGTGCTCGCCGGGGTGCTGGCCAAGGCCACCGGCGGGCGGATGCCCGCCGACCAGGAGACCATCCGCTACACCGGCGTGTACGGGGAGGACTCCGACGGCACCCCCTACCTGATGCGCGAGGTGCTCGGCGGCGGCTCCGGCGGCCGGTGGTACGCCGACGGGGAGGACACCATCCACGTCGTGCCCGACTCGCGCAACATCCCGGTGGAGTTCGCCGAGTCCCGCTGGCCCTTCCGGGTGGAGCGGCTCGGCCTGGCCCGCGACTCCGGCGGCCCGGGCCTCTACCGGGGCGGGCTGGGCTACGACAAGCACCTGCGGATGCTCCGCGACGCCTCGTTCATGTCCATCGCCGACCGCTCGATCCTGTCCTGCTGGGGTGTCAACGGAGGCCGGGCCGGGAGCCCCTTCACGGTGGAGATCGAGGGCAGGCCGATGGAGGGCCTGGTGGACGACTCACCGGTCCGCGCCGGAGAGGTCGTCCGGGTGCGCACCACGGGCGGTGGCGGCTGGGGTTGCCCGCTGGACCGCGACCCCGCGCTGGTGGCCGCCGACGTCCGCGACGGCAAGGTCTCGCCCGAGGGCGCCCGCGACGACTACGGCGTGATCCTGACGGGGGCCGCCGACGCCCCCCGGACGGACGTTCCCCGGGCCGCCGGTCTCCAGGCGGACGGCCCGCGGGCGGACGGCCCGCGGGCGGACGGCCCGCGGGTGGACGTCGAGGCCACCGAGGCGCGCCGTGCCGAGCTGCGCGCCCTCCTGGCGGCGAACCCGCCCTTCTTCGACCGGGGGCCGGGCTTTCCGTCCCTGTCGGGCGGCCTGCCGCACGCCGAGGTGGACCACCTCTGATCGCGGCCGGCGCGGCGCTCCCGGCGTCGCCGGTGCCGCGCCCTCCGCCGTCGGCCGGTCACGCGCCCCCCGGTGGCGCGTGACCGGATGGCGGCGTGCGACCGGATGACGCCGGCCAGGGGGGCCGATCGAGGAAATGCCGGTGGTGCGGTGCCGGTTCGCGAGTGGTGCGAGGAGGTGCTACGCTGAACTCAGTTGCGGTTGTGGTACCCATGAAACTTTGTGTGCACCTGACGGATAACCCTTCAGGTGCATTTTGTTTTCCCGGTCATCTCCGGATGGGCTCATCGCGGCGACGCGGGATTCGCGAGGTGCGGATTCCGGCTCTGCCACCTATCGAAGGAGATCGAGATGGCAACGGGAACTGTGAAGTGGTTCAACGCTGAAAAGGGCTTCGGCTTCATCGAGCAGGACGGCGGCGGCGCCGACGTCTTCGCTCACTACTCCAACATCGCGGCGCAGGGCTACCGTGAGCTCCAGGAAGGCCAGAAGGTCTCCTTCGACGTCACGCAGGGCCAGAAGGGCCCGCAGGCCGAGAACATCGTTCCCGCCTGACGTAGCACGCGCATCACGGGCCGGGGCCCGCACCTTCCGAGGTGCGGGCCCCGGCTCGTCTCGTCTCCGCCCCGGGTTCGTCGTCCCGACGCGTGCCCGCACCGGATCGGCCCTCCTCCTCACGCCCCCGGGGCCGTCTCCCCGGCGGCGTCGGCTCCGGGCCGCCTCCTCGCGTCCCCCGGGCGCGCCTTCCCGCCCGTGTCCGCTCCGGTTACGCCCCCGTCGAGCCCGATCTCCCCCCGGACGCCTGCCGGGTGACGTCATGAGAGATCATGGGATTCCCGCGCCCGGGTACCGTGGCCGGTGGTCTCATGACAGGCGGCCGGGGAGCGACGAGCCCTCCCCGGGCCCGGTCACCACGCACCGGAGGTTGATCTTGCAGGGAGCACTCGGCGACATCGTCGTCCTCGACCTCTCCCGCGCGCTCGCGGGCCCGCACGCCGCGCAGATGCTCGGGGACCTGGGAGCCCGGGTGATCAAGGTGGAGCATCCCGGGGGAGGGGACGAGTCGCGCGGCTGGGGCCCGCCCTTCGTCGGCCCCGACGGCGACATCTCCACCTACTTCCTGGCGGCCAACCGCAACAAGCGGTCGATCGCCGTCGATCTCAAGTCCGCCGAGGGCAGGACGCTGATCGAGCGCCTGGTACGGCAGAGCGACGTCCTGGTGGAGAACTTCCGCACCGGCGTGCTGGACCGGCTGGGCTTCCCCGTGGAGCGGCTGCACGAGCTCAACCCCCGCCTGGTCATCCTGTCGATCACCGGCTTCGGCCACGACGGCCCCGAGGGCGGCAGGCCCGGCTACGACCAGATCGCGCAGGGCGAGGCCGGGCTGATGAGCCTCACCGGCCCCTCGCCCGAGGAGCCGTACCGGGTGGGCGCCTCGATCGCGGACCTGCTCGGCGGCATCCACGGCGCGTACGGCGTGGTCGCCGCGCTCTACGAGCGGGAGCGGACCGGGCGGGGCAAGGTGGTGCGGACCTCGCTGCTGGCCGCGGTGACCGGGGTGCACTCCTACCACGGCACGGCCTGGACGGTCGGCGGCAAGGTCCCCGGGGCGGGCGGCAACCACCACGCCTCCATCGCCCCCTACGGGGCCTTCCGCTGCGCGGACGGCATGATCCAGATCGCGGCGGCCAACGACGCGCAGTGGCGCAAGGTCGCCGCCCTGCTGGACATCGATCCGAATATCACGAAATATGCGATCAACAGGGAAAGATTCGCGCATCGGGACGAGCTGATCGCCGACATGGAGAAGGTGCTCGCCACACGGGACAGGGCCCACTGGCTGGCCGCGCTCGGCGAGGCCGGCGTGCCCGCCGGGGCCATCAGGTCCATCGACGAGGTCTACGCCTGGGAGCAGACCCGCTCCCAGGGCCTGATCGTCGAGGTCGACCACCCGGTGCTCGGCGCCATCGAGCTGCCCGGGCCGCCGCTGCGCTTCGACGGCGACCCGCCCCTGCGCCACACCGCCCCGCCCGCGCTCGGCGAGCACGACGAAGAGGTCCTCGCGTGGCTGGAGGAGCGCGAACGATGAGGCGACCGCGGACCCCGGGACGGCGGCCCCGGACGCCGTCGTCCCCGAGCCTTCCCGTGCCTTCCGGTGCCGCCCCGGGGAGTGCGGGCACGGCCCCGGCACGGTCCGGCTCGGGTGACCGGGGAGCGCGGCCGTGACCCCGGCGCGGCCCGACGCGCGCACGCTGATCGACACCTTCCTCGACCCGGGGACGTGGTCGTCGTGGGACACCGCGCCCGCCGACCCGGCGCCGGAGGGCTCGGACTACGCCGCGGAGCTGGCCGCGACCCGGGCCAGGACGGGGTACGACGAGTCGGTCGTCTCGGGGGAGGGGCTGCTCGACGGGCGCCGGGTGGCGGTGATCGCGTGCGAGTTCTCCTTCCTGGCCGGTTCGATCGGGGTGGCCGCGGCCGAGCGGCTCACCGCCGCGATCGAGCGGGCCACCGCCGAGCGGCTCCCGCTGCTGGCCGCCCCCGCCTCCGGCGGCACCCGGATGCAGGAGGGGGCGATGGCCTTCGTGCAGATGGTGAAGATCACCGCCGCGGTGGCGGCGCACCGAGCCGCGGGCCTGCCGTACGTGGTCTACCTGCGCCACCCCACCACCGGCGGGGTCTTCGCCTCCTGGGGGTCGCTCGGGCACGTGACCGCGGCCGAGCCGGGCGCGCTGATCGGCTTCCTCGGCCCGAGGGTGTTCGAGGCGCTGCACGGCTACCCGTTCCCCGAGGGCGTCCAGGTCTCCGAGAACCTCTTCGCGCACGGGCTGGTCGACGCGGTCGTGTCGGCCGAGGACGCCCGGCGGATCGCCGCACGGGCGCTCGCCGTGCTCTGCGCCCCCCGCCGGGGGCTGGACCCCGGGCCCGACCCCGACGAGCGGATCCCGCCGATCCAGGCGTGGGACGCGATCGGCCGCTCCCGCCGGGACGACCGCCCCGGCGTGCGGGCGCTGCTCAAGCTCGGCGCCCACGAGGTGACCCCGCTCAACGGCACCGGCGTGGGTGAGAACGATCCGGGGCTGATCCTCGCGCTGGCCAGGTTCGGCCGGGCCCCGGCGATCGTGCTCGGCCAGGACCGCAGGCGCCAGCGGATCGACGCCCCGCTCGGCCCGGCCGGGCTCCGGGTCGCAAGAAGGGGCATGCGCCTGGCCTCCGAACTGGGACTGCCGCTGGTGACCGTGATCGACACCGCCGGGGCCGCGCTCTCCAAGGCGGCCGAGGAGGGCGGCCTGGCCGCCGAGATCGCCCGCTCCGTGGCCGACCTGGTGATGCTCGACGCGCCGACCGTCTGCCTGCTGCTGGGGGAGGGCGCCGGCGGCGCCGCCCTCGCGTTGCTGGCCGCCGACCGGGTGCTCTGCGCCCAGCACGGCTGGCTGTCGCCGCTCTCCCCGGAGGGCGCCTCGGCGTTGCTGTACCGCAGCGTCGACTTCGCCCCGGAGATCGCCGCCGCCCAGGGGGTGATCTCCACCGACCTGCGCCGGGACGGCCTCGTCGACCGGATCATCCCGGAGTCGCCGGACGCCGCCTACGAGCCCGAGGCGTTCTGCCGCCGCCTGGCGCGCACCCTGGAGTACGAGATCGCCGGGCTGCTCGCCCAGGAGCCCGGCGACCGCCTCGCCGCCCGGCTGGCGCGCTACCGCGCCCTCGGCCTCCCGGGAGGAGACGGCCGGCAGGCCGGATAGGGGACCGATCCGCGCGTGTCGCTCAGGGGGACAGGACGGCGCGGCAGGTCCGCAGGACGAGGGCGTCGACCAGAGGGGGCGGCGCCTGCCCGGCGGCGAGGTGGCGGCGCACGGCGCCGTAGGGGACGTCGACCAGGGCGAACACCAGCCGTTCCCGCCCGGAGGGGACAGAGGGATCGGAGGGGACAAAGGGATCGGGGAGGCCGGAGGGGCCGGGGAGCCCGGGGGTGGCGGGGAGTTCGGGAGCGCCGCCGGCGGCCGCCGTCAGGGCGCCCGCCGTCCTCGCGTCGAGGGCGGCCAGTTCCTCGCCCAGTTCGGCGGGCCAGCGCGCGACCAGGTCCGCCGGGCGGTGGAGCAGGAGCACGCGGGCCTCGGCGAGGTGCTCGCGGCACCAGCGGGGCGTGTGGACCGCCGCGCGCTCCAGGTCTCCCGCGGCCAGGGCGTCGAGGAACCCCTCCTGGAAGCGCTGGACGCAGCGGATCCAGAGCCGGGCCAGCAGCAGGTCGCGGGAGGGGAAGCGATGGTAGATCGAGCCGACCGGCGCTCCCAGGCGCGCCGCGATCGCCGCCACCGTGGCCCCCGCCACCCCCTCCCGCGCCACGGTCTCCAGCGCGGCGTCGAGGATCCGCTCCTCGGTGAACCTGGCCTGTCTTCCCACGACCGTCCTCCCATGATATTAGTGAACGCATTCTAGAATACTTTCACTAAAACGGAGGCGCCATGTTCCCACTGGTCAAGGATCTCTATCGCGCCCTGCGGGAGCGCGACGTCGACTCCCTCACCCGGTTGCTGCACCCGGACTTCGAGGGCCACGTCGCCCCGGGCATGCCGTGCGGCGTGGGTGGCGCGCACCACGGCCCCGAGTCGATGATCTTCGAGGTGTGGGGGAGGGTGGCCCGCGCCTACGACACCGCCCCGTACGACGAGACCTATCGGGAGACCGCCGACGGCGACGTCCTCGTCACCGGCCACTACCGGGGGACGGCCCTGGCCACCGGCCGCTCCTACGAGGCCGAGTTCGCCCACCTGTGGCGGGTCGGCGACGGGAGGCTCGTCTCCCTGCACCAGTACACCGACACCGCCAGATGGCACGAGGCCCTGCTCCCGGCCTGAGGGGCGCCGGACGGTGTGATCGGCGCGACCGCGACCGCGACCGCGACCGCGACCGCGACCGCGTGAGCGGTGCCGGCGGCGTGAGAGGCTCGAGAGGGCGGGTCAGGCGGGCGGGACGGTGATCACGATCTTCGAGCGGGCGCGCTCCTCGGCGAAGTGCCGCGGCGCCTCGGGCGCCTCGTGCAGCGGGTACGTCCTCTCCACCGCGGGGACGACCTTCCCCGAATCGACGAGCTCGGTGAGCTCGTCGAGCAGCTTCCCGCTCGACGCCGCGAGGAGCACCGGCATCCGCTGCCGGACGAAGGGCGAGAGCGCGGACGCCCGCAGGATGCGTCCCATCGGCCCGAGCAGGCGCCCGCCGCTCGAACCGGAGAGCACGAGCGTTGTCTTGCGGAACTCGTGGGCGCTCGCCGGCACACCGATGATCAGGATCGTGGCCAGCAGGCAGACGCCCAGGACGAGCACCGTCCCGGGCCAGGTCGCGGTGTCGACCGCGGCGAGGTACATCAGGACCGCTCCTTGGGGACGGGACCCGTGGACGGATCCGCTCGGGTGAGGGTCTCGACCGCCTCGGCCAGCGCCGAGGCGGTCAGCCGCAGATCGAAATCCGCGACCTCGTAGTACTTCATGGATTTGCCGTCCTCGGAGAGTTCGAGGCTGCCGACGATCAGTCCGGCGGCCTCCAGCCGTTGCAGGTGCATGTGGAGGAGAGGACGGCTCACGCCGATCTCGCGGGCGAGGTGGCTCACGTAGTCACGGCCTTCGGCCAGCTTCGCGATGACACGCAGCCGTAGGGGATTGGCCAGCGCGCCCAGAATCTCGACCAGCTCGTCGCCGGTGGGTCGAGCCCTTGTCATGGGGTTCCTTCACCTATAAGAATTTTCTTACATGTGAAACATTGGCATGCACGTCCTCGGGAACCGCAAGGGCTCCGGGAGCGGCGCGGGCGGCGGGTGTGAGGCTGTGCGTGAGGCGGGCCGGGCATGAAGAGGGCGCCGCGCGAGGGTGCCGGACGCGAACGGGGCGGGACGCGAACGGGGCGAGGCACAAGGGAGCCGGGCGCGAGGGGCTGGGCATGCGAAGACCCGGGGCCCGAGGCGTCACGGCGCTCGAGCCCCGGGTCGGGGGTCGGGGGTCGGGAGGGCCTGCTACGGCTCCGGGTCGGCCGGGGTCAGGGGGACCGGCAGGCGTTCGATCCGGACGGAGAAGACCTCGTCGCGGGGGACGACGACCTCGTACGCGCCGTGGTCGACCATCCAGTACCCCAGCGCCTCGGCCTTCATCCCGCTGTGCCCGGTGTAGGCGATGTGCAGGTTCTCCTCGCCGTTCTCCTCGGAGACGTCCAGGACCAGGCAGGGCTCGCCGCCGAACGCGCCGACCGTGCGGACCAGCACCAGCCACTCCAGGTCCTCGCGGGCCACCGTCAGCCGCCAGTAGCCCGAGGCCGCCTCGAAGCCGGCCTTGGCCTCCTCGCTGAACAGCACCACCTCGGAACTCCCCGGGCCGAGGGCCGCGGCGTACGTCCGGCCCCGGTGACGGGCGGCGAACCCCGAGGCCACCGGCTCGATCTCGGCGCTCATGAGGCGGGCCGCCAGCTCAGGCCGTCGTACAGGCCGAACAGGCGCTCCTCGCCCGGCGTCACGTGGATGATCTCGGCTCCCGCGGGGATCGGCATCGGGGTGGTGTGGAACTGCGGCACCACGTGCTCGCGCGAGGTGGTGAAGCCGTTCCCCGCGAAAGGCGGTGAATCGTTCCAGTCACCTCCCATGTGCGGGCCGTAGGGGACGATGTAGGCGTCCATGTCACGGGCGAACCAGCGCATCAGGTAGATCTCCGGGACCGTGGCGTTCAGCTCCGAGCCCTCGAACCCCAGGTCGAGGCCCGCGAAGAGCTGCGCGGGGGTGGTCAGCCGCGCGCAGTCCTGAACCCGGTACACGTACCCCGAGATCACGGTGCGTCTGCCGGCCAGATAGGGCACGAGCAGCCGAGGCGGTATGACCTTCTGCATCTGCGTTCTACGCCCAGGTGGCTCACTCACGCTCGGCATTTTACGATCCGCCGACCTGGAGCCGCCGGTGTTCCAGGCACGGCAGGGCATTCCGGGTGGCAATCGTGATCTGAGAGTCGATTTCGCACGTCTGGACGCCGGGCGAGGACCCCAGGTCGGTGCGGACCACCCCCATCGGATCGACCAGCATGCTCCGCCCGATCCCGAAACCGTCGCGGGCCTCGGGGTTCGGCGCCTGGCCCACGGCCGCCACCCAGGTGGTGTTCTCCAGGGCCCGCGCCCTGACCAGGGTGGTCCAGTGCTCCTCCTTCATCGGCCCGGAACCCCAGGCGGCGATCACCGCGAACACCTCGGCCCCGGCGTCGACCAGGGCCCGGGTCAGCTCGGGGAAGCGGATGTCGTAGCAGGTGACCAGGCCGACGCGCAGGCCGGCCAGCTCCACCACGACCGGCGTGTCGCCCGGCGCGACCAGGTCGGACTCGCGGGCGCCGAAGGAGTCGAACAGGTGGATCTTCCGGTAGGCCGCCTCGATCGACCCCGAGGGGCCGATGGCGACCGCGGTGTTGTGGACCCGGCCCTCGCCGGGCTCGAACACCCCCGCGATCACCGACAGGCCGTGCTCCCGGGCCGACGCGGCCAGCCCGGTGACGAACGGCCCGTCCAGCGGCTGGGCGAGGTCGGTGATCCGCCTGCCGTACCGGGTGAGCGTCGCCTCCGGCAGGACGGCGAGCTCGGCGCCTCCCGCGGCGGCCTCTCCGAGGGCGTCGCGGGCGCGGCTCAGGTTGACGTCTGGATCCTCGGAGACGGGGATCTGGCACAGGGCGATGCGTGTCACGGGTGTGACCCTATCCGTCGGTTCGGCACGTGTTCCATCCACGTGAGACTCCGCCATACCCATTCCAGCGGCCCGTACCGGAACCGGGCCAGCCACGCCCGGCTGAACAGGATCTGGACCACCAGGACGGCGAGGGCGAACACCAGGCCGGTGACCCGGGTCGGGTCGGCGGTGAGCAGCGGCAGGGACAGCAGGATGACCGGGGTGCTCACCAGGTAGCTGGTCAGCGCCGTCCGGCCCAGCGGGGCCAGCACCGCCGTCAGTGCCCCGCGCGCCCGGGTCCGCAGCAGGAGCAGCACCCCGGTGCAGTAGGCCGTGGCCGTCGTCAGCCCGGCCGCCGGGTAGGTCCCCCGGTAGTACAGCGAGTAGTCACCGGAGCTGATCATCCACAGCGCGGTGAGGGCCGCGCCCAGCACCGCCGAGAACAGGAAGACCGGCAGCAGCAGCCGCCCGGACGGCGGCCTCCCCATCACGGCCGCGCCCAGCAGGAACAGCCCCGGGATGAGCACCACCCCGCCCCCGTGGTGCACGGCGTACCCGGTCAGGACGATCCCCAGCACCGCCATCGCGGGCGGCGGCAGGAGCGAGGCGGGCAGCAGCACCAGCGCGCCGAAGATCGCGTACGGCAGCAGGACCTCGCCGGGATTGACGAGCCAGTGGAGCGCGCCGATCACGGTGAGAACCGCCAGCCTGCGCAGCAGCACGATGCGCGGACCCCTCGTCCGCCCGGCCGCCGAGTTCAGGAACAGCACGAAGCTCAGCCCGAACAGGAACGAGAAGATCGGGTAGAACCTGCCCTGCAGCAGGTTCTCCACCCACAGGTCGACCGCGTTGCGCCCGGGATCGCCCAGGCGGCCGCGGGTGAGCTGCCAGGTGTTGACCAGCATGATCCCGCACACCGCGAAGCCGCGGAGCACGTCGAGGTCGGGGAGTCTTCGGGTCACGACAGACAGGCGTACCACTCCGGCATCGGGCGTGCATAGGGCTCCGGAGGCGCCGCGGGTGTTCCGGCCCGCCTCCCCGGCCTTCCCGACCTCCGTGACCTCCGTGACCTCCGTGACCTCCGTCGTCCCCGTGACCGCGACCTTCGTGGCGCCGACGGCTCCCGTGGTCCTCGTGGTCCTCGCGGCGCCCGAGGTCCCGGAGGCGCTCGCGGGCGTGTCGTCCGGCGGGCATATCATCGGATGCATCATGGCAGAGATGATCAAGGTATGACCGCGTCCGAGGTCCGTGTCCCGGCGGCGGGTTCCTTCCCGCCCGGTTTCCTGTGGGGGGTGGCCACCTCCGCCTACCAGATCGAGGGGGCCGTCGACGCCGACGGCCGGGGCCCGTCGATCTGGGACACCTTCGCCCGAGTGCCCGGCGCGGTCGCGGCGGGGGAGTCGGGCGACCCGGCCTGCGACCACCACCGCCGCTGGCCCGAGGACGTGGCGCTGCTGGCCGGTCTCGGCGTGGGCGCCTACCGCTTCTCGGTGGCCTGGCCGCGGGTCCTCCCCGAGGGCGGCGGCCGGGTCGAGCGCCGCGGGCTCGACTTCTACCGCCGCCTGGTGGACGCGCTGCGCGAGCGCGACATCGTGCCGTTCGTCACCCTCTACCACTGGGACCTGCCCCAGGCGCTGGAGGACCGCGGCGGCTGGCGGGTCCGCGACACCGCCGAGCGCTTCGCCGACTACGCCGCGACCGTGCACGAGGCCCTCGACGGCGTGCCGTACTGGACCACGCTGAACGAGCCGTACTGCTCCTCGATCACCGGGTACGCCGAGGGCCGCCACGCGCCAGGCGCCAGAGAGGGGCACGGCGCCCTGGCCGCGGCGCACCACCTGCTCGTCGGGCACGGTCTCGCCGTCGCGCGCCTGCGCGAGAACGCCCGGCCGGGCGAGCGGGTCGGCGTCACCCTCAACATGTCGCCGGGCGTGCCCGCGAGCCCGTCCCCCGAGGACGCCGCCGCGGCCCGCCGGATGGACCTGATGGTCAACCGGCAGTTCACCGAGCCGCTGCTCGGCGGCGCCTACCCCGCCGACATGGCCGAGGTCTACGGGGAGATCACCGACTTCTCGTTCCGCCGCGACGGCGACCTGGAGCTCGTCTCGGCCCCGCTGGACTTCCTCGGGGTGAACTACTACTACCCGATCCACGCCGCCGCGGCCCCGTACGCCCAGCCCGACCCGGCGCTGCGCTCGGCCTACGACATCGGGGTGCGCACGGTCATGCCGGACGGTCCGCGCACCAGCGGGCTCGGCTGGCGGATCGAGCCGCGCGGCCTGCGCGACACCCTCACCGGGCTCGCCGCCCGCTTCCCCGGGCTGCCGCCGATCCTCGTCACCGAGAACGGCTACGGAGACGCCGGCGAGCTGGACGACACCGGCCGCGTCGCCTACCTGGCCGAGCACCTGGCCGCCGTCGCCGACGCCGTCGCCGAGGGGGTGGACGTGCGCGGCTACTTCTGCTGGTCGCTGCTGGACAACTACGAGTGGGCCCGGGGGTACGCCGCCCGCTTCGGCCTGGTGCACGTCGACTACGCCACCCAGGCCCGCACCCCGAAGACGAGCTACGGCTGGTACCGGGACGTCGTCACCGGCCGGGGGGCGCTCCCAGCCGTTCCATGACGCGGGCGATCACGATCTTCTGGGCGGGGTTCAGGGCGTCGCGCATGTACTGGTCGAAGAGCCCGTACAGCTTCCCGTCCAGGAGGTTGTCGCGTCCGTCCGGCCAGGTGAGCTCGGCGACGAGCGCCCCCATCCGCTCGGCGAAGTCGTCGGCGAGACGGCCGACGACCGCCGGGTCCGCGTCGGCCTCCAGCCGGTCGAAGCGCCGGGCGAGTTCCGTCACCACCTCGATGGTCCCGGGCGCGGCGATGCGCTCGTAGAACCCGGTCAGGTGCGGGACGCCCTCCTCGCCGAGCAGATGGGCGAGCAGGACGGACTGGTCCCGGTCGATCCTGTTCATGGCCGGCGAGGCGCCCGCCAGGGCGAAGGTCTCGAAGAAGCGGGCGAGCTCCGGGGGCACGTCGGGGGAGGCGCGGTGCTCGCGGATCACCCCCAGGAGGGTCCGCTGCCGGGTGAGCCGGGCGATCTGGGCGTCGAGTTCGCGCTCCAGGTCGCCCAGCAGGTCGTCGTGGTCCTCCTCCTCGGAGTCCAGGACGCCCGCCACCCGGTCGAGGGGGAGGCCGAGCGCGGCCAGCCGCTTGATGCGCAGCAGCCGGATCAGGTCGTGGATCGTGTACCGCCGGTACCCGCTCGGGTCGCGCTCGGGCTCGGGCAGGATGCCGATCCGGTGGTAGTGGCGCAGCGTGCGGACCGTCACGTCCGCGAGCGAGGCCAGGTCGCTACTGCGCATGCCCGGTCATCTCCCGTCCCGTGTCCCGCGCGTCTCCCGTTCCGGGTACGTCGTCCACTTCGTCCGTGCCGCGTACGCCCTGTCCGTTCCTTCTGTCAAGGTTACGCAGGGCGGGAGCGCGGAGCGCCACCAGCACGGCGACGGCCCAGACGACGCCCATGGTGGCTCCCGCGGCGGTCAGGCCGCCGAACTGGGCGATGAGCGCGGCGGCGAGGATCCCCACCGGACCCGTGATCATCATGAGGGAGTTCTGCGTCCCCATGACGCGGCCGAGCACGCCGTCGGGGATTCTTTCGATCATGAGGACCCCGAGCAGGCTGCCGAACAGTCCCGAGGAGAAGCCCAGCGCGAAAGCCCCGGCGAAGACGACCCACATCGAGGGAAGGGCCGAGATCACGCCGACGCCCACGGCGGTGCCCAGCATCCCGGTCGTGAACCAGGCCCGGCGCGGCCCCCGCGTCCCCAGGGCGGCGTAGAGGCCGCTGCCCACGAGGGTTCCCGCCGCCATCGCGGTGAGCACGAAACCGAGCATCTCCGGGCGGTCGATCAACGTGAAGTGCGCGGGCAGGACGATCCCCTGAAGCGCGACGATCACGGCGACCATGACGAGGTTGAGCATCGTGACCGTGAGCAGGAACCGGTCGCGCCGGAACAGCACCCGCCAGCCCTCCCTCAGCTGCTCCCGGCCCGACGAGGGCGCCGAACCGGTCCCGGCGGGGATCGCGCCCATGTCCCTGGGGATCAGAAGGGTGAGCATCGCCGCGGCGGACGAGGTGCCGGCCGTGATCCACAGCACCATGGAACCGTCGAACAGGACCAGCAGGCTCCCGGCCGCGGCCGGCCCGATCACCATGACCAGCGCGCCGAGACTCTCCCTGACGCCCATGAGCCGCTCCGCGGAGACCCCGCCGACGCGCACGATCGCGGGCAGGAGCGCCTCGCGGGCCGTCATCCCCGGCACGTCGCCGATCGCGCCGACGACGCCGAAGAGGATGAACCAGCCCAGGTTCAGGCCGGTCACGAGATCGACGACGGGCAGGGCGGCGAGCGACGCGGCGGAGATCAGGTCGGTGATCACCGACGACGTGCGCCGGTTGATCCGGTCGATCACCACTCCCATGACCAGGCCCGCGGCGAACGCCGGCACCGCGGTGGCGGCCGAGAGGATCCCGGCGGACAGGACGCTCCCCGTCGTCTGCAGCACGATCAGGGGCAGGGCGACCGCGGCGATCGAGTTTCCCAGCAGGGACAGGACGTAGGAGGCCAGGTAGATCAGGGGAACGCGTCTCATGCGGCCAGTGAAAACCATGACGTTACGTCCGGGGCAAGTGCCGGAACCGGGACGGCACGACCGGCCGGGACCCGCGCGAACCCGAAGGCGCCCCCTCGCCCCGGCGGACGGTGAGGCGGGTGGAGCCTCTGGGTGACGGCGCGTATGCTCCCGGCCACGGCGCCGCGGTGACACCGGCTCCTGCCGGCGACCGGAGGCGTGGCCATGACATCGCGGTTCGCCGACGAGCAGGCCGACGCCCTCAGGCGGCGGGCCGGGACAGAGGGGCGAAGCGTGCGGCAGGTGGTGCTGTCCGCCGTGGACGAATACCTGGCACGTCGTTCCGGCGACGAGGAGGTCGACCGGCTCGCGATCGAGGTCGCTCGCCGGTGGAGGCCCCTTCTCGACCGGCTCGCCGGGTGATCCGCCGGTCAGCCGCCGGCGAGGGCCTTTCTCAGTTTGGGGGCGAGGGCGGCCGTGAACGTCTTCGCGTCCTGGCATCCCTTGCGCCCCAGCGCCCAGCAGCTCAGCAGTTCGTGGACCTCGGTGCGGAAGACCCGGCTGAACTGGCTGTAGTAGGGGGAGGACGGCCGGGGCCTGGCCCGGGTCAGGGCGCGCAGCAGCGTGTCGGGCGGCACGCCCTCGGCCTCGGGCTCGGGGGTGGTCCCACCTCTCGCCTCGGGTCCCGTACCGGATCCGGTCCCCGAGGCGGGTGAGGACGCCGACGCGGACGCCGACGCGGACGGGGACGCCGCGACGGGGGCGCCGGGGCCGGGCGGCGCGGTCGTGGGCGCCGGGCCGCCGCAGTCGGCCCTGACCTCCTCGTACAGCGCGGACACCCTGGCCGGGGCGAACCCGCCGCACTGGTAGAGCAGCACGGCCGCCTCGCGGCCGGTGAGCGCCGCCACCAGGCGCTGGGCCAGTGCGTGCCGGGGGGTGTGCCGGGAGACGGCGAGGTACTGCCCGCCCAGCACGCCCTGCCAGGGCAGCGCGGTCGCCTCGAAACCGATCCCGCCGGAGCTTCGCTCCCCGGACAGCACCTCGTGGGCCGACGGCCAGTGCCGCAGGAACAGGGCGCGTCCCTCGCGGAAGGTGTTCAGCGACTCCGCCTCCTTGACGTCCAGGGTCGCGCCGGAGATCACGCCGCCGGTGACCGCCGCGATGAGCCCGGCGACGGCCTTCACCCCCGCCCCGTCGGCGATCGCGACCCGGCCGCCGGCGTCGACCACCTCCCCGCCCCCGGCCCAGATCGCCTCCAGCGCGTTGACCGTCAGGCCCTCGTAGGAGGCGAACTGCCCGGCCAGGCCGAGGTCTCCCCGGGAGGCGCCCGAGCGCCGGGCCGTGGCGAGGACGGTCATGTCATGCCAGCTCAACGGTCTGCGCACGTCGGAGCGGCGGTAGAGCAGGCCGACGTCGGTGTTGAACGGCACCGCGTACCGGACCCCCTTCCAGGTGCCCGCGGACCAGACCTCGGACAGGAAGTCGTTGGTCCCCCCGTGCGTGCCGGCGTCGATCGGGCGCAGGTATCCCGCCTCGGCGAACTCCGGGATCCACTGGATGTCGAGGTTGAACACGTCGTAGTGGCCCGCCCTGGACTGGGCGGCCGAGATCATCGCGCTGCGCTGCTCGTCGGCGACCGAGGAGATCGCCACGAAGCACGCCCGGGGCCTGCCGGGAACGCCGTTCCACACGGCCTCCAGCGCCTGCTCGCGGACGCCTCCGGAGACGTCGGCCCCGGTGGCGATGCGCAGCACGCAGCCGCCCGCCGAGGGGCCGGGGGGCGGCACCGGCGGGCCGCTCGCCACCAGGCAGAGCAGGCACAGGACCACTGTCAGCAGGCGGCTCATCCGGTGGCCGCCCGGAGCTCGTTGAAGGCGTCGTCCAGCGTCTGCTCCGGATCGTTGCTCACGTCGTGGCAGGACATCAGTTCCCTGTCGCGCAACTCCGGCAGCGGGGGCGTGTCGCAGCCGTGCAGGTCGAAGGAGAGCATCACCAGCCGGACGCCGTCACGTCCCCTCAGGTCGTCCGCGGTCAGCCCGCCGGGGTTGCCGCCGTCGGTGAGCACGAGCACGATCCGCCGATCCCGCGGGTCGCCGGTCCTCTGCATCCGGGTGAGGACCTCCCGCAGGACGGGACGCATCGCGGGGTCGGGACGCGAACCGGCACGGTAGTCCTCCAGGACCGTGCCCAGCTCGTCGGCGAGGGCCTTCCCGCCGTCGAGGACCGGGACGAGGTCGGCGGCGTGGCCGTCACCGGGGAAGAACGTCTCGATCCCGGTGGTCAGGTCGCCGCCCCGGGAGGTGACGACGAGCTGGGCCAGCTGGATCGCCGCCTCCAGCCGCGAGCGGCCGTCGTTCACCTTGTTGCGCGCCATCGAGCCCGAGACGTCGACCAGGACGAGCACGTGCTCGCCGAGCGGGGCCCGCAGCCCGTGCAGCAGGGCCAGCACGTCCGGTTTCCAGTCCGCCACCGGCGCCTCGGGTCTCAGCCAGGAGGTCCGCTTGGGCAGCCTGTCGAGGGCCAGGCGGCCGCCCTCGTCCCGGAAACCGTAGCGGGGCAGGATCTCCCGCAGCGCGTCGCAGAACTCCTCGACGGTCCGCTTGATCACGGCGGGGCGTTTCAGGTCGGGCCACTTCTTGGAGACGCAGGCGTACCGCATGGCGTGACCGCCCGCCGGGTAGACGGCCGTCAGCGGGGGCTCGTTCGGCACGGAGGCCCGCCAGGTGACCGGTGACGGCGGCCCGCCGGGCGTGGCCGGGTCCGCGCAGCCGCCCGGCGCCGGTCCGGCGCCCGACAGGCCGAGGTTGAGCTCGTGGAGCTGCTGCTCCGTCAGCAGCATCGGGGACGCCTCGCGGGATCCGGCGTACCGGCACATCATGTCGCGGGCGTCGTCGCTCAGCCGCACCTTCGCCGAGAGGTCCTCGTCGGGCAGGGGCGCGGCGGCGGCGGCCATCAGGCCCACGTTGGAGGCGCGGGGATGGGTGCGCAGCACCTGCAGGCGGCTGCCGCTCTTCCCTCGCAGCAGGGAGGCCCACTCCCGCCCGCCCGGGCGCCAGTCGCCCTGGGTGAGGTCGTCGGCGAGGGCCGGGGAGGCGGCGATGACGAGCGGGGAGGTCGCCACGATCGTCCGCTCGCCGAACGTCCGCCCCTCGGCGGGGCTCTCGTCCCTGCGCACGTAGTCGATCTCCTCGGCGAAGTCGGCGATCCACCCGTCGGGCCGGGCGCCCGGTGCCTGCCTGGCGGTCCGCTCCGAGGCCGGCTGGACGGGGAAGGTCCAGTCCCTCAGCCGTTCGCGCGCCTCACCGGCCCGCAGGCCGCTGACGGTGATGTTCACCTGGCGGCACCCCCACCAGTCGACCTTCCCCGCCATGAACTCCCCGGCGGCCCGCCGGATGACCGGGGCGGTCTCGTCGGAGGCCAGCAGGGTGATCTCGTCGGGGATCTGGCAGGTCCGCCACGGCTCGTCCTTGGGGACCACGGCCAGCACGACGAGGATCGTGATCAGGACGCCGGCCGCGAGGAGCCGCCAGACGTTCCTCTGCGCGCCGCGGAAGAGGGACACCAGCAGGCCGCTGGTCCACCCGGGGAAGGCGCGGCGCAGCCAGACGGCGTTCCGGAGCAGCAGGCCCGGGAAAATGGTCAGCGCCGTCAGCGCGAGAATTCCTCCGACGAGAACCAGCTTCGAGGCCGTGGAAACGGAAAGGGCGAGAAGAACGAGAAGCGTCTGGACGAGGGCGTTGGAGAAAGCCGTCACGAGCTGCCAGGCGCGTTCCGTCGACCCGGTGCCGTCCGCCGGAGGGCGGGGCTCCGTGGTCCTCTCGCTCTGCACCATCTCTGTGTCGTCTCCGCAGGTGGTCCACCCGTGCCTTCGCGCTCACCCTACGTCGGTTCCTCACCGTACGGCCGACTTCCTGTGATCTACGAAAAGAGGCGGCCCTCGCCGGTGATTTCCGGCCGACCGTATTTCGGGAGGCGGAAATGCGGGGGCGTCGGGCCGGACATTTCACGGGCATCCGGAGGACATTCGGCGGGTATTCGGGAGGCGGAGGTGAATCGACGTTTCACCGGACGGGCATTCGTTTCCGGCGGCCCCGGCGGTCCTGGCGGCCCCGGGGGTCCTGATGGTCCCGGCCGGGCGGCACGCCGGGACCCGGGTTCGGAGCGACCGGTGCCCGTGAGGGCACCGTTCGCGGGCGTCAGGGCCGGGGGGAGTCCCGGCGCCAGCTCCTGCTCCAGCCGCGCTCGGAACGGCCCCCGGCCGCCGCCCGGCACCTCGGGCAGACCCGCCGTATCTCCTCGGCGGCGCCCCCCGACTCCGGGAACACGTCCGTCCACGGGACGTGGTGGAACCGCAGCAGCCGGGACCGGCTCAGCGCCAGGCCGCACAGCGTCTGGTTCGTTCCCGGCCGCCAGGCGTGGGCCTCGCCCGCCGGCATCCGCGTGCCCTCCTCGTCCCTCCACTCGCCCGAAGCCGCGACCGAGGGTTCGCCACGTGCCCGCATGGCCTTTCTCCTCTCCGTGTCCACTCCCCCTGCCCGCGGGGCAGGCGTCATGCCCCACGGGGACGGAAAATCCCGTGCCGGGGTTCCTCCCCCGCGGACGGCACGGACCAGCCCGGCCGTCTCCGCGTGGTCCCGGCCGTCTCCGCGTGGTCCCGGCCCCCTCCGCGCGTCCCGGATCGCCGCCGCGTGGCCCCGGTGCGACCTTCGCGGACCTTTCGCGGACCTTCGCCGGTCCTCCTCACCCGGGCCCCGGGGCGGGACGGGGACTACGCTGGAGCGCGTGAATGACCCTCTGGTGGCGCGGATGCGCGGGTTCGGCACGACCATCTTCGCCGAGATGTCGGCGCTGGCCGCGCGGACGGGATCGATCAACCTGGGACAGGGCTTCCCCGACACCGACGGACCGGCGGCCATGCTGGAGCGCGCGGTGTCGGCGATCCGGGAGGGCGCCAACCAGTACCCTCCGGGGCCGGGCGTCCCCGAGCTGCGCCGGGCCGTCTCCGAGCATCGCAAGGACCACTACGGCCTCGACTACGACCCCGACGGGGAGATCCTCGTCACGGTCGGTGCCACCGAGGCCATCG
The DNA here is from genome assembly GCF_040640155.1 of Streptosporangium sp. NPDC023615. Taxonomy (NCBI): domain Bacteria; kingdom Bacillati; phylum Actinomycetota; class Actinomycetes; order Streptosporangiales; family Streptosporangiaceae; genus Streptosporangium; species Streptosporangium sp. NPDC023615. Next base: position 177,948 of record NZ_JBFABE010000008.1, read on the forward strand.
CCGCGACGGTCCTGGCGCTCTGCGAGCCCGGCGACGAGGTGATCGTCTTCGAGCCGTACTACGACTCCTACGCCGCCTCCGTCGCCCTCGCCGGGGCGGTGCTCCGCCCGGTCACCCTGCGCCCGGACCAGGGCCGCTTCACCTTCGACCCGGCCGAGCTGCGGGCCGCCGTGGGGCCGCGCACCCGGCTCGTCCTGGTCAACTCCCCGCACAATCCCACCGGGACGGTCTTCACCCGCGCCGAGCTGGAGGAGATCGCGGCGCTGTGCCGGGAGCACGACCTGACGGCCGTCACCGACGAGGTCTACGAGCACCTCACCTTCGACGGCGTCGAGCACATCCCGCCGGCCACCCTGCCGGGCATGCGCGAGCGCACCGTGATGATCTCCTCCGCGGGCAAGACGTTCTCGGTCACCGGCTGGAAGACCGGCTGGATCTGCGGCCCGGCCGACCTCGTCCGGGCCGTGCAGACGGTCAAGCAGTTCCTCACCTTCACCGCCGCCGCGCCATGGCAGCTCGCCGCGGCCCACGCGCTGCGCCACGAACTGGGCTGGGTCGCCTCGCTCCGGGCCGACCTGGAGTCCAAGCGCGACCGGCTGACCGCCGGGCTGTCGGCCGCGGGCTTCGAGGTGTACCGCCCGGCGGGGACCTACTTCGTGCAGACCGACATCCGCCCCCTCGGCTTCACCGACGGTCTCGCCCTGACCCGGGAGCTGCCGTCCCTGGCCGGGGTGGTCGCCATCCCGACCCAGGTCTTCTACGCCCGCCCCGAGCGCGGCAGCCACTTCGTGCGCTTCGCCTTCTGCAAGAAGGACGAGGTCATCGACGAGGCGGTGAGCCGCCTGACCAGGCTCGGCGGCGCCGGCGGCGGGGGAGGGTTCGACCCGGGGGACGCCGATCGGGCATCCTAGGAGGGACGCGACTGGCGGCAAGGGGATGGCATCAACCATCGGGGAGCTCGTCGTGGGAGTCGACCGCCTGGGCGCCCACGCCGAGAGGACGCGCATGTCCCGGTCCGTATCGAACGTTCCCACGCCCGGCGACGGGCACCCCGGCCACGACGAGCACCCCGCCCAGGGTGAGCACGGCGAGCGCCCCGGTCACGGCGAGCACGACGAGCACGGCGGCCGTCAGGCCCGGTTGCTTCCCGGCGGCCCGGTCGCGGAGCGGATCCTCGCCGACGTGGCCGCGCGGGCGGCCGCCCTGACCCGCGCGGGCGTCGTCCCGAGCCTGGCCACGGTCCTGGTCGGCGACGACGACGCCAGCGCCGGGTACATCCGCATCAAGCAGCGGCAGGCCGCCGAGCTCGGCTTCGCCTCGCCGCACGAGCACCTGCCCGCCGACGCCACGCAGGCGGACCTGCACGCGGTCATCGCCGCCTTCAACGACGATCCCGCGGTGCACGGCCTGCTCGTGCAGCACCCCGTTCCCCGTCACCTCGACTACGACCGGGCGCTCCAGGTGATGGACCCGGACAAGGACGTCGACGGCATGCACCCGCTCAACATCGGGCGGCTGGCGCTGGAGCTGCCCGGCCCGCTGCCGTGCACCCCCGCCGGGATCGAGGCGCTGCTGGCCTTCCACGACGTCCCGGTCGCCGGGAGGGAGGTGGTCGTCCTCGGGCGCGGCGCCACGCTCGGACGTCCCCTCTCGATCCTCCTGGCGCAGAAGCGCCCCACGGCCAACGCGGCCGTCACCGTCGTGCACACCGGGGTGAGCGACTGGCCCCGCTACACCCTCCGGGCCGACGTCCTGGTGGCCGCCGCCGGGGTTCCCGGCATCGTCAGGCCCGAGCACGTCAAGCCCGGCGCCGTGGTCGTCGGCGGTGGCGTGCGCTACGAGGGCAGGCGGCTGCTGCCCGACGTCGACGAGTCCTGCGCCCGGGTGGCCGGGGCCATCACCCCCAGGGTCGGCGGGGTCGGTCCCACCACGGTCGCGATGCTGTTCCGCAACGCGATCACGGCGGCCGAGCGCGCCGCGGGCTCCCCGGGCGGTTCGGAGGCGGCCCGGCCCGGGGACTCCCCGCAGGGCGGCGTCCGCTAGCGATCCGTCTCTCCGGCGGCCGCCCCCGGGACGCCGGCGTGTCGCGACACCGTGTCGCGACACCGTGTCGCCGCCCCGGAACCGATCCCACTGCGTGTACCTTCTGCTCCGGAGAGTGACGGCCACGCGCTCCCGTGGGAGCGGTACGCGCGCCGCCGGGCGGTCCGGGTGGGGTTCGTCCGGTCGCGCCGCTCTCCGCCCCGTACCGCGAAGGAGGTCGCGGGGGCTCACGGGGATTCGTACTCGAAGAAGGGGGAGCATCGGCGATGCGACGGAGAGTGAAGCTGTCGGCGACGGTGGCGGCGATCGTGCTGGGGTGCTCGGCGTTCGTTCCGGCCTCGGCGCCCGTCATGGACTCCGGTGCGGCCTGGGGGCCGATCCGCAGCCACCAGAACTGGCGCTGCCTGGACGCCGACCTGGGGACCATCGGGCCGAACGGCACCAAGGTGCAGTTGTGGGGCTGCAACGGCTGGGACAACCAGTCCTGGAGCTACGACGTCTCCAGCCACACGATCCACAGCCGGGAGAACGGCCGGTGCCTGGACGCCGATCTCGGGACGATCAACGCCAACGGCACCAAGGTGCAGCTGTGGGACTGCAACGGCTGGACCAACCAGAAGTGGATCTACGACGCGACCAGTCACACGATCTACAGCATGCACAACGGCCGGTGCCTGGACGCCGATCTCGGGACGATCAACGCCAACGGCACCAAGGTGCAGCTGTGGGACTGCAACGGCTGGGCCAACCAGAAATGGACCCTCTGAGGGGCGTGCCGCCCCTGCGGCGCGAGGGGACGAGAAGGCCCGGGACCGGCCGGAGAGCGGGACCGGCCCCGGGCGGACGATGGACCGCCGGACGATGGACCGCCGGACGCCGGCGGTGTGGCGCGGGACGGTGGAACCCCCGGAGGGGCCTCCGGGGGGTCAGTCGCCGGAGGGGACCGCCGGGGCGGACGGGCCGGTGCCCGGCGCCGGCGTGGCGGTCCCGGCCGAGCGCAGCGGGATCTCCTTGACCATCAGGGCGGCCACCGCGGCGAGCAGGGCGATCGGGACGCCGACCAGGAAGACCGCGCTCATCGCCCGGGTGAAGGCCTCCAGGATGATCTCCAGGAGCGGGGCGGGGAGGGCGTGGATGGCGTCCGGGGAACCGAGGCTGGGGACGCCCCCGCCGGTCAGCGGCAGCTTCGCCTCCCTGGCGAGGGAGATCAGCTCGGCGCTGAGCCGGTTGGACAGGATCGCGCCGAAGGCCGCGACGCCCACCGCGCCGCCCAGGGAGCGGAAGAACGACACGCCGGAGGTGGTCGAGGCCAGGTCGCTCCGGCTCGCCGCGTTCTGCGCGGCCAGGATCAGGATCTGCATGGAGGCGCCGAGGCCGACGCCGAGCACCACGTTGTCGACGCCGCCGACGATCAGCGAGCTGTCGACGTGCAGCCGGGAGAGCAGGAACAGGCCGAGCGCGACCAGCACCATGCCGACGACGGGGAAGATCTTCCACCGGCCGGTCCTGGTGACGAACCGGCCGACCAGGATCGAGGAGACGAGCAGGCCGAGCACCAGCGGCAGGGTCATCAGGCCCGAGCCGGTGGGGCTCATGCCCTTGACGATCTGCAGGTACTGCGGCAGGAACATCAGCGCGCCGAACATCGACGCGCCGACCAGCAGGGAGGCGGCGGAGGTGAGCACGAACGTGCGGTCGCGGAACATGTGGGGCGGCAGGATCGGGTCGGTCGCCTTGCGCTCGGCGAGGACCGCCAGACCGAACATCGCCACGCTGAGCCCGCCCAGGACGTAGGTCCAGGAGGAGTTCCAGTCGAACTCCTGGCCGCCCAGGGAGAGGAGCAGCATCAAGGCGGTGGTGCCGCCGGTGATGAAGGTCGCGCCCCACCAGTCGACCTTGGTGTCGCGGCGGGTGAACGGCAGCTTCAGTACCCTCTGGATGACGACGAACGCCACCAGGGCCAGCGGCACGCAGATCCAGAACGTCCAGCGCCAGGACATGTTGTCCACGATGAACCCGCCGAGCAGCGGCCCGGCCACGGTCGAGACGCCGAAGACCGCGCCGATGTAGCCGGAGTAGCGGCCCCGCTCACGGGGTTCCACCACGTCGCCGAGGATGATCTGGGGCAGTGCGGCCAGGCCGCCGGCGCCGATGCCCTGGATCGCGCGGGCCGCGATGAGCTGGCCCATGTCCTGGGAGAAGCCCGCCGCGATGGAGGAGAGCGCGAAGACGACCAGGGAGACCTGGAACATGAGCTTGCGGCCGTAGAGGTCGGAGAGCTTGCCCCAGATCGGCGTGGAGGCCGTCATGGTCAGCAGGGTCGCGCTGGCCACCCAGGCGAGCTGGTCCTGACCGCCGAGCGTGCCGACGATGGTCGGCAACGCGGTTCCCACCACGGACGTCGAGATCATCGACGTCAGCATGGCGAGCATCAGGCCGGCCAGGATCTCCAGCACCTGCCTGTGCGTGAAACGCGGTGCCGCCTCGGCCTGGACCTGTTGTTCGGTCAGCATGAACCGTCCCCCAATGCATGTACAGTACACATGAAGTTAGTAGACGCTTGTTTACCCGTCAAATCTGGAAGGATCGGTCAGGTGGACGAGACACGGCAGCGCGACAGGGAGGGCACCAGGCGTCGCATCCTGGAGGCCGCCCGCCGCCTCTTCGCCGACCTGGGCTACGACCAGGTGACGATGCGGTTGATCTCCGCCGAGGCGGGCGCCAACATCGCTCTGATCAACCGCTACTTCGGGAGCAAGCGGGAGCTCTTCGCGGAGGTGCTCGCGATGCAGGGGCGCTTCCCCGGCATCCTGGACGGCCCGCAGGACGAGCTTCCCCGCCGGCTGGCCGAGTACGTGGCCGAACGGCTCTTCTCGGACCAGGGGAGCCCGGTGGTGGCGGCGCTCATCAGGTCGTCGGGCTGCCCGGAGATCCACGAGATCATCCGTGACCGGGTCGGCACGGCGATCCTCCAGCCGCTGGCCGCGCTGCTCCCCGGGCCGGACGCGGTGTTCCGGGCGACGATCGCCACCGCCCTGATCACCGGGACCGGGACGATGCGCCAGCTCTACGGCCCCGACGCCGTGGGGACCCCCGACCGGGAGGCCGTGATCGCCCGGCTCACCGTCGTCTTCGAGGCCTGCCTGGCGGTCCCGGCACCGGTGGCCTGAGGCATGGTCACGGCGGTCCGGGGCACGGTCACGGTGGCCTGAGGCGCGGTCGCACGGGCCGGGGTGCGGTCCGGGGTGCGGGTCGATCCGGGGTGCGGGCCGGCCGGTGGTCAGCCGGTGGTGAGCCGGCACGCGGTGCCGGGGACGTGGTCGACCTGCAGGGTGGTGTGGTCGATGTGGAAGCGTTCGTGCAGCAGCGCGGCCAGCTCGCGGCGGACCAGGTGGCAGTCGCCGCCCGCGACGACGGTCACGTGTGCCGAGAGCGCGGGGAACCCGCTGGTCACCGTCCAGACGTGCAGGTCCTCCACGCCCGTCACGGCCGGGTGGGCGCCGAGGGCGGCGCTCACCTCGACCGGGTTCACCCCCTCGGGCGCGGCCTCGAACAGGATGCGCCCGGAGTCGCGCAGCAGGCCGTAGGCGGCCTTGGCCATCAGGGCGGCGACGACCAGGGCGGCGATCGCGTCGGCCCGCCCCCACCCGGTCAGCCAGACGACCGCGCCCGCGACCGCGGTGGCCACGAAGGCGTACATGTCGTTGAGGATGTGCTGGAACGCCCCCTCGACGTTGAGGCTGCTCCGGTCGGCCCTGGCGATGAGCCAGGCGGCGGCGGCGTTGACCGCGATCCCGGCCAGCGCCGTGACGAGGACCAGGGCGCCCTGGACCTCGGGGGGTTCGACGAGCCGCCGTACGCCCTCGTAGACGAAGTAGACGACGAGCGCCACGAAGGTCAGCCCGTTGATCGCCGCGGAGATGATCTCGGCGCGCTTCCAGCCGAAGGTGTAGGCGCCGCGGGCCGGGCGGGCGGCCATCCGCATCGCGACCAGCGCGAGCGCGATCGCCGCGGCGTCGGTGAGCATGTGCCCGGCGTCGGAGATCAGCGCGATGGAGTTGGCGGCGATGCCGATGACGACCTCTGCCGCCATGAAGGCGAGCAGCAGGACGAGCGCCCCCGCGAGGTAGCGGCGGTCGGTGTTCGCGCCGTGCCCGTGTCCGTGCCCGTGACCCATCGTAAGATCCACTTCGCCAATACCTGAACAGATGCTCATATGTTAAGCAAGGCCAGCCTAACACGGCAAGATCCGGCGTCCCGGCCACGCCCCGCGCCGGGCCGGCGGGCGGACGGGCGGGGGGACGATCGCGCCGGTGACCTCGTCCGCGCCACCGAGAACCCGCGCGCCCGGCGGGTGAGGGGAAGATACTAACTTTCGGCGTAAAAGCGATGACGAGCTTGTGCGGCCCGGACCTGGGCCTGCCTGGTCTTTCCTCCTATCTTGGGGTCTCTCGCCGTCCCGGGAGTGATCCGATGTCCTTCGTGCAGAGGGTTCGTGAGCAGGTGGACCGGCACGGGCACGGGCGGTCGTACACGTTCGTCACGGACCGCAGGGGCGAGCTCGCCGAATCCGGGCGCCTGACCTTCACCGAGCTGGACGCGCGGGCGAGGTCGATCGGCGCGTGGCTGGCGGACCGGGGGATGGCGGACCGGACGGCGCTGCTGCTCCACCCGGCCGGGCTGGAGTTCCTGGGCGCCTTCCTCGGCTGCCTGTACGCGCGGGTGGTGGCGGTCCCCTCACCGCTGCCGCAGACCGACCCCCGCGCGCTGGAACGGGCCGAGAAGATCATCAAGGACGCCGGGGTACGGCTGGTGCTCACCGGCTCGGCCGACCTGCCCGTGCTCGGCGCGTGGCTGCGCGAGGTCGGCCTGGACGGCACGGTCGAGTGCGTGGCCACCGACGCCCTCGACCTGCCCGATCCCGACGCCTGGACGGAGCCGGAGATCGGGCCGGGCACCCTCGCCTACCTGCAGTACACCTCCGGCTCCACCAGCGAGCCCCGGGGCGTCATGATCACGCACGCCAACCTGCTGCACAACGAGCGGGAGATCTGGCGGGCGATCGGCTCCCCCCGTGAGGGCGTCGGGGTGGGCTGGCTGCCGCACTACCACGACATGGGCCTGGTCGGCATGCTGCTCCAGCCCGTCTACGCCGGTGGCGACCTCTACTTCGCCTCGCCGATCGCCTTCGTGATGCGCCCCGCGCTCTGGCTGGAGATGATCGGCCGCTACCGGGCCGAGTACACCGTCGCGCCCGACTTCGCCTACGACTGGTGCGCGACCCGGGTCACCGACGCCCAGCTGGCCGGGCTCGACCTGTCCGGCCTGCGCTTCGCGCTCAACGGTGCCGAGCCGGTGCGCACCGGCACGCTGCGGGCCATGGTGCGCCGCTTCGGGGCCGTGGGCTTCAGCGAGAAGGCGTGGGCCCCGGCCTACGGCATGGCCGAGGCGACACTGGTGATCACCGCCACCCCGCTGGGACAGGGGCCGCTCGTCCGCCGCTTCGACGCCGCCGCTCTGGAGCGGCACGAGGCGGTCCCCGTGACGGACCCCGGGCCGGTCCCCAGGGTGGCTCCCGGGCCGGTCCCCACGGCCGACCCCGGGCCGGTCCTCACGGCGGCTCCCGGGCCGGTGCCCGTGGCGGGCTCCGCCCCGGACCCGGCGGCGGGCGGTGAGAGACCGGAGGGCCGGGGGGTGGAGCTGGTCGGCTGCGGCCGGCCGATCAGCATGTCGGTCCGCGTCGTCGATCCCGGTAGCGGCGCCGAGCTGCCGGAGGGCCGGATCGGCGAGCTCTGGGTGCGCGGCGAGAGTGTCGCGCGGGGGTACTGGCGGCGCGAGGACGCCACCCGCGACGCCTTCGGCGGGTACACCCCCGCCGGGGAGGGGCCGTTCCTGCGTACCGGGGACCTGGGCTTCCTGCTGGACGGCGAGCTGTACGTCACCGGCCGCATCAAGGACGTGGTCATCGTCAACGGGCGCAACCTCTACCCCCAGGACCTGGAGGAGGCCGCCCGGCGGGTGCACCCCTCGCTGGGCGCCGCCGCGGCCTTCGGGGTGCGGGCCGGGGACGAGCACGTGGTGCTCGTCCAGGAGGTCCGCGAGCGGGGCCTCGACGTCCCGGCCGGGGAGCTCGCCCGTGGCGTGCAGGGCACGCTGGCCGGCGCCTTCGGGCTGCCGTCGATGAGCGTGGCGCTGGTCGAGCGCGGCGGGGTGGGCAAGACCACCAGCGGCAAGATCCAGCGGTCCCGTACCCGCGAACTGCTGCTGGGCGGGGCGCTGCCCGTCGTGCACGCCGAGTTCACCGCGGCCGTCGCCGCGCGCGTCCGGCGGGGAACCGGCGTGCGCGTGCCCTCCCTGGCCGACGCGCGCGTCTCGTCCGAAGGAGCCTGAACATGTCCGCTGACACCGGGGCCGGGGCCGGGGCCGACGCCGTCCGCGGCTGGCTGACGGCCCGGGTCGCCTCCTACGTCGGGCGCCCTCCCGGGGAGATCGACCCGCTGGTGCCCATCGCCCGGTACGGCATGGACTCGGTCTACTCCCTCGGTCTGTGCGGCGACATCGAGGCCGAGTACGGGCTGCAGGTCGAGCCGACCCTCACCTGGGAGCACCCGACCGTCGCGGCCATCGCCGACCACCTGCTGGGAAGGCTGAGCGCGAACCGGTGAGGGGAGCGGAACGGTTCTCGGCGGCCGGGGCCGTCCTCGCCGGGCTGGTCTGCGGACGGCGCACGAAGTGGGCGGTGCTGCTCGTCTGGCTGGGCGTCGTCGCGCTGGCCGGCCCCCTGGCCGGGCGGCTGGAGTCGGTGCAGAAGGACGACATCGCCGCCTACCTGCCCGCCGGAGCCGACTCCGCGCAGGCCGTCAGGCGCGTCCTGGGCATGCGGGGGGAGAACCTCTCCCCGGCGACGATCGTCTACGAGCGGCCCGGCGGCCTCGGCGCGGCCGACGACGCCGAGATCGCCAGGGACGTGAAGGCCCTCGCCGGCGTGAGCGGAGTGGTGGCCGAGATGCCCACCCCCACCGGCGGCAGGACCTTCTCCCGCGAGGAGTTCGAGTGGGAGCTCGCCCCCTACCGGGACGCGCGGGGGCGGCTGCCCGAGCCGCTGCGGGCGGTCGAGCTGAAGTTCCACCCGCCCCGGCTCACCCGGACGGTCAGGCTGATCGCCACGCAGCGGTCCGCCGACGGCGAGGCCGCCCAGGTCGTCGTGATCGTCAAGGACCGCGGCGGAAGGGAGACGGCCGAGGTCGTCGAGCGGATCCGCCGGGTCGTCGACGAGGGCCGCCCGGCCGGGCTGTCCGGGTACGTCACCGGCTTGGTCGGCTTCCAGGCCGACGCGCTGGCGGTGTTCTCGACCGTGGACACCGACCTGCTGCTGGCCGCGCTGGGCGTGGCCGTGGTGGTGCTGCTGGTGACCTACCGCAGCGTCGTCCTGTGGCTCTTCCCTCTGGGCGCCGTACTGGCCGGGCTGGTCGTCGCGATGGGCGCCAACCAGGTGCTCGCATCCGCGGGCGTGATCACGGTCAGCAGCGTGGCGGTCTCGCTGCTCATGGTCCTGGTGATCGGCGCCGGCACCGACTACGCGCTGCTCGTCGTCGCCCGCTACCGCGAGGAGCTGCGCGGGCACGCCGACCGGCACGAGGCGATGGCGACGGCGCTGCGCCGGGCCGGGCCCGCGGTGCTGGCGAGCGCCGCGACGGTGATCGCCGCGCTGCTCTGCCTGGTGGTGGCCGAGCTCAACTCCACCCGGGGGCTCGGCCCGGTCTCCGCGGTCGGGGTGGCGAGCGCGATGCTCGCCATGATGACCCTGCTGCCCGCCGTCATGGTGGTGTTCGGGCGCTGGATCTTCTGGCCGCTCGTCCCGCGTCACGACCCGGACGCCGTACGGCCGCCCGCCGACCGCGGCCGGTGGGGCGCCCTGGGAGACAGGATCCGGGCGAACCCGAGGCGGGTGTGGGTCGTCACCGTCCTCGGCCTGTGCCTGTGCGCGTGCGGGCTGGTCTCCTACCGCGCGGGCGGGCTGGGCAACGCCGACGTCTTCCTCTCCCGGCCCGACTCGGTCCTCGGCCAGGAGGCGGCGAAGCGGCACTTCCCCTCGGGCGCGGCCGACCCGGTCCAGGTGGTCGTCACCGAACGCCACGTCAGGGACGTGGTCGTGGACGTCGCCCGGAGGCCCGAGGTCACCGCGATCACGCTGGGGTCGGCGGGCCGCGGTGACGTCCTGCTCAACGTGAGCCTGCGCGCGGCCGCCGACGAGGAGGCCGGGCAGCGCCAGGTGCTCGCCCTGCGCGACCGGCTGCGGGCGATAGCCGCCCCCGACGTCAACGTGGGGGGCAACGTGGCGCTCGTCGCCGACCTGGAGCGCGGGGCGCGACGGGACCGGGCGGTGATCATCCCGCTGGTGCTGCTGGTCGTCCTGACGGTGCTGGCGGCGCTGCTGCGCGCGCTCGTCGCGCCCCTGCTGCTGCTGGCCACGGTGGTGCTGTCGTTCCTGGCCACGCTCGGCGTCAGCGCGCTGGTCTTCACCCACCTGTTCGGCTTCGCCGGGGTGGACCAGGGCTTCGCGCTGCTGGTCTTCGTCCTGCTGGTGGCGCTCGGCGTCGACTACAACATCTTCCTCATGCACCGCGTACGGGAGGAGGCCCACCGCCACAGCACGGAGCGCAGCGCGGTCCTCGGCCTGGGCGCCACCGGCGGCGTGATCACCTCCGCCGGGGTGGTGCTCGCCGGGACCTTCGCGGTGCTGGTGGTGCTCCCGCTGACCCAGACCGTCCAGCTCGCCTTCGCGGTGGCCGTGGGCGTGCTGCTGGACACGATGGTCGTCCGGTCGGTCCTGGTGACCGCGCTCACCCTGGACGTGGGCGACGCGGTCTGGTGGCCGGGCCGTCTGGCCAGGGGGACGCGCTGGTGGCGCGGCGGGCCGCGCCCGCGCCCGAGGCCGGGGCCGGTGGTCCGGCCGCGGGTGATGCTCAGGCCGCGGCGGCTGGTGCGGCCCCGGGTGACGCTCGGTTCCGGCAAGGTCGTCCTGATGAAGCGCGAAAAAGTGGGAGGAGACTTTAGCGGTAATTGATAAAGGGCTTCATTGCTAGGCGGATCGCACCTGTGATTTACTTCCCGGTAACAAAGTCAGCGGATATGCATACACAATGCGTTTCTGCTTATTCAAGGTGCTGATACGCACCCATCAGGCATTTTTCCGCCCAGATGGAAAGCGTGGCGATGGTGTTCGGTACGAATTCCCCCCTGCCATTGTCCGCGGCGCAGAGTGGAATATGGGACGCCCAGCGGATCATCCCCGGTGAACCGCTGCACATCGCCCAGTACGTGGAGATCCGCGGTCCCGTCGACCCCGCGCTCTTCGCCTCGGCCGTGCGGTTCGCCGCGGCCGAGGTCGACGCCCTGCACCTGAGGATCACCGGCGCCGGGCGGGCCGCCGAGCAGGTCGTCGAGAGACGGGAGGTGCCCTGCCCGTTCCTCGACACCGGGGACGAGAAGGCCGCGCTGGAGTGGATGCGGGCCGACCTGAGCTCGCCGTTCCGCGAGGACGACCTCGTGGCCACCGCCCTGTTCAGGATCGCCCCCGACCACCACCTGTGGTACCTGCGCTGCCACCACGTCGTCATGGACGGCTACAGCGGGCCGATGATCGCCGCGCGTCTCGCCGAGGTCTACACCGCGCTGTCCGAGGCCCGCGACCCCGGCCCCGCGGCCTTCGGGCCGCTGGCCGCCCTGCTGGAGGAGGACGCCGCCTACCGCGCCTCGGCCCGCTTCGAGGCCGACCGCCGCCACTGGCACGGCAAGCTCGCCGGGCTGACCTCGGTGCCCACCCTCCACGCGGGAGGCGCGGGAGGCGCCGGCGGCGCGGGCGACACGGCGGGCGGCGCGGGCGGCGCGGGAGGCGTGGGCGGCATGGGCGGCATGGGCGGCACGGACGCCACGGCACGGTTCCACCGGTGCACCGGCACGCCCGCCGAACCGGACGCCGCCGCCCTCGCCGAGGCCGCGCTCGCGCACGGCACGTCCGTCCCGGGGCTCGTGATCGCGGCGGTCGCGGCCTTCGCCGGGCGCCTGACCGGCTCCCCGGAGGCGGTCCTCGGGCTGGCCGTCCCCGCCAGGGCCACGCCCGCCGCCCGGCACACCCCGGCCATGCTCTCCAACGTGCTCCCGCTCCGCCTGGACGTCCCGGCCCGGACGACCCTCGGCGAGCTGACCGGCCAGGTCAACCGGGAGGTCGGGCGGCTGCTGATGCACCAGCGCTACCGGTACGAGGACCTGAGGCGGGAGCTGCGCGCCACCCTGGGCGGGCGGTTGTTCGGGCCGGTCGTCAACATCATGCGCTCCGACCACGAGCTGAGCTTCGCCGGCCACCCCGCCTTCGCGCACCCGCTGCGCACCGGCCCGGTCGAGGACCTGTCGATCAACGTCTACGACGGCTCGGCCGGGCGCGGCGTCCGCGTCGACTTCGACGGTCACCCCGACCTGTACGCCGAGGCCGTGCTCGCCGACCACCACGGCCGCTTCCTGCGTTTCCTGGCCCGCGCCGTCAAGGCCGGTCCCGGCGTCCGCGTCGGCGCGGTGGACCTCCTCGACGAGTCCGAGCACGCGCTCCTGGGCGACTGGGGCACCGCGCCCCGCCACGTACCGCCCGCCACCGCCGTCTCCCTGTTCGAGGAGCGGGTACGGCGCGCTCCCGGGGCCCTCGCCGTCGCCGCGGGGGACGTCGAGCTCACCTACGCCGAGCTGAACGCGCGGGCCAACCGGCTGGCCCACCGTCTTCTCGCCCTCGGCGCCGGGCCCGAGCGCTACGTCGGCCTGTCGGTGCCCCGCTCGCCGGACGCGGTCGTCGCGCTCGTCGGCATCCTCAAGTCCGGCGCCGCCTACCTGCCGCTGGACCCGGACAACCCGCCGGAGCGCCTGGAGGCGATGCTCGCCGACGCCGCCCCGGCCGTCGTGGTCACCCGCGCCGACGCCGGGCTCCGCCCGCCGCCCGGCGTCGAGGTCGTCATGATGGACACCTGGACCGGCGAGGGCCTGCCCGGCACCGACCCGGTGACCGGCCCGCTGCCCGGTCACCCGGCCTACGTCGTCCACACCTCCGGCTCCACCGGCCGCCCCAAGGGGGTGGTGGTCACCCACGCGGGCCTGTCCGCGTTCGCGCGTACCCTGATCGACAGGTGCGCGGTGACGCCGGACAGCCGCGTCCTGGGGTTCGCCTCCGTCGGGTTCGACGGGGCGGTGCTGGAGTGGCTGATGGCGCTGTCGGCGGGGGCGGCGCTGCTGCCGGCGCCCGCCGGCGTGTACGGCGGCGAGCCGCTCGGCCGGTTCCTCGCCGAGGCGCGCGTCACGCACGCGTTCGTCACCCCGGCCGCGCTGGCGACCGTACCCGGGGGAACCGGGGACGGGGGTGGGGACGGGGGTGGGGCCCTGCCCGATCTGCGCGTGCTGCTGGTCGGTGGCGAGGCATGCCGTCCCGAGCTGGTCCGCCGCTGGTCCGCCGGGCGCCGGATGATCAACGTCTACGGCCCGACCGAGACCACCGTCGCCGTCACGGTCGGCGACCCCATGGCCTTCCCGGGCGACACCCCGATCGGCCGCCCCGTCCACGACGCCCGCCTGCGGGTGCTCGACGCCGGGCTGCGTCCCGTCCCGCCCGGCCGGGTCGGGGAGCTGTACGTCTCGGGGCCGAGCCTGGCGCGCGGTTACCTGAACCGGCCGGGCCTGACCGCCGAGCGGTTCGTCGCCGATCCCTGTGAGCCCGGCGAGCGGATGTACCGTACCGGCGACCTGGTCGCCTGGGACGCCGACGGGCAGTTGCGGTACGTCGGCCGCGCCGACCGGCAGGTGAAGATCCGCGGTTTCCGCATCGAACCGGGCGAGATCGAGGCCGTCCTCGCCGCCCATCCGGGAGTCGCCGAGGTGGCGGTGCTGGTCCGCCGCGACGCGGACGGGCGCGCCGGGCTCGGCCCGGGGAGCGGGCCCGGGGCGGACCCGCGGCTGGTCGCGTACGTGACCGGCGGCGCGGACGCCGACGAGCTCCGCGCCCACCTGAGGCGATCCCTGCCCGAGTACATGGTGCCCGCCGCGATCATGACGCTGGACGCGATGCCGCTGACCGCCAACGGCAAGGTCGACCGGCAGGCCCTGCCCGCCCCCGGTGAGGAGGGCCGCGGGGTCGAGGCCTCCGGGCGCGAGCCGCTGACCGATCGCGAGCGCCTGCTGACCGGGCTGTTCGCCGAGGTGCTCGGCCTGCCCCGGGCAGGGGCCGACGACGGCTTCTTCGATCTGGGCGGCGACAGCATCCTGGCCATCGGCCTCGTCTCCCGGGCCCGCGAGGCCGGGCTCGTCCTCACCCCCCGGCAGGTCTTCCGGCACCAGACCCCGGAGGCCCTCGCGCTCGTCGCGGAGGGGACGGCCGCCGGCGCGGACGGCGTCGGCGGCCCGGCCGGTGTGAGCGGCCCGGCCGGCGTCAGCGGCGACGCCGGTGCGAGTGGCGGGGGCGGTGCGGGCGGCCCGGACGATGCGGGCGGCCCGGCGGGTTCGGGTGACAGGGCCGGTGAGCGTAGTGGAGCCGTCGCGCCGACGCCGATCGTCGCCTGGCTCGGCGAGGACGGCGGGCCGATCGGCGGATTCAGCCAGAGCGTGCTGCTCCGCGTCCCACCGGGGCTCGGTCTCGCCCGCCTGACGACCGCGCTCCAGGCCGTACTGGACCACCACGACGCGCTGAGGCTCAGGACGGTCGCGCCGCCCGTGCCGGTGGAGTCGCCGGTGGAGTCGCCCATGTCCACGCGGGAGCGCGGGACACCGGAGCTGGAGATCTCCCCGCCCGGAACGGTCCGCGCCGCGGACTGTGTGCGCCGGGTGGCGGTCCGCGGCGACGCCTTCGAAACCTCCGACGGGACCTTTGAAGGGGGCGCCGGCGGGGGCTGCGGCGGTGCCTCCGACGGGACCCGCGGCGATGCCCCCGGCGGGCTCGACGCGGTGGTCGTCCGGGAGAGGGAGCGCGTCAGGGGGGAACTGGACCCCGGGGCCGGGCGGATGGTGCGGGTCGTCTGGTTCGACCCCGGGCCCGAGCGGTCCGGGCGGCTCCTGCTGACCGTCCACCACCTGGCGGTCGACGGCGTCTCCTGGCGCATCCTGCTGCCCGACCTTCTCACGGCCTGGATCGCCGCCGGGAAGGACACGCCCGTACGCCTCCCCGCGCCCACCACCCCCTTGCGCACCTGGGCACGCCTGCTGCACGACGAGGCCGTGACCCCGGAGCGGGTGGCCGACCTGGCGGCCTGGACCGCCCTGCTGTCCCCGGCGTCGTCCCCGTCACCGGAACGGCGCCGGGAACGCGGGAAGCGCCGGGAGCACCGGGAGCACCGGGAGCACGGGGGACGCGGGGAGCAGCGGGAGCGCCGGGAGGGGGACAGGCCCGGCCGGGGGACGTGGGGCGGACGCCGGGAGGCGGTCGTGGAGATCCCCGCCGAGGTGGCGGGGCCGCTGCTGGGCAGGGTGGCCGTGGCCTTCCACGCGCGGCCCGACGAGGTGCTGCTCGCCGGGCTCGGGGCGGCGGTCGCCAGGTGGAGCGGGCGCAGATCCGTCCTCCTCGACCTGGAGGGGCACGGCCGCCACGAGTTCCTCCCCGGCGTGGACCTGTCGAGGACCGTGGGCTGGTTCACCGTCGTTCACCCGGTCAGGCTCGACGCCGGTCTCCTCGACTGGGCCGACCTGACGCGCGGAGGGCAGGCCGCCGGGCAGGCCGTCAAGCGGGTGAAGGAGCAGCTCCGGGCCCTTCCCGACCCGCTGGGCTACGGCCTGCTGCGCCACCTCAACCCGGACACCGCGCCGGTGCTCGCGGCCCTGCCCCGGCCGGAGATCGGCTTCAACTACCTCGGCCGGATCACCCCCTCGGGCGGGGACTGGGAGCCGGTCGCCGAGGGACTGTCCGGCGGATGGGACGACGACGCCCCGCTGAGGCACGGCATCCAGATCGACGCGATCGCCCTCGGCGACGTCCTGCGCGTCACCTGGACCTGGGACCCCGCGCGCCACGCCGACGACGCGATCGACGAGCTGGCCGCGTCCTGGGCGGAGGCGCTGACCGGCATCTCCCGGCACACCGGAGGCGGGCTCACCCCCGGCGACGTCATGGTCCCGCTCACCCAGGACGACCTCGACGCGCTGGGTCCCGGCGTCGAGGACGTCTGGCCGCTCGCCCCGCTCCAGCGCGGCCTGTTCTTCCACTCCCTGCTGGAGACGGACGTCTACACGGCGCAGCTCGTCCTGGAGATCGAGGGTCCCCTCGATGTGACGT